>JABSSA010000342.1 GCA_013214665.1 Paracoccaceae bacterium
CTGACAACAACCGTGTTCTCAGCCTGTCCGCTTGCTTGCAGCGCTGCGAGGATGCGGCCCACGCAATCATCCATGAAACTGGTCAACCCGTAGTAGGCCGCCTTGGCTTCGCGTGTTTTTGCCTCGTCAAAATAGCGGCCATAATCAAAAAACCCTGCCACGTTCTTTAGCTCGGTATGCTCAGGACGGAACCGATCTGTGTAGCCGACAGGCAGGTCCATCTGGGCGGGGTTGTACATCGCAAAAAAATCGTCGGGGCAGGTTAGTGGATAATGCGGGCTGACAAGCGAAACGAACGCCGCCCATGGGTCTTGTGATCCCGCCTTTCCGCTTAACCAATCCTCTGCCGTTTCAGTGATCTGGCGATCATATTCAGTGTACGTACTGGCGCCGGAACCCACGTCCGCTGCCAGTTCTGCGGTGTCATAGGCAGGCAAGGTTTCGCGCAACAACCCCACGGGCCAGCCGATACCTCCGACCACATGCATGGGTAGGATTTCCTGAGAGAACCCGTTGTCATCTTCGCCGGAACGGAAGTGTAGCTTTCCAATGGACACGACATCTACGCCTTCATCCCGTAAATGCCGCATCCAACTGCGTATCTTGCCGTCATAGGGCGTGGCGCTGTCCCAATGGCGGATTTTGTGTACATGATTGCCTGTCGCAAGCGCGGCACGCGTTGGCACGCACATGGGCGACGGCGTGTAGGCATTGGTGAAATGCGCTCCGCGCGCTGCGAGGGCATCCAGGTTTGGTGTTTTGACGATAGGATGTCCGGCACATCCCATCGTGTCTTTTCGGTGTTCGTCCGAGATGATGATCAGCAGATTGGAAGCGTTGTGCGGCATCGAATTTGGCGGCCCTCTCGTGTGATCAGGTATCGTAGCGCCGGGTAAAAGAACCGTAAAGCGGACCTTCTGCGCAACCGGACCCGTGATGGTTTGGGGTTTTGGTTCGGAATTTTCCGCGGGTCTCTGGTTTGCGGCGGGGTCTGGACAGACGACAAGGGCCGCAGCATCGGTGACCAAGGATAAGGGGCGAGCTTTCGATGCAGTTTATGTGAGGGGCCAATAGGCGGACGAGGCTGCCCTTCGGAGGAACGCACTCAAAGACGGCTGCGCCTGGCAAACCGCACATTCGCCGCGTTTACGGGAGCAACCTAGGTTAGTCGTTCTGGCACCTGCGTCGCGTTGCTCCATTGCCGAGGCGACTGACCATACAGCCGCTTAAATTCGCGGCTGAATTGAGAAGAGCTTTGATAGCCTACGTCCCACGCTGCCTCTGAGACGGTCTTTCCTTCGGCAATCTTCATGGCGGCATTGTTCAACCGCATAGATTTTACGAATTGTATCGGAGACATTGTCGTCGCTTCCTTGAACTGCCGATGGAATACCGCCCGGCTCATGCCGACGCGGTCGGCCAAATCATCAATGGTGACCGGTTTGTTCATGTGGGCAGAGAGGTAGTCGATGGTGCGCGCGATCTCGTTGCCGACGCCATAGGCACGTCTAGCAACGGCCCCGGCCTCGCCCATGAGTACAGCATAATACAACTCGCGCAGTCGGCCCCGTCCGAGCACATCCAGATCAACTGGATTGTCGAGCAGATCGAGAAGCCGCAGCAGCGCCTGCGTGAAATCACTATCCCAGGACGCCAAAGCCAAGGCCAAAGGAGCACCATCCCGCGATTGTTTGTTGCCACCAACAGCGGTCTCGATCTCCATGGTGAGCTCGCGCATCATTCGTGGCTCCAGCGCAATCACCACGCCGAGCAGAGGATCTTTGTAAGATGCCAATGGCGTGCCCGCTTCCACCGGTAAAGTCATGGGGCACAGCAGGTATTTTTCGCTGCCATAGACGTGGTGTTCACCGTCCAAGACAGCTTCCTTGGTGCCACTGAGAATAGCCACCACTGTGGGCTCATAGACGGCGGGCACGCAGGGCACAGCCTCGGTCACCCGGAAAAGCTGAACACCTTTCAGTGCGGTATCGACTAGGCCTGCCTCTGGCAGGCGGCGCTCGATTAGGTCTTTGATCCGGTCTTTGCTCATGCATTCTAGCTGACAGGGAACTTTCACCATTACAATAGAGCTGAGACGATTAGGCAAGTATTTGAGAGGATATAGTCTGTATTGGAGTCCATTCAGATCTTAATTGTGCATTCAGAAAGCGACCTAGTAACCGCCAATTTGGGCTGGCAGGAGATGAGAAATGGCAGATACAACATTTGGACCCAAAGGCTGGACACCCGAGCGTCTTGGCGACCAGTCAGGCAAGAGTTACGTCATCACTGGTGCCAATGCCGGCGCAGGCTATCAAGCAGCGCGCATTCTTCTGAAGAAGAACGCTAAGGTGGTGATGTTGAACCGGTCGACCGAGAAATCTGAGGCGGCAATCGCGGACCTGAAACAAGAATTTGGCGAGAACTCCGATGTGAGCTTTGTCCGCGTGGACCTGTCCGTTCTGGACAGCGTGCGCGAGGCTGCCGAGGAAGTCCTTAAGATGGTGCCTCGGATCGACGGGCTGATCAACAACGCGGCCATCGCGCAAGTGCCGACACGCAAGCTTACCGACGACGGGTTCGAAAGCCAGCTTGGCACCAACCATTACGGACATTTCCTGCTCAATGGTTTGCTTTTTGACCGCATCGCCGAAAGCAAAGGCCGGATCGTGGTTGTTGCCAGCCTCGGCTATAACATGGGTCTCAAGACCATCAAGTTCGACGACATGAACTGGGATGAGGGCTATGGCGCGAACACCGCCTATTCGCAGAGCAAGCTGGCGCAGATGATGTTTGCTTACGAACTGCAGGACCGTTTGGCCGCGGCGGGGCGCAAGGATGTCGAGGTCTTCGTCTGCCATCCCGGTTCGTCGGCGACTTCGCTGATCACAACAAGCGGTAGCCGCACAATGCGTTTCATCTGGTGGCTGATGACCAAAACGCCAATGGTCCAGACAGCTGAGCAGGGCTCATATCCCGAAGTCATGTGCGCGACCGAAGCGGCTCTGACAGAGCAACGTGCCCTCTACGGTCCAACGGGCCGCATGGAAGCGGTTGGACCAGTTGGCAAAGGCACACTTAACGCTCATGCCTATGACAAAGCAGTTATGTCGCGTCTCTGGGACGTGTCCGAAAAAGCCGTTGAGTTCGAGTGGACGCTTTGACCAATTGATAGGTTTCGGCGACTTGTGGCGCAGGCCGGACGTTTGTGCGCCCCGCAGCATCGCTCGCATTGACCGCCTTGCAGCCCTTCGCAACGTTCCAAAGTAGCTGGCGCTCTTCACTCGTTGATGGCCGCTCCTTACGGCTTACGAACGCTAGTAGCCAATTGGCAAAAACGACTCCGTCATGTCGCGCCAAATAAAGACATGATTACAGTGCTGGGGTGCACTGGGAGCAAGACGACATAGTGGGAGACCATCCGATGCCGTTATTGGCCAGTGACCTGATCGACCTCGAACGCTACCCGATTTCTACGCAAGGGCATCAACGAGATGCGCTGCTGGAACGGGTGCGAGGAGAGCTCGATGCGCAAGGGTGTGCTGTTCTCAAGGGCTTTCTGAAACCCGCCGGGATTGCCGCTGCGGTTGCGGAAGCCGAGGGTGTCGCTGGCAAGAGCCACCAGAGCTATTCACGCACGAACCCGTATTTCACGACTGAGGATGTCAGCTTGCCTGAGTCCGATCCGCGGCGAAGGTTTTTTGATAGATCGAATGCGTTCATCCCCGCAGATAACTTCCGTTTGGATGGAGCATTGCGCACCGTCTTTGACAGCGACGGTTTCGACGATTTCATCCGCGATTGTCTTCAGCAGCCGGCAGATCGGTTTTTCCGTTACGCGGACCCGCTGGCGGACGTGATCGTGAACGCTGCTAGTGAAGGAAACGGGTTTCCTTGGCATTTCGACACCAACAACTTTACCGTCACACTAGCCTTGCAGAATGCCGAAAGTGGCGGGGCGTTCGAATATGCCCCCATGATCCGCAGTAGCCACAACGAGAACTTTGAGGAGGTTTCTAAAGTTCTCGACGGGACCTCGGAAAAAGTAATTCCGCTAACGTTGCAACCGGGCGATCTTCAACTTTTCAAGGGGCGTTACTCCCTGCATCGCGTTGCACCTCTTGCCGGCCCGACACCACGTTATGTTGCCATTTACTCCTATGTAGAAGAACCGAATATGGTGGGCAGTGTGGAACGCACGCGGCAGCTATACGGACGAACTTTGCCCATTCACCACGAACGATCCGGACAGCGGGCAGACCCATTGGTTGATTGAGCATTCTGCTTGGAAAACGGACAGCTGTGCGATCCTTGGAGTCGCCCTTTTCCGGTTTCAACCTGCCAAAGTCACGAGGCTCAACACGACCCGCCAAGTCCCGACACCAGACTGTCTATTGATGTGTACTGACCTTTGCCCCATAGAGGCGGGGCGCTGGGTGCTTGTCGGGCTACGCGCCCTGAGGGCGGGCAGAAAACGCTACATTCGGATCCTCGCGAATATCCCCGGCAAGCAGGAAACGCGACGGGATCTTATGTCACTTCAATCTCCGAACGAACGGTCCGCAACCGTGGCCGTAGGCCCTGCGCGCCTGCGTGTCGTGAAACGCGCTGCTTTGGTCCTGCTGGGGCCATTTTACTTTCTTTATATCGCTTTCGTGCCTTTGATATGCGGCAAACGGAAAGGGTTTCGCGGCTGGTACTGGCCGTTGGTCAAACGTGCTTGTTCGCGGCTTCTTTGGCTGCTGAGCATTCGGACAGAGATGACGCAAGCCGATCGGGCAATGCTGGCCGCCGACACCGACAGCATCATCGTGATCAACCACCGTAGCCATCTGGATGGTTTCGCTTTGATGGACGCGATGCCGGAGGCAAAGTGGATCACCTTTGCGGCTAAGAAGGAACTCTGTGATGCGGCTTTGTTGCGCCACGGGTTCAAGGGGGCAGGGCTGGTTGAGATCGACCGAAAAAGCGGTGCTGTGGCGCTCGACACGCTGACTGCCGCCGTTCATGCCATGCCTGCGCGCCGGTCCGTTGTGCTGTTCCCGGAAGGTACGCGCACCAAGTCCGCAAGCCTTGGCTCGTTCAAAGCGGGCGCGGTTATCGTTGCGCGCTCCACCGGGCGTACGATACGACCCATCGTCATTCACGCCTCCGACAGACATCTGCCACGCGGAAAATTCTGGCCCAAAAGCGGAACAATCCGGGTCGAGGTATTGCCGTTATTCAAATGCGATCAGGCCGCGTCAGTGGACGAAGATGTGGCACGCCTGAGAGGCGCCATGATGACGGTATTTGATGAAGGGTTGCGTCGGTAGTTTTGGGTTTTGATGCTCTGGCGCTTATTGGTGTGAGGTGAAGGTCAGCCCAGGTGTCACCGCCGTCTTTCGTGTTGCTGCTTGTGCGGCGTGTCGGCTGCCTATGGGCCGCCGCGGCAATGGAGGGTTGGTGAAGGCCTGTCACCACGACCGCGTCTAAGGCGATGGCTAACATGCCGGGCGAGGTATCGGAGCCATTATTTCCTAGCGAAGATAGATCCTGGCATCACACTCCAGACAAACTAGGGTCACAAATCGCCTCTATATTCCCTCTGTTCTATCAGGAGCGCGTCAATACACGCGCGATTAGATTTCTTGGAGATGGATTGGTGAGTCCAATTATTTCGGAAATGAAGTATCTGGGATCTGGCACACTCGACTTTGTCGAAGTGCGCATTCCCGACAGCTATCCTGATCCGCAGAACTTGGTCCTCGTCATTTATGACAGAACCCACGACGGCTCTACGACGGCCACTCCTTCTGCAGGGGACATGTACGCAATTGAAGGCGATGGTGATACCTCTGATGACACGGTCTCTGACGGTTTCACACACTACATCGTCGGCTCCGCCTACGATGGAACGGCCATACGTCTGCACGCCCAGGACGCCGTTGGTCTCTATAATTCGGCGACGGGTGAAACATACGGGGTTTATTCTTTCGGTTCATCGTACACCGTATCTACGGCGGCGCTTCAACCAGATGGGATTACTCCGGACCCGTTTGCAGGACAGGCAACCACCGTGCTTCCCGCGAGTTCCGCTGTTGGCGACTCAATCGTCGCTAACGGGGACGGGACATATTCAGGCACATCAACGCCAACACCCGGCAGCAGCTTTTTGTGTTTTTGCGACGGTACGCAGATTTTGACAGACCGCGGTTTGAAGCCTGTGGAAGACCTGATCGTCGGGGATTTGGTTGCGTGCAAGGATAAGGGGTACAAACCGATCAGATGGATCGGAAGCCGTTGGTTCGATCCTGCGGAAGGCCCGGATTCACAGTCGATGCCCATCAAGATCTCAAAAGGGGCTTTGGGCTCAAATTTACCTTCTGAAGACTTATTCGTTTCGCCCAACCACTGTTTGCTAGTGGAGCACCACCTATGCGATTTTTTCTTTGGAGAACAACAGGTTCTTATCCCCGCAAAACACCTTGTGGGAATGATCGGCGTCAGCGTGGCGCACAGATCTGACTTTGGTTATTTCCACGTTTTGTTGGATGACCACGAAATGATATGGGCGAATGGCACCTGGGCGGAGTCGCTTTACTTTGGTGATACCGCATTTACGACAATGGGCTGGGAGAAACGCCAAGAGTTGATAACCATTTTTCCCGGCTTGAAATCAACCAAAGCAGACTTGCGGTCATATGCGCCCATTGCGCAAAAGTTTGAAATAGAATTGCTTGTGTCAAATTGGATGTCGGAACGTTCGAGCGCGCACTAAGCACGTCAGGTCAGATCGAACGCGGTCTTTCAAGC
>JABSSA010000343.1 GCA_013214665.1 Paracoccaceae bacterium
ATGGACATGTTGCATTGAAAAAATCACGTTTTCATACGCTTAAAGACTGATGTTTAACCGACAGACCCTTCGAGAGAGATCGCTACAAGCTGCTGAGCTTCCATCGCAAATTCCATTGGAAGTGCTTGCAACACTTCGCGCGCAAACCCATTGACGATCAAAGCTACGGCCTCTTCTTCGTCCATCCCACGCTGACGGCAATAGAACATCTGATCATCGTCCACCTTTGACGTTGTCGCCTCGTGTTCCACCCGCGAAGAATTGTTGCGCACTTCAATATAGGGCACCGTGTGTGCACCACATTGATCGCCAATCAAAAGGCTGTCGCACTGCGTGTAGTTGCGTGAATTCTTGGCCTTGGGGTGCATCGACACCAGACCGCGATAGGTGTTCTGTGCTTTACCCGCGCTGATCCCTTTGGACACGATCCGGGATTTGGTGTTTTCACCCAAATGCACCATCTTTGTACCGGTATCGGCCTGCTGATAGTTGTTGGTGATCGCGATGGAATAGAACTCGCCTTGGCTGTCATCACCGCGCAGGATGCAAGATGGATACTTCCACGTGACCGAAGACCCGGTTTCCACTTGTGTCCACATCATCTTGGCCCGGTCGCCCCGGCAATCGGCGCGCTTGGTCACAAAGTTATAAATGCCACCTTTGCCGTTTTCATCGCCCGGGAACCAGTTTTGCACGGTGGAGTATTTCACTTCCGCGTCTTCCTCGAGCACGATCTCAACCACGGCCGCGTGCAGCTGTGACGTATCCCGCTGTGGTGCGGTACAGCCTTCGAGGTAGGACACATAAGAGCCCTTGTCGGCAATGATCAGCGTCCGCTCAAACTGGCCGGTGTTTTCGGCGTTGATGCGGAAATAAGTGCTCAATTCCATTGGGCAGCGCACACCGGGTGGCACATAAACGAATGACCCGTCTGAAAAGACCGCGCTGTTCAGCGTTGCATAGAAATTGTCAGACACTGGAACAACCGAGCCCAGGTATTTCTTGACCAACTCGGGGTGCTCGCGGATCGCCTCAGAGATGGAACAGAAAATAACGCCTGCTTTCTTGAGTTCCGCCTGGAACGTCGTGCCAACCGAGACGGAGTCAAACACTGCGTCCACGGCCACTTTCCGCCCTTCGGACGGCGCACCATCGGCGCCTTCGACACCGGCGAGGATCATCTGTTCTTTCAGAGGGATGCCCAGTTTTTCGTAAGTCGCCAGCAGTTTGGGGTCCACCTCGTCCAACGATTTTGGCTTTTCTTCCATGCTTTTGGGGCGCGCGTAATAGTACTGATCCTGAAAATCGATCTCAGGATAATCCACCATCGCCCAATCCGGCTCTTCCAGCTTGAGCCAACGGTCATAGGCGGCAAGGCGCCAGTCCGTCATCCATTCGGGTTCGTTGTTCTTTTCGGAAATCAGACGCACGATATCTGGGGTCAGCCCTTTCGGGGCATATTCCATATCGATATCCGTGTCCCAGCCATACTTGTAGCTAGAGACTTCGCGCACAGCATCAACCGTTTCCTGGTCGACACCTTCTTTGACGCTTACGTTATCCAATGCTGCCATCGTTCCACCCATCCGCTCAAGCCGCTCGGGCCTGGTGTTTTTTCCATTTTGCCGCCCACGCTTCTGCAAAGCGCAAGACATCTTCTTCTGTTGTGTCCAGCCCCAGCGACACACGGATCGCTGATTGCGCGACTGATGCATCGTACCCTATCGCCCGGAGTACACGGCTTTCACGCACTTTTCCGCTCGAACATGCCGACCCTGCAGATACCGCAAACCCGGCCAAATCCATCGCCATTACCTGTGTCTCGCCCTTCCAACCTGGAGCCGCGAAACACGTTGTATTCGGCAAACGTTCTGTCTCTTTCCCCACCCAGATAATGCCATCGGCCATTTGCTCAATAGCATTTTCTAGAATCTTTCTAAGTTTTTTTACGCCGTCCCACAACCCGGCATCCAGATCACGTTTAGCCGCCTCCGCTGCGGCCCCAAACCCTGCTATACCGATGACGTTCTCTGTCCCTGCTCGGCGGCCCATTTCTTGTCCACCGCCGCTCGGCGCCGGGGTAAGCTCTATCCCTTTGTTTAGGATCAGAGCGCCTGAGCCCTTTGGCCCACCAAGTTTATGCGCCGAGCACATGACCGCATCACACCAGGACGTTGCAAAATTCACCGGCTGCTTGCCTAAGGCCTGTGTAACATCGCCAAGTCCAACCGGGCGCTTGCCGAAATCAGACTGCAAAACACCCGTTTCGGAATTTGCCAGCTGCAGCGCGCCCATTCGCACGCCCCCGTCCCTTTGAACTTGCCCCTGCCCGTCAACCGGCACCGCGCTTGCATCACCCGCTTCGATATGGCTCCACACCGCGTCGTGTTCGATCTCAGCGCCCGTTTCTGATGACTTGCCACGAAACCACACATTGGCGGCTTCGGTGGCACCCGACGTCCAAACGATATCTTGCGGATCACATCCCACCAACGCGGCCAATTGCACCCGAGACCGTTCGATAATGGCTTTCGCAGCCCGGCCTTCGGTATGAACAGACGAAGGATTGCCCAACACGTCCATCGCCGCAATCATCGCTTCTCGCGCTTCAAGCCGCAGTGGCGTGGTTGCGTTGTAATCCAGATAAACCCGCCCACGTCCGGCGGCAGCGGTCGCCATTACTCGTCAACCATATCAAAGATGGACGGGACAGCAGGACAAGGTGCCAAATCGTTTTCCACGATGTCAGAAAGCCGGGTTTGGTGCAAAAACACGTAGACATGCGCGCTCAGCCCCTCCCACAACCGATTGGTCAGCGATTGCGCGCGACTGCCGGATACCCCGCCGCTGGCCCCTGCACCGGTGTGCAACGCATCGACAGTCTCATCAACAGCGGCAAGAACGTCAGACACACGTATTTCAGACGCTGGGCGCGCCAGACGGTACCCGCCACCTGGACCACGCACAGAGGTCACAAGCTCAGCCCGCCGCAGTTTGACAAAGAGTTGCTCGAGATACGGCAGTGATATTTTTTGGCGCTGGGAAATGTCACCAAGGTTCGTCAAGGTTTCTGCTGGTTGCAGCGCAATGTCGGTCAATGCCATCATCGCATAGCGACCTTTTGTAGACAGCTTCATCGCCAACACCCCCAGTTTGATTGACCTCCCGCTCAGGAGGTCCTACATCGTTTTCACTCCGCGCAATGCCGCGGCAACAGATTTAGAAACGTTCTAAGATGCTGGACGATTTTCGTCAAGAAATGACGAAAGAAATGTTGGCACAGAACGAACAGGACGGTGTTTGAATGCCCGAAGTGATTTTCCCCGGCCCGGAAGGCCGTCTAGAAGGCCGCTATCATCCTCAAAAAGAACGTGACGCGCCGATTGCAATCATCCTGCATCCCCATCCACAGTTCGGGGGTACGATGAACCACAAGGTGGTCCATGCGCTGCACTATGGCTTTTACAACATGGGCTTCACAGTGCTGCGCTTCAATTTCCGTGGGGTTGGCCGCAGCCAAGGGGAATATGATCAAGGCGTGGGTGAACTGAGCGATGCGGCTTCGGCGCTCGATTATCTGCAGTCGATGAACAACAATTCCAAACATTGCTGGGTCGCCGGCTTTTCGTTTGGCGCCTGGATCGGGATGCAGCTTTTGATGCGACGCCCTGAGATCACCGGCTTCATCTCTGTGGCGCCTCCGGCCAATATGTACGACTTTTCGTTCCTGGCCCCCTGCCCCTCGTCTGGCTTGATCATCAACGGCACAGCTGACCGCGTGGCACCTCCGTCTGAGACGGAAAACCTGGTCAACAAGCTGCACGAGCAAAAAGGCATCACGATCACACATCAGCAAGTCGAAGGCGCAGGCCACTTCTTTGAAGAGCCACATCTGACGACTCTGATCGACAGCACGACCGATTACGTGAAGCGCCGCCTGACAGAGAACACGCGCTGATGGCTGATGTAACCTCAATGGCCAACAAACTGGCCGAAGAGTGCTTGGCCGTTCAAAACGAGGTCGGTAACGACCGGCTATTTATGGACGTGGCTCAGGTGCTTGGTGCGTCGTCTCAAACCTTAGAAGAAGCGTTCCTGACGGCTGTGCGCACGCGCATGGCCGAAATCGCCGGGCGCAGGTATCTGGCACAAAAGCTGAAAGAACATCGGGAGGCTGCGGCGCAATAACCGCGCCTCAGCGCCCCGTTCGGCTTAGAGATCTACGACAAGCGTTCCGTCTTTTTCCAGCGCGCGACTTTGGCACAGGATCACGGCCTCTTTGCGCTGCGACTTCGACAGCACAAAATCGCGATGTTCCGCCTCTCCGTCGATCAATCCGCATTTGCAAACGCCGCAAATCCCATCCGAGCATTTCACATCCACATGGATACCATTCTCGGCCAACACATCTGTGGCGGTTTTATCGGCAGGCACATGCAATTCCTTGCCAGAGCGCGCCAGTTTTAGCGTGAAATCATAGTTCACATAGTCGGGCACGTCTGGCACGGAAAAGTACTCCATATGCCGCGCGTCATCCGGAAACCCGCCAGCTTCGGCGGCGGACAAAACCGCCTCCATAAAGCGCTCTGGGCCGCATGTATAAACATGCTGACCGGGTGAGTACGTCCCCAAAAGCGAAGCCAAATCCGCACGGCTGCCTTCATCAGACACATGAATATGAACACGGTCCGCCCATGGCACCTGTTCAAGATCATTGAGATAGCCAGCCGCAGACCGCGATGGGATGGAATAATGCACGTCAAAATCCCGCTGCAGCGCGTGCAGACGATGCGCCATCGCAATCATCGGAGTGATCCCAATCCCGCCTCCCATCAAATAGGTGCGGGTCGCATCCTCCTCCAACGGGAAATGGTTGATTGGGCGCGATACAAACACATTGCGCCCCTCAGAGAAGATCCGATGCATCAGCTTGGACCCGCCCCGCCCGTCATCTTCGCGCAGCACCCCAATCTGATAAACGGAGCGATCCGCCGGATCGCCTGACATCGAATATTGACGCAAGAATTCCGGCGCCACGACAACATCCAAATGGGCACCGGCCTCCCACGGCGGCAAATCCTGACCATCTGCTGCGCGCAGTTCAAACTTGGTGACGTCGGCGCACATTTTCTCCACCTTGGAGACTTTTAACCGCACAACAGGGCTTTCCCCATCGGCGGTGTATTTATGGACGACGCTTTCATCGCCACGCTTCAGGCGCTCTTTGTATTCTTCGGCTGTCACCATCGCCTGATAGGCTTCGATCCCGGCTTCGCGATCCATTGGAAAAGGATACGGATGCGGATGCGGGGCCAGATTTGCGGGGTAAACGGCCAGGGTTTGATCTTCGTACTTGAGATCAAGATCGCGCTGCAAACCACGTGCATTCACCTCTTTCTGGGTTGGATGATATCCGCCATCCTCGCCCAGCTCGATATCCCACCACCATTTCTTAACGGGGTTCAGGCCGCCATTGCCGACCATGTCATCCAACTTTGCCAACGCAGGGGCGGTCGCCGGAATGTTCATGGCGGCCCAGCGGAAAGGGCGTTCGCTAAAGATGCCTTCAAGGTTCCAGGGGCAGGTTTTCATACACCGGCCGCACATGGCTCCGCCTGGCGTGGTGATCCGGTAGGTTGCGCATTTCTGGCTGTCTGATTTCCAGATTTCGTACCCGTTAAACATCAGCTTTGGGCCGGCCGTGATGGCCCCTGACGGGCATTCGCGGGCGCATTTGTTGCAGGATTCGCAGAATTTCTGCAGCCCAAAGTCGATGGGTTTGTCGTGCACAAACGGCATATCGGTGGTGACCACGCCGGATTTCAGTCGCGGACCAAGAAATGGGTTCAGGATCACCTCGCCAATGCGGCTCACCTCGCCCAGGCCTGACAAGAGTAACAAAGGCGGCTGCACAACCTCACCATCCAGCAACGTCTGCGCGGTGGCATTGTAGCCTAGATTGCGGATCTGTTTGGCGATCACGCCACCAAGCAAAGCAAACCGTAAATAGGCCCGCATGGATTGCGCGACCGATATCCAATCGTCGCCTGATGCGCCTTCCATCGTTTCATAGCCCTGATCAATGATCATCGAAATCGCCTGATCATGGGGCGGCGTGAGGGGCGCGCCCGTGGCATCATGGCTGTACCAAGCCCATTCAGGGCATCGCGACAGGCCAACGGCATCGACCCCCAGGAAATACGCCGCGGCTTTGATGGCATCCGCGTTTTCCTGCTCTGTCGACGGTATTTTTTCGGGCGCGGCCTCTCCCGCTTGCAACAGAACAAACGCGCCCAAAACGCGCCGCTGCGCCATCGCGGTCGCCGCTTTGCGTGCGTAATGCCCGCCTTTGGCACCTTCCTGTGCGGGCTTGCCCATATCCCCAAACTGGGCGCGGGCAAACATATCGGTCCGCTTTGGAACCCGCGCAACGCGGGCTTCGTCAATGAACGTGGTCGGATCATCGACACGCTTTAACGTCTCAAACGGATGCGGCCCCATGCGGAAATCGCGCTTGGCAAATGGATCGAGGTTCATGGCCCCTTTGCGCGACGTGGCCCCAACCCACCAGGCAGGCCCACGGGTTTTGAACCAAGGCTGCTCTGCCTCCGGCAACAATGGCGCATCAACCGCAATATCCAATGTTGTGGTGATCGCAGCTATCCCAAAACGGTCACCCAGATATGGTGCTGAAACGCCTTCCCCGTCGACCATAGCCAGACCCGACACAACGGCGGCCCGGGTTAAATCAATGTCTGTTGCGGAAACAGAATGCGCCTTGGCGCTCCATCCCAGCAGCCGAATGTAATTCGCAATCACAACGGCGATTTCGGTGGCCCGCGTACAGGCGGCATGTCGCGCGCTGTCTTTCAACCAGCCTGTCCCGCGCTCTCCGGCGCGCGGATCGCGTGGCATTTCGACAAGGAACACAAGGCAATGCGTATGATCTTGAATGCTGGCCG
>JABSSA010000344.1 GCA_013214665.1 Paracoccaceae bacterium
CGCGGATCACATCGCTGCCTATCTTGACAGCGTGTGACGGGTACGAGATGGCTACGTAAACAACTCAGGTGTTTTATGAAGATCGGTATTTTGCAAACCGGCCACTTCCCCGAGGTGCTGCAAGGCGACCACGGGGATTACGAAGATATGTTTGCCCGCCTTCTTGATGGCCACGGTTTTACGTTTCAGACGTGGAATGTGGTCGATATGGAATTTCCAGACAGCCCTCAGGATGCAGATGGCTGGTTGATCACCGGCTCACGCCATGGCGCCTACGAAGACCTGCCTTTTATTCCTCCGCTCGAAGATCTGATCCGCGCGGCTTATGCGGTGGGAACGCCGATGGTTGGCGTCTGCTTTGGTCACCAGATCATTGCCCAAGCCTTGGGTGGCAAAGTCATTAAAGTGCCCGAAGGTTGGGAAGTGGGCCGCAAGGAATACGATTGGGGCGGCGAAACCATCGCGCTCAATGCTTGGCATCAGGATCAGGTTGTCGAAACGCCTGCCGACGCCACCGTGATCGCCTCCCATCCCGCCTGCGCAAACGCGGCGCTTGTGTATGGCAACAAGGCCTGGTCGGTGCAGCCACACCCGGAATTTGTCGACAGCATCGTTGTCGGCCTGTCGCAAACACGTGGTCGCGGCGTGGTGCCGGAACCGATTTTGGAAAACGCGCGCGCGCAAACCGGACAGCTCTTGCACCAAAGCAAGGTGGCGCATGACATGGCGGCCTTTCTCAAAGGGGAGTACGCGGCATGCGCGACGCGTGGATCAAACGCTTGCCGGAACCGGCCCAAAGGTACCTCGAAGGCAAGCGCCTTGATGAAGTGGAGTGCATCATTTCAGATTTGCCCGGCATCGCGCGCGGCAAAGCTGTGCCAGCAAGCAAATTTGCCAAGCAAGAGCATTTCCATCTGCCTGATAGCATCTTTTATCAAACCATCACCGGCGGATGGGGCGAAGCGGCGGATGATGACGGCTTTATCGAAAAAGACATGATCCTCAAACCGGACATGTTGACCGTATCCGCCGCACCCTGGACCGGCGATTGGACCCTTCAGGTCATCCACGATGCCCATGACCGCAAAGGCAACCCAGTGCCTTGCGCGCCCCGCAACGTGCTTAGGCGCGTGGTGGATCTTTACCGCAAACAAGGGTGGGAGCCGGTGGTCGCGCCCGAGATGGAATTTTTCCTGATCGCGCGAAACCTGGATCCAGCGCAAGATATTGCCCCTATGGTCGGCCGATCAGGGCGCCCTGCCGCGGCGCGACAGGCCTATTCCATGACCGCCGTGGATGAATTCGGCCCGGTGATTGACGACATCTATGATTTCGCCGAAGCCCAAGGCTTTGAGATCGACGGTATTACCCAAGAAGGCGGCGCTGGCCAGTTGGAGATCAACCTGCTGCACGGCGATCCAATCCGCTTGGCGGACGAGGTTTTTTACTTCAAGCGTCTGATCCGAGAAGCCGCATTGCGCCACGATTGCTTTGCCACGTTCATGGCCAAACCCATCGCGGATGAGCCCGGCTCAGCCATGCACATCCATCATTCCATCCTTGACCGGGAAACCGGCCAAAACATCTTTTCCGGTCCGCAAGGCGGTGAAACGGATGCGTTTTACTATTTCATCGCAGGTCTGCAAAACCACATCCCCTCTGCGCTCGCCGTGATGGCGCCTTACGTGAACTCTTATCGTCGTTATGTGAAAGACCATGCCGCCCCCATCAATCTCGAATGGGCCACAGACAACCGCACCACCGGCATCCGCGTCCCGCTAAGCTCTGCAGATGCGCGCCGTGTCGAAAACCGGATCGCGGGCATGGATTGCAACCCGTATCTCGGCATCGCCGCCTCACTGGCCTGCGGCTATCTCGGCCTGATGGAACAGCGCCGCCCCTCTACCCAATTCCGTGGCGACGCTTACGAAGGCGCAGGCGATATTCCCCGCGTGCTCGGATCTGCGCTCGACCGTTTTGACGCAGCGCGCGACTTGCACGATATTCTCGGGCCGGAATTCGCGCGCGTCTATTCCATTGTCAAACGCGCCGAATACGACGAATTCCTCTCCGTCATCTCACCGTGGGAACGTGAACACCTTTTGTTAAACGTGTAAGGCATGCGGGCATGGCGCTGAACCTTCTCGATGCCAATGACCGCGCAGGCGCATACCCCAACAGCTGGTACGCAGCGACAGCCGAGTTTTTGGCGCCCCTTCCCGCGCTGCAAGAAGACATCACAGCCGACGTTGTGATCATCGGCGCAGGCTTCACTGGCCTTTCCGCCGCGCTGCACCTCGCCGAAGCGGGTCGTTCAGTCATCGTGCTCGAAGCGCAGCGTGTCGGCTTTGGCGCTTCGGGCCGCAATGGCGGGCAATTGGGTTCTGGTCAACGCGTCGAACAACCCGACCTCGAAGCGCGACACGGCATGGCAGACGCCCGCAAGCTTTGGGATCTGGGGGAAGAGGCCAAGGCGCTGGTTCGGGATCTGATCCAACGTCACGATATGCCAAACGTCCACCTCAAACCCGGCGTGGCCTTCACGGCCTCCACGCACAGCGACGTCAAAGACCTGCATCACTATGCCGACCACATGCAGCGGCACTACGATTACCCACTCGACGTTTTGACGGCCGAAGCAGCCCATCACCTATGCCCTTCACCCGACTACAAAGGCGCGATTGTTGATTGGCAAGCCGGGCATCTGCACCCGCTCAACTTTGTCTTGGGTCTTGCCCGCGCGGCACTCAAAGCAGGTGTCCAAATCTTCGAACAAAGCCGCGTGACGTCACTGGAAACTGCGCCATATGCAAAAGCCACAACCGAAATGGGGCGCGTGACCGCAGACCACCTGATCCTGGCCTGCAATGGATATCTGGGCAACCTCGCCCCTCAGGTCGCCGCCCGCGTCATGCCAATCAACAATTTCATCGCTGCCACCGAACCTCTGGGTGACCGCGCCAACACCGTTCTGACCCAAGACATCGCGGTCGCAGACTCGCGCTTTGTCGTGAATTATTTCCGCCTCAGCCACGACAATCGCCTTCTTTTTGGCGGTGGCGAAACATACGGCTACCGGTTCCCATCCGACATCGCTGCGTTGGTGCGCAAGCCCATGTCGGTGATCTTTCCCCATCTCAAAGACGTCCAGATCGACTACGCTTGGGGCGGGACGCTCGCTATCACCATGGCGCGGCTGCCTTACGTCACCCGGCTGGGCTCGCGTGCACTATCTGCGTCTGGCTACTCCGGCCACGGTGTGGGCACAGCCACTCATGCTGGGATGCTGATGGCCAAAGCGATCAAAAGCGAATCCGATGGCTTTGAAACGTTGTCCCGTCTGCCCACCAGCCCCTTCCCTGGCGGCGCACATTTGCGCAGCCCGCTTCTGGCGCTGGCCATGACCTGGTATAGTCTACGGGACCGGCTCGGCCTCTGATCCTTCTTTTGGATCAAAATACTCTCGGGGAGCGCGAGGGGTGAAACCCCTCGTTCCGCCGCCGCCACTCTCACGGCATCACACCAAGAAACAGCCCGAAACTGTCACAAAACCTTTGGCATTGGCGCGTATTAGATTTAAGAAATCGAATGTACAGAATAAGGAAATCGAAATATGACCCTGCCAAACATGCATCAGGCCGAAGCGATCCCTGCAGAGGCGCGTGCCGCACTTGATGACTTGCTGCAGACCGGCGATCTGTTTCGATACACCGCGCCCAGCGATGCGCCCGTCTCGCTTCTGGAAACCGAATTTGCCGCAATGATGGGCAGCCGGTTTGCGCTGGCGGTGTCGTCTTGCTCGGCGGCGCTCTTTTTGTCGCTAAAGGCGCTTGGTCTGCCCCGCGATGCCCGCGTGCTGATCCCCGGCTTTACGTTTGCCGCCGTCCCATCCTCTGCCGTTCATGCCGATTGCATCCCCGTACTTTGCGAGGTGGGTGACAACTATCGCATTGATCTTACGGATTTCGAAGCCAAGCTCGACGATGTTCACGCGGTGATCATCAGCCATATGCGCGGCCATACCTCGGATATGGATGCCATCATGACGCTCTGTGATGCGCGGGATATCCCTGTGATCGAAGACGCGGCGCACTCGCTGGGCACGCTTTGGCACGATCGCAAAATCGGCACGCTTGGCAAGATCGGCTGTTTCTCGTTTCAATCCTATAAAATGATCAACGCAGGTGAAGGTGGCATTCTCATCACCGATGACGCTGATCTGGTGGCCCGCGCCGTGATCATGTCAGGCGCTTACGAGCACAATTGGAAAAAGCATGACGTTTTGCATGCCGCGCTTGAACGCTGGCAGAACCAATTGCCGCTCTATAACCTGCGCCTCTCCAACCTGTCTGCCGCTGTGATCCGTCCGCAGTTGCCACAACTGCCCCGCCGCATCGCAGATGGGCTGCGCAACCATGATCACGTGGCCGAACGGCTGCAAACCAGCCCGTGGATCGACGTGCCTCCACCGCTGTCACCCGAAACCCGCGCCCCCGACAGCATCCAGTTTAACCTCGTGGGTCTGACTGACGACGAAGTGACGTCCGTCGTGGCCGCAGCCAAAACCGTGGGTATGAAAATTCAGGTCTTTGGCCTGTCATCAGACAACGCGCGCGCATTCTGGAACTGGCAATTCCTGCCAGAGCAAGTTGATCTGCCGCAAACCCGCGCCATGCTGATGCGCGCCTGCGATGTGCGTTTGCCTGTTCACCTGCCAGTCGACACACTCGATGCGGTGGCCGATGCCATATTGGGCGCGGTCGAGGCGGTCATGGGTGGCCAAAAAGCGTTCGGCACCTAAAGCATCACTGGCCTGCAGGCACTTTTCGATTTGGCGCCGGACCCAATAGCTTTAGGCTGGTGCCATGAACACACTCGCACAAGGTGCGGCTTGGGTTGGTGGGCGCGTGTTGCCCGTCGGCGATGCCGCCATTCCTGTCACCGATTGGGGCCTGACCCATTCTGATATCACCTATGATGTGGTCCCGGTCTGGAACGGGGGCTTCTTTCGTTTGAGCGATTATATTGCTCGGTTTGAGGCCTCAGTCGCATCGGCGCGCATGGATATCGGCATGGACACTCTGGCGATCAAAGACGCGCTTCACAGTATGGTCGGCGCAACACAGCTCAAGAACAGCTATGTCGCTATGGTCGCTTCGCGCGGGCGCAATCCTGTGCCCGGCTCGCGCGACCCCCGCGATTGCGCCAATCATTTTTATGCGTGGTGCGTGCCGTATGTGCATGTCATCACCCCCGAAGTCGCAAGCAAAGGCGCCACAGTCTGGATCGGCAAGTCCGTCCGTCGTATCCCGCGCGACAGTGTGAATCCAAAGGTGAAGAACTACCACTGGGGCGATTTCACCTCTGGCCTCTTTGAAGCCAAAGATCAGGGATACGACACCACCATGCTGTTGGATCATGATGGTAACGTGACCGAAGGCCCGGGGTTCAATGTGTTTGCCGTGTTTGGGAATACTTTGGTGACTGCCGATCTCGGCGTGCTGCATGGTATCACCCGCCAAACCGTGCTGGATATGGCCACGTCAAAAGGCATGACGCTGGAAACCCGCGCCTTACCCCTAGATGAATTCTGGAACGCGGACGAGGTTTTTTTGTCATCTTCTGGGGGCGGGGTATTGCCTGTTGCACGGGTCGACGACCGCGTCTTTTCCAACGAGGCACCCGGCCCTGTCGCGACAGACCTGCGCAAGACGTATTTTGAATGGCTCGAACGTAGCGACCTGCGCACCGAGATCACCTATGCGCAACCGCATGCCTGAGGCTAAATCGGTCAGGAAAGTTTTGACAGTTTAGCCTGCAAGTCCGACAGCTGTTGCTTGATGGCATCCAGATCTTCGCCGGATGGGGCTGTTTCTTCTTCTGTGCCAGGCTCAGCCTCTGATTTGCCGTCTCCACCAAATCCAGGAGACATACCGCCGGTCATCGCTTTCAGAAATGCGGCCTGCTGCGCTTGCAACGCGTCAAACCCCGGCAATTTGCTCATTGGGTTCATTGCGTTCATGTTTTGCAACATCCGGCTTTGACCGTCGCGCAACATCTCAAAGCTGGCCTGCAGGAATTCAGGCACAACGCTGGCACCCGGAGTCATGTAGCTGCGCACCAGATCGTTTAACACGTCTACCGGCAACATGGATTGCCCACGGCTTTCGTGCTCGGCGATGATCTGCAGCAGATACTGGCGTGTCAGATCATCCCCGGTTTTCAAGTCAACGATCTGAACTTCGCGCCCGTCCCGGATGAACCCCGATATGTCATCCAGCGTCACGTAATCACTGGTCTCGGTGTTATAGAGCCGCCGGCTGGCGTATCGCTTGATCAAAAGTGGCGTGCCGCCGTCGCTCATGTGAGCCTCCAGGATAATCCTCTGCACCGGCAATGCTCTGCCGATTTCCGCTGCAGTGCAGCTTAGGCGCACGAATTTGAAAAAGAAAGGCACATTACCAAACGGGGCCGTATGGGAACGCAACGAAAAAAGGCGAGCTCTTACGAGCCCGCCTGCAATTCCCGCGCCTGTCAGGGAGGAGTTGGCGCAGAGAATTCGATGTCTGTTACTTCGCTGCTTTCTTTGTCGCAGTCGCAACTTCGCTTGTTGCTTTTTTAACGGCCGCGTTGGCTTCGTCTGTCAGGTCCTTGCCTGCCGCCATGACCAGCTCAACCGTATCTTTTTGCGCTTTCTTGGCCACTTCAGCGTAGGCGGCCAGATGCTCTGCAGAAGCTTCAGCGTAAGCAGAGGCGAATTCGCCAAACGCCTTGGCATAGTCCGCCGGATCTTCTTTAGCTTTGGAAACTGCGGTCAGTTTGTCCAATGTGTCTTTGGTCCACTTGTTGGAAATCTCAGCTGAGTTGCCCGCAGCTTCCAGCGCGACGCCAGTCAGCTTTTCGTTGAAAGCTGTGGCGCTTTTGAACATGTCTTCCATTGGCTTCATGTCCATTGGGAAGTTGCCCATCATGTCTTTCATTACGTTCGTAAAATCTGCTGTATTGGCCATCGGTCTATCCTTGATCACCGCGGCCCCCGGGCCGCTCTCTATGCAACACTTACATACATGCTGCATCGCAGCATTTCAAGGATTTTTTTCTGCACCGCAGCGAGAGCTAGGATTATAAAGCAGATTTTCGGGCCACATAGGTGCCTGGCGCGTCTTCGAGGGCCGGGAAACCCGATTCGCCTGGAACGCGTGCTTTGACCATTCGGCCAGATCGTTTGGTCAGCCACGCATTCCAATAAGGCCACCAACTGCCTTCGTGGAAATCAGACTGTTCAAGCCAAGACTGCGTGTCGAGGGACAGATCAGGATTCAGGTAATGGCCGTATTTCTTTTTCGACGGCGGGTTCACGATCCCCGCGATGTGGCCAGACTCCGACAGCACAAATGTACGGTCCTTGGAACCCCATTGCTGCACACCGCGGTAACAGTCTTTCCAGGGCGCGATATGATCCGTCTCGCACGTCACCGCAAACACCGGTACATCCAGATCATCCAAAGACAGATGATGACCCATGATGTCATACCCCTGCTCGGCCAGCTCATTACGCTGACACAGACCACGCAGGTACTGCATCGCCATCTTACCGGGCAAGTTGCTGCCATCCCCGTTCCAATAAAGCAGATCAAACGCAGGGGGTGTTTCACCCATCATGTAAGACCGGATTGCGGGCTGGAACACCAGATCATTGGATCGCAAGAAAGAGAACGTGCGAGCCATAATAGGAGACAGCAAAATCCCCTTGTCGTCGATTTCAGCTTCAATTCCATCGATGAAATCATCCTGCAAAAACGGCGTGAATTCTCCCTGATCGGAAAAGTCGGTCAACGCGGTAAAGAAGGTGGCCGACTTGATCGTTTTGTCGCCGCGCTGTTTGAGCAAGCTCAGAACCAACGACAATGTCGTGCCTGCGATGCAATAGCCAACCGCATTGACCTGACGTTCTCCGGTGATCTGTTTGACCGAGTCCAGCGCGGTCAAATATCCCTCTTGGATATAGTCTTCCATGCCGACGTCCGCATATCCGACGTCGGGGTTGACCCATGACACCACGAATAAGGTGTATCCCTGATCCACGACCCATTTGACCAAAGAGTTCTGTGCTTTCAGATCAAGGATGTAGAATTTGTTGATCCAGGGCGGAAAGATGATCAGCGGCGTCTTGTGTACGGTTTCTGTGGTGGGGCTGTACTGGATGAGCTCCATCATCCGGTTTCGGAACACCACTTTGCCCGGCGTGGTGGCGATGTTGCCGCCCAATTCAAACGCGGATTCATCAGCCAAACGCACCACCAGCTCGCCGTTGTTGGCCTCTAAATCGCCAATCAGATTTTCGAGACCCTGAATAAGGCTCTGACCATCGGTGGCCACCGCCTTTTCCAGCGCGTCCGGGTTGGTGGCCAAAAAGTTTGTCGGTGCCATCATGTCGATGATCTGGCGGGAAAAGTATTTCAGGCGCCGCATATCCTTCGCCCCGAGGTCTTCGATGTCTTCGACCGCTTGCTCGATCGCGCGGGCATTGATCAGGTACTGCTGCTTGATGAAGTTGAAATAGGGGTTGGTTTGCCACAACGGATTTGCAAATCGTTTGTCTGTGGGGGATGTGTCTTCAGGCGCCGTTAACCCACGCTGCGTAAAGGCGTGCTGTGCCTCCACAAAATGGGTCACAGATTGTGACCAAAAATTAAGCTGATGTTCGAAAACTTTTGCCGGATCTTGCATCGCCTCAGTCATGTAAGCGGAAGCCGCTTTGACGTAGAGGTCGTGATTCGGCCCATCAAGCGCCGGATTATGTCCGCTGCGTTGCGACATAACCTTAGTCAGCCGTTGTGCAAGATCTTCGACTTTTTTCAGGTTTTCATTCAATTTATCGAGGTTTACCTGAGAAATACCACCATCTGTAGTGTCTGTAGTTGTCATGTGACAGAACTCGCAATATGTTTGCAGGTGCAGCATTTCGGCTATCGCCGGGACCTTGCGCCGATTATAATCGCTGGCTTCAGGGGGCAAAGCGACAAACCGACCAATGATGCGGGTTTTCCCCGCAGAAGGAATGAAAGGACCCCTTATGCGCTATATGGCCAGCTACGATTTCATGGAAACGATGCGCAACACCAACCAATGGCTCGGGGCCTCGGCCGCGGCGATTGGGGCCTATCCGGCCTTTGCCATGGTTCCGAACCCTGCGCTGCAATGGATGCGGGCCTGGGGCGAAGTCGCAGAGCGCACATTCCAGCGCATGGTGGTCAAGCCGGATTGGGGCATCCCATCGATCACGATGGCCGACGGCAAGGATCACATCGTTACCGTTGAAAACGTCGTTCCGGGCGATTTCGGTGATCTGATTCACTTTGCCGTCTCGGGCCGCAAACCGATGAAGCGCAAAGTGCTGGTGGTCGCGCCTATGTCCGGCCACTACGCAACATTGCTGCGGTCAACTGTCATTTCGCTGCTGCCTGATTGCGAAGTCTATATCACCGACTGGCACAATGCCCGCGACATCCCAGTCAGCGCTGGCAAGTTCGATGTCGAAGATTATACCCTGTATCTGGTCGACTACATGCGCCACCTCGGCCCCGACACCCATGTGATTGCGGTGTGCCAACCTGCGCCCCTTACTTTGGCGGCAACAGCCTATCTCGCCGAAGAAGACCCCAAAGCGCAGCCACGCACGTTGACTTTGATTGGCGGCCCGATTGACCCCGACGCTGCGGCGACCGACGTAACCGATTTTGGTCGTCGGGTCACAATGGGTCAGCTGGAACAGTTCATGATCCAGCGCGTAGGCTTCAAATACCCCGGTGTAGGCCGGATGGTTTACCCCGGCTTGCTGCAGCTTGCCTCGTTCATGTCGATGAACTGGGACTCACATTCCACAGCCTTTTCCGACCAGATCAACCGCGCCGCTCGCGGCGAGGCCGCAGATCACGACAAACACAACAAGTTTTACGATGAATACCTCGCGGTAATGGACATGACGGCGGAGTTTTATCTCTCCACTGTGGAGCGTGTTTTCAAAAATCGCGAGATTGCGAAGAACGTCTTTACCGTCGCCGGAAAGAAAGTGGACATCGGCAAAGTGACCACAGTAGCGGTGAAAACAGTGGAAGGCGCCAAAGATGACATCTCAGCGCCCGGACAATGCATCGCCGCGCTGGATTTGCTGACTGGCCTGCCTGACAGCAAAAAGGCAAGCCACGTGGAGCCTGACGCCGGGCATTATGGTATCTTCGCGGGCAAAAGCTGGCGTAATAATATTCGCCCGCTGGTTTTGGATTTCATCGACAGCAATTCGAAGCCGGTCAAGGAACCAGCGAACAAGAACGCGGCTGCTTAAATCACATTTTGGGGCATTCTGCCCCGCCGCGCCTGCGCTGCAGGCGCGACTCCCCTGAGAGTATTTCTATCCAAAAGAAGCCGATGGCTCAGCGCAACACCAGCGGTTGCGCGATCCAATCCCGCAGAGCCGCCGTAGTGGCCTCAGCCTGCTCGAGCGTGGGCAGGTGACCCGCATCAGGCAGCACTTTCAGCTCCGCGTAAGGAATGAGTTCCGCCATAAAAGTGTGCCGCTTGACCGGGCAGAGCGCGTCATGCTCGCCGCACAGAATGAGCGTTGGCACTTTGCATTTGCGCAGGGTGCTTTGCTGATCGCGGCGGCGCTGGAGCGCGCGGGATTGGCGCAGAAAGACCTCGGGGCCCAGCGCCAGAGCCATGTCCATCACGATCTCGAGCACCTGATCCCGGTAGGGGCCGGGAGCGAGGTAGTTGGGTTTCATCTCGTCCCGCATCACTTCGCGCAATCGCCCGGCACGCACGCGCACCATTTGCGGCTCACGCGCGGCCGCGACCGTCGGCGTTTCTGCCAGTGGATTGGTGTCCATCAAGGCCAGCCGGGTTACGCGATCGGGCGCGCGACGCAAGATTTCCATCGCGACGATACCACCCATGCTGAGCCCGGCCAGCGCGAACCGATGTGGCAATTCATCCAGCAAGGTGCTGGCGATTTCCTCAATCCGTTCACCACGGGTCATTGGTGCCACCATCACAGAATATTCGGCGGATAATTCAGCAATTTGCGGCCCGAAAAGGCGTGCATCACACATCATACCGGGAAGGAAAACGATCGGTTCGGCCATGCCTGTCTCTTGCTGACTGCTGTGCGGGCACAATGGCCGGAACGCGGGCGCCACTCAAGCCCGGATCAGGGATATGTGATGCCACGGAACGGTGGAAAATCAGCGTAGCGCGCTGCGCGTGTGGCCAAAGGCTCCTCTGGCTCATCACCTGCGCGCAACAGCATGCCTCGGGGTGCGATATAGCTGGAGATGGTGCGCCGGGGCGTGGACCGCCAATCGAGGTTGAAGGCACAGAGTTTGGGGAAAAACCACAGCCCCGAATAGGGCAGATGATCGTGGATCCACCAGGCCAGATCGCGCCAATCGCGCCCCTGTTCATAGCGGTCTGTGAACCACGGAATCGCCAGGGACGTGCCCGCGATAGCGGCATCCCCTGTGCCCCAATCCCAGATGTGACATTCGATAGGATTGTCGTTGCGCGCACAGTTGAGTTTGTGCGCATTGCCATAGGCGTTCAATTCAGGCGACCGATAACCTGAGCGGATTGCAAGCGGGCCAAAGGTTTCCGTCAACGGATCAAGCAAATCCTGGCAAAGGCGCTGCCCGTTCGCAATTGCGAGATCGGGATCGCGGGGAAGGTTCGGGATGCGATGAAAGCTGCCTATCTCGGAATAGAGGAAATCCCGAAAATAATAGTGTTTCGACAGCCGCACCCGCCCCAGCGTCTCAAGGCTCCACATGCTGGCGGGGCGGCGGCGGGGCATGGCGCATCAGAGCCCGTTGATCCAGGTCAACATCGCCTCAACCGTTGCGTCGGTTTTGCCCGGTGACATGATATCGCCGGCAATCACATGCGCCTGCGGATCATCGTTTGGCCCCATCGGGCCAGGATCAAAATGCGTCGTCGCAGCGCCCCAGTCGCCCATCAGGCGTTGCGTGATATCCGGACGCACCACCTGATCGTCTGGCGAATAAGCAAAGAGCGCCGGGATCGTGGTCCCGGATACGTCCATCTCGCGCACCTTTTTCACGATCGCCGCCATCGGCAGCACCGCGACAGAGGGGTATTCGGTTGTCCAATAGGTGCCGTGCTCTTCGTTCTTTGGCTCAAATGAGCGGCGGTCGCCTGCGAGTAGCGGTAGCCAATAGCGGGCGGCAGGCGCTGTCAAAAGAGGTTCCAGCCCCGTGTTCAAACCGTAGTTTGGCGAAACGAATATCGTGCCAGTGACACTCTCCAACATCCCAGACACATCCAGCGCCGCGGTGACCAACGTACCTCCGGTGGATGTTGACATCACGATCACCTCATCCCCGGCCTGGCGCGCGGCAGCGAGGCCTTCGGCCAGATCGCGCATCCACCCGGTGACGGTGCCGTCGGCCATCGCATCGGGGCTGGTTCGTCCATGGCCTTGCAGGCGCGTGTAGATCAGGTTTGCGCCCAGCGCGTCCGCCACGCGATCCGGGACGGGGTGGATTTCCTGCGAGGTGGCGGAAAAGCCATGCACATAAAGGATCGCCAGATCGGTTTTGGTGTTGGCATCCCCCGCCCAAACCACACGCTTTTCGACGCCGGGAGTGATGTCGCTCACCGCAGCTTCGGCACCACCAAAATAGGCATCCAAGTCAGCCCCGAGGGTTGAGGGATCAAAATCAGTGTCCAACGTGGTGTCTTCGGTTGGGCCAAAGACATAGACCAGCACGCCCGCCAGAACGAGGATCAGAATCAACCGCCCGATCATGCGCAAAATCCATCTCATGTCGTTGCCTCCATTACATCAAGGATTGCCTCTTCGATGAGGCCCAAACATGGCCCGTCGGAAAAGCGATGATCTGCGTCTTTGACCAGGGTCAGCCGCATGTCGGGGCTGTCGGCATGTTCCAACAGACGCACAGCCGTCTCTGTGCTGACGGCCGTATCAGCCGTGCCTTGCAACGCACGCACCGGAAAAGGCAGCGGCAAGGGGCTGCGCAAAACCAGCTGGTTGCGGCCATCCTCGATCAAGCGCCGGGTGATGATATAGGGCTCCATATAGTCCGACGGCATGGCGATCTGGCCTTGCTCCATCACTTCCGTTTTTTGGGCGTCGCTAAAGCTGGCCGGGGA
>JABSSA010000345.1 GCA_013214665.1 Paracoccaceae bacterium
AACTGGCGATGAGCTTGTTCTTCGGCGAACTGATGAGCGGGGGTATTCTTCGCCAATAGCAGGCGACAAGCTCACTAGCGATCTGTCATTCAGGATCACCTATCTGCTTCAAGGTGGCCAGTTCGGTATTGAGCCGGGTTTCTGTGTTCTGGGCCTTGGACCTGTAGACGGCAAAAACGAGGCTGGCGAATGAGGACCGAAGGATACGATGATCTAGTTTGCGATCTCATGGCGGCTCGCAGCCTTGCTGCTGGAAACTCTCCGCAGGCAGCTGAGTTGTATGAAAAAGCTCTGACGGCAATTGGCGAGCTGGTCGTTGATCGAAACCAATGGCGAAGTGCAGCGCAGATGGCCACGCCAGGTGGCTCTGAATACTGCAATGCGCAAGCTTGCGCCGATCACATTTGGGATCTTCGCAGAGACTTGCATGAAACCAAATGCAAGCTGGTGTTGGAAAAACGCGCCAACTCGGAGCGGGGCAAATGATGACCGAAACTGTAGGTGGCAAAAACGAGCGCGATTGATGGTCAGGGAATGCAGTAAAGCCCACGTCTGTCAGGCTATAGGCCTGCCGTGCGGTGCTGTGGGACCGCAACCTGACCTTCTGTCGCGCTAGAAAAAGTTGGAACTTGCCGAATATTTGTTAATGATTTCAATGGCGGGTACTGTGAGTGAGTTCCAACTTTATTTGCTGATTAAGTGAGCGTTATCATTGGGTTATCCAAAATCGGGGCAGTCCTCTAGGGTCCGCCATTTTCCACTACCGCGATAATTTTCGCACATCGTTTAAACCTCGCATGGCGTGCGGCAAAAACACTTGCCTGCAAAGCCGATGTCTCTGTCTATGACACCAGTGAATAGGTCGGAGTAATTTAGATGGTGCGCAAGCGGGTGCTGGTAACAGGAGGCTGCGGGTTTTTGGGGTCTCATCTGTGCGATGCGTTGATTGACGCAGGGCATCACGTTGTCTGTGTCGACAATCTGCACACCGGGACGATGCGGAACATCGAACACCTTATTGGGCACGCAGCATTCGAATGTGTTGAACAGGATGTGACAAGCCCGCTCTCCTTTGACGTAGACCAGATTTACAACCTCGCGTGCCCTGCATCGCCGGTTCACTACCAAAGCGACCCGGTGCGCACTGTGCGCACCTGCGTTCAGGGGGCGATCAATGTGCTGGAGCTGGCGACCTCTTTGAATTGCCCGGTGCTGCAAGCCTCGACGAGCGAAGTCTATGGCGATCCGGCTGAGCATCCGCAGTCCGAAGGCTATTGGGGCCATGTGAACCCGATTGGCATACGCTCTTGTTATGACGAAGGAAAGCGCTGTGCTGAGACGTTGTTTTTTGACTATCACCGGCAATACGGCACGCGGATAAAGGTCGCGCGTATTTTCAACACATATGGCCCCCGGATGTTGCCGGATGATGGGCGCGTTGTGTCGAACTTCATTGTGCAAGCATTGGATGGGCAGCCGATTACCTTATACGGTCGTGGCGCGCAGACGCGCTCATTCTGTTATGTGGACGATATGGTGCGTGGTCTGATCCAGCTGATGAACGCCAAAGATGGTGTCACCGGGCCGATCAACCTGGGCAATCCGCTGGAGTATAAGATCGCGGAATTGGCGGAGGCTATTCTACACAAGACAGGGTCTGATGCTGGGGTGACCTATCAAGACTTACCGCATGACGATCCAAAGCGGCGGTGCCCGGACATTTCCATGGCCGAGAACACACTGGGTTGGACACCCCACATCAACATGGACCAGGGGTTGGACAAAACGATTGCTTATTTCGCTGAGCGCATCGCGAAATAGGGATTAATATCAGTATCTTACGGGTCGTGTTGCATGCGCATTTTGTTATGGCTCGGATCGTATGGCGAGGGTGCGATCACCTCTGCTTTCACCATGTCACCGCACATGTCTATCATCATGGCTGTGCCGTTTTGGGCATAGGTTGGATCGACAAAGGCGTAAGCAAGGTTCAACCCAGTCCTATGGCCCCAATCGCCAGAGGTGATGGTGCCCACAACCGCGCGGCCATCCATGACAGACGCGCCGCCATGTGCTGGCGCTTTGGTCGTGTCGATTTTCAGCGTGACCAACTGTTTGCGGGAACCCTCGGACTGGCGCTGCAACAGCGCGTCTTTGCCGATGAATGTGCTTTTTTCGAGCTTAACAAACCGGTCGAGTCCGGTTTCATAGGGGTCAAATTCGGTGATGATGTCGGCCTTCCAATGCAAAAACCCTTTTTCCATCCGCATCGTTTCAACCGCGCGCGCGCCAAAGAGGCGCAGGCCATGCGCTTTGCCAGCTTCGCGCAAAGCGAGGTAGGCCGCATAAAGCGAGGCGTTGGGCACATGGATTTCATAGGCCAGCTCGCCTGAGAAACTGACACCCATCACCGTTGCGGGTGCAAATCCGATATAGCATTCGCGCACCGACAACCACGGGAAGGCATCGCGCGACCAATCTCCGCGCGCGCAGGCGGCAAGCACGTCGCGCGCTTTTGGCCCGGCGAGGACCAGAATGGTCTGATCATTGGTCAGCGACCGGATCCGCACATCTTCGTCGTCTCGCAGATGCTGGGAGAGCCAATCCATATCGTGATATTCGCTAGCTGCCGCAGAACCGTACCACACCCTTGCCGGCCCGCGATCAGAGGCGGGCAGGTTGGCCACAGTGGCTTCGCCTTTGACCATGCCGTGGTGGTTCAGCAAATAGCCCAGCCCCACGCGGCCATCGCGTTTGGTGACAGTGCCGCAGAACATACGATCCAGAAAACTGTGCCGATCCGCGCCGGTGATCTCAAAGCGGTTGAAGCCGTTCACTTCGCACAGGCCCACATGTTCCTGAACATGCGTCACCTCTGATGCGACAACGTCAAAGGCTTCATCAAAATCGAAGGAGAGGGAGGGGTGAAATTCCCGGTTGGGCTTGATGTAATCCACCCGTTCCCACCCGTTGACCACCGTAAATTCGGCCCCCTCTGCCGCCATCACCGGGGTGAGCGGCGTGGTCTTGGCATTGCGGCCCGCCGGGCGGTGTTCGTGCGGGAAGTGAAACCGGAATTCGTTCTGGTAATCTTCGATGGCTTTGAGGGAGGTCAGCTCCACATTGGCGTGGCCGGTAAAGCGCCGCGGGTCCAGGCACCAGGTGTCATAGCAGGCTTCGCCGTGCACGATTTGCTGTGCCAGCAGCCAGCCGTGGCCGCCGCCTTCGCCAAGGCCCGCGCGCAGGCCGATGATGCAAAAGGCGTTTCGTTTGCCGGGGATCGGCCCCACCAGCGGCGCGCCGTCGATCGTGTAGGTGATCGGGCCGTTCACGATGGCGCGGATGCCGGTCTGTTCCAGCGCGGGCATCCGTTCAAAAGCCCCGGCCAGCACATCCATGACCCGCTCCAGATCATCGGGGCAGAGCGCGTTGACAAAATTGGGATCGATCCCGTCCATGCCCCAGGTTTTGCAACCCTGCTCATAAAAGCCGACAAGCAGCCCGCCTTTTTCCTGACGGCTGTAATAATCGCTGATCGGGCAGCGCAGCAGCGGCATCCGGTGGCCAGCCTCAGCGATGCCGGGGATGTCTTCGGTGAGGAAATACTGGTGCTCCATCGAGGCGACGGGATGGTGAACCCCCATCATCGCACCGACTTCATTCACGCGGTAACCGCAGGCGTTGACCACGATATCGCAATCAATATCGCCATGCTCTGTATGCACGGTCCAGGTGTCATCCTTGTGCTGGGTCAGCGCGGTGACGGGCGTGTTGCGATAGACCTCGGCCCCGGCTTTGCGCGCGTGATAGGCCAGCGCCTGACAAAGCTGCGCGGGATCAATATCACCGTCCAGCGGATCCCAGAGGCCGCCCACCAGATTGGTGGTGGAAATCAGCGGGTGGCGGCGGGCGCATTCTTGGGCGTCGATCACTTCGAAATCCACGTCCATCCCGCGCGCCATTGAGGAGAAATGGCGATAGCCCTGCATCTGCGCTTCGGTATTGGCCAGCCGGATGCCGCCATCTGCATGGTGATAGTTGATCGGGTATTCCGGGTTTTCGGACAGCGATTTGTAAAGGTTGATCGAATGCGTTTTCAGACCGACCATGGTCTGGTTCATGCCAAAGTTCGTCACCTGCGCGGCCGAATGCCAAGTGGTGCCGCTGGTCAGCTCATTGCGTTCGACCAGAACCACATCGCTCCAGCCTTCTTGCGTCAGGTGATAGAGGGTTGAGCATCCGGCGATGCCACCGCCGATAACAACAACTTTGGTCCGGGATTTCATCGCGATACTCCTCCAGCGTAAATTAGGAACGTTAGATTTTCAGATCACGCATGTGCGCAACTCCGAACTCTATGTTTAAGATTATTCCGTATTAAGATTTCGAAGTTATGATAAACGCGATCTATCCGTTGCCTAGAAATTCTCGACTTGTTTGGTTGAACTCACTGGCGACGACTACGAGCGGGCGATGGTGGGACAAGCGGGGAAACGAGGCGGGCGCAAACAACGTTTGGCCCAACGGGCGGCCAAGCCGCAGGTTGATCCTTGTCCTCCTGGCCAAGTTGGCGGTGTGTATAAGCCGCTTTCGGATAGCGACCTCCGGCGCATTTTCGACACCGCGCTGGATTTGCTGGAACAGTTGGGCATCGGGGATGTGCCTGATCGCTTGCGCAAAGACCTGTTGGCGATTGGCGCGCGGAACGCTGAAAACGGGCGGGTTCTTTTTCCCCCCGCGCTTGTTGAAACAGCCATCGATCACGCGGCCAAGACGTTTACACTGCATGGGCGCGATCCGGCCCGGTCAATCGAGGTGGGCGGCAACCGCGTGTATTTTGGCACTGGCGGTGCTGCGGTTCAGACATTGGATATCGACAGTCACGCATATCGGCCCTCAACGCTGGCGGATTTGCACGATTTCACCCGATTGCAGGATCAGCTGGCCAACGTGAGCTGGTTCACCCGGTGCTGCGTTGCCACCGATGTGCCGGACACATTCGATCTGGATGTGAACACCGTCTTTGCCTTGCTGAAAAACACAACCAAACCAACGGCCACGTCGTTCACCTTGGCCGAACACATCGCCCCGATCGTAGAGATGCTCGATATCGCCGCAGGTGGGCCGGGTGAATTCGCCAAGCGCCCATTCCTAAAGGCGCATATCAGTCCGATGATCTCTCCGATGCGGTACGGCGAGGATGCGGTTGATGTCGTTTATGAATGCGTCAGGCACAATATACCGATGTCTTGCATCACCGCCGCCCAAGCGGGGGCCACAGCCCCGGCGACACTGGCAGGGTTTCTTGCGCAATCATTGGCCGAGACGTTGGCCAGTTTGTTGATGGTGCACGCGATCCAGCCCGGGTTTCCGATGATCTTTTCCAATTGGCCATTGGTGATCGATCTGCGTACCGGCGCCTTTTCCGGCGGCAGCGGTGAAACGGCGGTTTTGAATGCGGCCTCTGCGCAGCTGTCTAACTGGCTTGGTCTGCCTTCGGGGGTGGCCAGTTCGATGACGGATGCCAAGGCCATTGATGCACAATACGGGATGGAAAAAGGTCTGACATCATTGGCTGCGGGTCTTGCCGGGGGAAATCTGATTTACGAAAGCTCTGGCATGACGGCGTCCTTGTTGGGCGCGAATTTCGAAGGCTTCGTGTTGGATGATGAAATGCATTCCAACACGTATCGCGCTTTGCGCGGGGTCGAGGTTACCGATGAAAACCTCGGGTTTCAGGCCATTTGCGATGCGGTTTTGGGCGAAGGCCATTTTCTGGGCGGACAACATACCTATCAGGCGATGGAACGGGATTATTTTTATCCCACGCTGGCAGACCGTGATGAACCGCGCACATGGGCCGAAAACGGATCACTGGATGCCTGGACACGGGCGCGGATGCGCGCCAAGGAAATCCTGGCAGAGCACCGGCCCACGTATCTTAGCGCCGCGCAAGAACGCGAGATCAAAGCGCGTTTCAAAATCCTGCACGGGTAAGCGGTGCCTAGCTGACCAGCTGGAAACTGTCGGACAGCCAAGGTGTCTGGGCGTGCTGTGGGTTCAGAATGTGATGTTGGATCAGCTCTTTGGTTTTGGTGTCAATCAATTCCAAAACCGATCTGGAACAATCCGGTGTCGCCACCAACGCCAGCGTTCGGGCAAAGCTTTTGCCGGGAAATCTGTGCATGGCGAGTTTGGCATGAAACGGTTTTGCGCGTGAGTAGAGCAGGGGGGTCGTGATCGTCCACCCTGCTTCGGCGGCGACCATAGCCATCAGAGTTTGGTTGTTGCTGCATTCAAAATGGGACGGTGGCGATAACCCCAGCCGCCGCAATTGCGAGTCAATCTGGCGCGCGATCATCAGGTTGCTGGAAAATCGCAAAAACGGTAGCTTTGTGCGGCCTTCGACGATCTCCGCCAGCGGCTGTTCGCTGAAACGTGGCAGAACGACCACGAACGGATCCTTGAGCAGAGGGCGATCCTGTAAGTCGCGCAGCCGATCATCGGGTGTGGTGGTGATTCCGATATCCAGATGGCGATTGCGCAACATGTCGATAATCGCGTGGCTCGAATCCGTCTGAAATAGGAAGTTGCACGTTGGCATATTGGACGACAAAAACACTGCCAGATCGGGGATGATGTCGCTGTCAAAGTCCTCGATCGTGCCGACACGCAGATGGCTGGCCTCTGATATGGTCCCGGCAGAGGCTTCGGCCTTGGCTTTGCGGATCGTATAAAGCGCATCTTCAATATTGCGCAAAAACGCGTGCCCTTTGGGGGTCAGCACCATAGGCTGGCGC
>JABSSA010000346.1 GCA_013214665.1 Paracoccaceae bacterium
CGCAGACGCGAGATGTGAGACAAGAGCGATGGGCTGACGTCATCCAGCGTGTCTGGCTCATCCTCCACGTGCACAACGCGGGGCTTTGGGGCCTCCTGTTCTGCCGGAGGCTCGTCTGCCGCGGTGTCTTGCGCGGGCGGTTCCGAAGTTTCTGCCGCGGGTGCGGGTGCCGGCGCTTGCGTGCGCATGAACGCAGGTACGGTGGGGGCTGGGGCCTCTTCCTCTGCTGCGGCCTCCGGGGCAGGTTCTGCTGCAGGCACTTCCTCTGCTACGTCTTGAGCAGCAACCTCTTCGACAACTGGCTCGGGTGCCGCTTCCGATACGGGCTTTGATTCTGGTTCAGGCTCTTGCTCTTGCTCTTGCTCTGGCGCGGCTTCAGGCTGCGCCTCGGGCGCGGGGGCAAGATCGAGTTCAGGCTCGGCTGATGCGTCTTCGGCAGGTGCAGGATCTGAGGCAAAGGCGGGCTCTTCTGCCGGCTCCGGTTCCGCGGCCACTTCTGGCTCAGGCTCTGGTTTCGCGATAGGTTTGAGCGGCACCACGCGTGGCCCTTCGTCCACGGGAGGTTGAGGGTCTGGTGTGGCCAGTTTTGGAGCCAAGGATGCATCGAGCGCTTCGTCCGTGCTGTCATCCAAAGGCTGCGACATGTCCGAAACATGCGCCATGCCTTGTTCGCGCAGGATCTTTTGAACGCCTTTGATCGTCATCCCGTCGTCGCGCAGCAGCTTGTGAATGCCACCCAACAGCAACATGTCAGCGGGACGATAATATCGCCGTCCGCCCGCACGTTTCACGGGTTTTACTTGGGTGAACTTGCTTTCCCAAAAGCGCAGCACGTGCGTCTGAACGCCGAGCCAATCAGCAACTTCCGAAATCGTTCGAAAAGCGTCCGCAGATTTTGCCATCTAATCAGGTAGCTTTGTTTCCGGCTGCAACGCGGTCTTTCATCAAATGAGATGGTCTGAATGTCAGAACGCGTCGCGGGTTGATGGGGACTTCTTCCCCGGTCTTTGGATTGCGGCCCACGCGCGCGGTTTTATCGCGCACAGAGAACGTCCCAAAGGACGAAATTTTTACTTGTTCGCCGCGCACGAGCGCATCCGACATGTGGTCCAGAACACTTTCGACCAATTGGGCGCTTTCGTTACGGCTTAATCCTACTTCGCGAAATACGGCTTCGCTCAAATCCATGCGTGTCAATGTCTTTGCCGACATAACATTCTCCCTGTCGTATTTAGTGAGCATAGGTGCGGGGCAAAATACGAGTCAATATCAATGACTTGTAAAGCTGCCTGAATCTGCGGTGTTAGATTCACACTACAGCGATTTACCAGCGCATGACCACGGATCCCCAGGCCAAACCGCCGCCGATTGCCTCAGTGACAAGCAAATCGCCGGGTTTGATTTGGCCGCGGGCCTTGCCCACAGACAAGGCCAGCGGGATGGACGCGGCCGAGGTGTTGCCGTGATCCTGAACCGTCACGATGACCTTTTCCATCGGCAGGTTCATCTTTTTCGCGGTGCCCTGGATGATGCGGATGTTTGCCTGGTGGGGCACGATCCAGTCAATCTCGTCTGCTGTCACGCCTGCGCGTTCCATAGAGGTATGCGCGGTTGCGGCCAACTTTGCCACGGCGTGGCGGAACACCTGATTGCCCTGCATGCGCAGATAGCCGGTGGTCCCTGTCGATACGCCGCCATCCACGTACAGCAGTTCGCGATAGCGACCGTCAGAGTTGAGATCTGTCGCCAGAATACCGCTGTCTGCCGAAGTGCCGTTGCCTTCTTGTGCTTCGATGATCAACGCGCCTGCGCCGTCGCCAAAAAGAACACAAGTGGAGCGATCGGACCAATCCATGATGCGGCTGAAAGTTTCGGCCCCAATCACCAGCGCGCGGTTGGCTTGCCCGGAGGTGACAAGTGCATTGGCGTTGGCCAACGCATAGATGAACCCGGCACAAACGGCTTGAATGTCAAACGCGAAGCCATGCGTCATACCCAGCTGGTGCTGAACCATGGTCGCGGCAGATGGGAATGTCAGATCGGCTGTGGATGTGGCCAGAACGATGGCATCAATATCGGAAATCTGAAGGCCCGCATCTGCCAAAGCATGCTCGGCGGCCTTGGTTGCCATGGAGGATGTTGTATCGCCGTCTTGTGCAAAATGCCTGCGCTCGATACCGGATCTGGATTTGATCCATTCATCGGTTGTATCCAGCGTCTTTTCAAATTCCGCGTTTTCCACAACGCGTTCTGGCAGGTAGTGCCCCACACCCCGAATGACTGCTCTGCGCGTCATGACGCCTCCTTAGGTGCTTCACCATGCGCCGTTGCAATTCGAGCTGCAAGTTTGTCTGTGAAGTTCTTTTCTGCAAGTTGCGCCGCCAGCTTGACCGCTGCCGACACGCCTGTGGCGTCTGCTGCGCCATGTGATTTTACGACTGTGCCTGTCAGTCCTAGGAATACGCCCCCGTTGACCCGGCGCGGGTCGATACGCTTGCGCAGGCGCCTAAGGGACGTGAGCGCCAAAAGCGACGCTAGTCGGGAGAGGGGGGAGAACTTGAACGCTTCGCGCAACAGATCGCCGATCAACGTGGCTGTGCCTTCGCCCGTTTTGATCGCGACGTTGCCGGTAAACCCGTCGGTGACGATAACATCGGCCAAATCGCCTGGAATGTCGCTGCCTTCGACAAAGCCAACAAAGTCGAATTTCGCCTCGTCCGCGCGTGCACCGATCAGCTCGTAGGCTTCTTTCAGCTCTGTCCGGCCCTTGTGCTCTTCGGTGCCCACATTCAGCAAGCCAACCCGCGGTTCAGGAATGTCGAACCCGTTGCGAGCATAGGACATGCCCATCAAGGCAAACCGCAGCAAGTCTTCGGCATCAGCGCGGATATCGGCGCCGACGTCGAGCATCACGTTGAAGCCATGCGGGCTGCGGCTTGGCCAAAGAATCGCGATAGCGGGGCGGTTGACGCCCGGCAGCTTGCGCAAACGGATGGTCGACAGCGCCATCAATGCACCGGTGTTGCCACAGCTCACCGCCCCGGCGGCTTCGCCGTTTCGGACACTTTCAATAGCCGAATACATCGACGTGCCTTTGGCGTGGCGCACAACCTGGCTTGGCTTGTCATCCATGCTGACGACGTCAGCCGCATCCCGAATGACACAACGCCCAATGAGCGCCTTGCGACGCTCAATCAGGCGTTTCAGTGTTGCCTCGGGGCCGTGAAAGACAAACCCAAGTCGCGGGTTTTTTTTCGCGGAATTGGCGCACCCATTAACGACAGCGGCGGGGCCCAAGTCCCCGCCCATAGTATCCACCGATAGGATAATAGGGTACTTCCGAGCGATGTCCGACAGGTCTTGGTAAGAACGCATCGTTACATTTGCCCGGTTCGCACGCTCCGCGTTAAGCCGCGTCTTCTTCGATATCAATCTCGTCAGTCAGCGCGACGATTTCTTTGTCATCGTAGTGACCGCATGCCGCACAAACGTGATGCGGGCGCTTGAGCTCGCCGCAGTTTGGGCATTCATTTGGATTGGCAGGTGTCAGGCTGTCGTGGGAGCGGCGGTTGTTCCGGCGCGCGTTGGCCACCTTATTCTGTTGCACAGCCATGGCTTGTTGCCTTCTTTGTTTGGTTCCGGGGTTTTGGAGCAGATCCAAAACCGGGGTTTCTGTGATCCCTTACGGGCGGGTGACGCGCGTCTACGCTCATGCGCCTGACATGTCCAACCCAAAATGTGATGAGCGCGGCAAAATACGCGTTATTCTTTTTTGTGCAAGAGAAAAGCGGCGATCACTCGTCGGGTTTGGTCAGGCTGTCGCGCAGGGCGGCCAAACCGGCAAAAGGCCGGGCATCTTCATCTGTCATGGCCTTTTTGCCCGGCTCAGTGGCTTGCATGCTCTCCATCTCGGCGCCATCGGCCCGCGGAAAGAGGGGCAGGGCCAGATCAAGCTCTTCGACCATGATATCGGTGAGAGAGAGCGTTTCGGGCAAGGCTTCGACAGAATCGTCTTCGGGCATTTCAGCTTCGGCCGCTTGCGGCGTTTCGAAATCCGATACGTAAAATCGGTTCACGTCTACGTCCAGCCGCGTGTTAACCGGGGCCAGCGAAATGGCGCAGGGCTGGGTTACCGTCGCGCCCAATTGGGCCACAAGGCGCCAGTCGCGTTTGCCATCTGGCACCAGCTTGCCATGAAAACGCAGCTTGCGCAGGCCAAGCAGGTCTAGCGTTTGGGCAATGTCCGAACACTGGTCCGCACCGGGGCGTACATCAAATGTCGACGCCTTTTTGGTCGGCAAGGCGGACAGCCGGATAACTTCTGTTTCGAGATCGGGCATTTTTTCGTTTCTTGAACCGGCGCTGAACGTCTGCTAGCCCACATAAAAGCTGCACCGTGGGGGAGCAAGACAGAATGGCACGTAAGCTCAAGCGTATTATTTTGGCCGGATGTACGGCTGTCGTTTTGGGTGCCGTCAGCGCATGCACGCCGATCTTTCAGGATCACGGCTATATTCCACCCCAGGACGAGCTTGAGCAAATCGTTGTCGGCATCGATACGCGTGCCAGCGTCGAAGATACAGTTGGCCCGCCCACAAGCGAAGCGCTGGTCAGCGACAATGGCTATTTCTATGTCAAATCGCGGATGCGCGCCTTTGCGTTCCAGGCTCCGAAAGAGGTGGATCGTCAGGTGCTGGCCATCACCTTTGATGCGGATGGTGTCGTGGCGAATATCGAACGCTTCACACTCGAAGACGGGGTTGTCGTTCCGATCAGCCGCCGCGTGACCGAGACCGGCATCACGAACAACCAATTCCTGCGGCAATTGCTCAGCGGTATTGGCCAGTTCACTCCGGCCACATTCGGGCAATAGAGCGCATCGTCATGCAGGTGTTATACAGCATGTGATATCCGGGCCCTGCAAATGGAGATCCGTTCATGAAATCACTCCAACGGGGCCGCTATTGGGCACATCAAGCTGAGTGCCAAAGCGATATCGTCGCGGCGCAAAGGTTGCGCGCCATCTGTTTTGGAACGGCATTTGAGTTGGATGCAGACGCGTTTGACGACATGTGCACCCATATCCTGATCCGGCGGGTCAGCGACAATGCGCTGGTGTGCTGCTTTCGGATGCTGCCTGTGTCGGGGTCAGAGATTTCACACAGCTATTCGGCCCAATATTACGAGCTGAGCGCGCTGCACGATTTTGAAGGCAAGATGGTCGAGATGGGCCGCTTTTGCGTGGACCCACAGGTCCATGACCCGGATGTGCTGCGCGTGGCCTGGGGGGCGATGACGACATATGTCGATGACAACAACGTAGAGATGCTCTTTGGGTGTTCGTCTTTTGCCGGCACGGATACCGAACAATACCTTGATACGTTTGCCATGCTGAAACACCGCCATCTCGCGCCAAAACGCTGGTTGCCGCGGATCAAGGCGCCGGATGTGTTTCGCTTTGCCGCGCGGCTGCGGCGCAAGCCGGATGCCAAAAAGGCGATGAGGCGGATGCCGCCGCTCTTGAAGACCTATCTTATGATGGGCGGCTGGGTCAGCGATCATGCGGTCGTGGACCGGCAGATGAACACATTGCATGTGTTCACCGGGGTCGAGATTGGGGCCATTCCACCAGCACGTAAACGGCTGCTGAGGTCTGTGGCGGGATAGGTGCTGTGCACGGCACTGGTTGACGGGCCGAGGCACGCTTTGTAGCTGGCGGGTATGGCGCGTATACCTCTTTTGCAATTGACCGATATTTCGCTGACCTTTGGCGGAGATCCCGTGTTTGATGACCTGTCCCTTGTGGTGCAACCCGGCGACCGGCTGGCGCTGGTGGGGCGCAACGGGTCGGGCAAATCCACGTTGATGAAGGTGATGGCGGGCCTTGTCGAAGCCGACAAAGGTGAGGTGATCAGCGGTCCGGGCGTCGGCATTGGCTATATGGAGCAAGACCCGGATTTGACCGGATTTGCCACGCTGGGTGATTTTGCCACCGCCGCTTTGCCGCCGGGCGATGCCTATAAGGTGGATCGTGTGGGCGAGGGGCTGAAGCTTGACCTTGACCGCGACGTTTCAACCGCCTCCGGTGGGGAACGGCGGCGCGCAGCTTTGGCGCGGTTGATGGCGGAAGAGCCTGATTTAATGCTGCTGGACGAGCCGACCAACCATATGGATATCGAGGCGATTGGGTGGCTGGAAAATGAACTGAAATCAACACGTTCTGGCTTTGTCTTGATCAGTCACGACCGGGCGTTTTTGCGCGCGTTGTCGCACGGCACGCTCTGGGTGGATCGCGGTATGGTGCGACGTCAGGAAAAGGGATTTGCCGCCTTTGAAGATTGGCGCGACAAAACCTGGGAAGAAGAAGATCTGCAGCGCCACAAGCTCAACCGCAAGATCAAGGCCGAAGCGCGGTGGGCGGTCGAAGGCATCTCGGCCCGCCGCAAGCGCAATCAGGGGCGCGTGCGCGCCTTGCAAGGGTTGCGCGCGGAACGGGCCGCGCAGATCAAACGCCAAGGGGCGGCGGATCTGGCGCTGGATGCGGGGCCGAAGTCTGGCAAGAAAGTGATCGAAGCGGACGGCATTGCAAAGTCTTACGAAGACAAGCTGATCCTGCGCCCGTTTTCCTTGACGGTGCAACGCGGCGATCGGATCGCGCTTGTGGGGCCGAATGGTGTGGGCAAGACCACCCTTCTGAAAATGCTGATCGGGCACGAGACGCCGGACAGCGGCACCGTCAAGCTGGGCACCAAGCTGGATATTGCGGTGTTTGATCAGGCGCGCGCGCAGCTCGATCCGGATAAATCCCTGTGGGATAACCTCACGCTCGACAAAGAGATGGCGGTCTCTGGCCGGTCCGATCAGGTGATGGTGCGCGGCGCGCCACGACATGTGGTGGGTTATCTCAAGGATTTTCTGTTTGATGAGGCACAGGCCCGCGCGCCTGTGCGGTCGCTGTCGGGTGGGGAAAAGGTGCGGTTGCTTTTGGCCAAGATCATGGCGCGCGTGTCGAACCTTTTGGTGCTGGATGAACCGACCAACGATCTGGACGTAGAGACGCTCGATCTGTTGCAGGATTTGCTGGATCAATACGAGGGAACCGTTTTGCTTGTCAGCCACGACCGGGATTTTCTGGACCGGGTGGCAGTGACGACGATCGCGATGGAGGGCCGGGGGCGCGCCGTGGTTTATGCTGGTGGGTGGAGCGACTATCAGGATCAGCGGCAAGCCACTGAGAAGGTTGAGAAGGCCGCAAAGGTCAAGCAGAAGGCTGCGGCCAAACCAGCTGCGCCAAAGCCTGCGGCGAAACCGGGGCTCAGCTTTACCGAAAAGCACCGCCTCGAGGCGCTGCCGGCCGAGATGGAACGTCTGGAAGCCGAGATTGGTAAATTGTCAGAGCTGTTGTCGGAAGCTGAGTTGTTTACCCGCGAGCCGGTGAAATTTCGAAAGGCCACAGAGGCCCTGACAGAGCGACAGGCCAAGCTCTCGGCTGCGGAAGAAGAATGGCTGATTTTGGAAGAGAAAGCGGAAGGCTAGGCGGGAAAGCCGTTCGAACGGCTTTCCCCGCGCGCAAAACAACGCGCGCGCTTCAGCGCATACGCAGCGCGCCGTCCAGACGGATAACTTCACCGTTGAGATAACCCATCTCCACAATGAACCCGGCCAGCCGCGCATATTCGCTTGGATCACCAAGTCGCGCCGGGTTAGGCACGTCTGCGGCCAGTTGCGCGCGCACTTCATCCGGCAAGCCGGCCAGCATCGGGGTCATGAAAATGCCCGGTGCGATGGTCATGACCCGCACGCCGGTCGAGGCCAAATCCCGCGCCATAGGCAAGGTCATCCCCACGACACCGCCCTTGGAAGCCGCATAAGCCGCTTGTCCCTTTTGCCCATCAAATGCTGCGATGGAGGCGGTGTTGATAATAACACCACGCCCGCCGTCTGGCTCGGGGTCATTGCGCTGCATCTCTGTGGCCGCAAGGCGGGCCACGTTGAATGACCCCACAAGATTGATGTCAATCGTGCGCTGGAACGCATCCAAAGGGTGCGGCCCGTCGCGTCCGGTGGTTTTTATGCCATAGGCGATCCCGGCACAGTTTACCGCTACCGAAATGCGCCCCATCTTGTCCATCGCGTGGGCCACGGCTGCGGCCACGCTGTCTTCGCTGGTGACATCTGTTTGGGCGAAATGCCCGCCGATCTCTTCGGCCACGGCTTCGCCGCGGGCGGCGTCCCGATCCAGAATGGTGACAATCGCGCCGGATGCCGCGAAGTGACGGGCGGTTGCTTCGCCCAAGCCGGAGGCGCCTCCGGTTACGATGGCTGCGCTTTGTGAGATCTGCATGATGCTCTCCCCTTCAGTGAGTGTTTGGTTGGTCAGAGGTTGGGTCGCAAAAAACCGTGACCGTCGCGGACTTGCAAGCGGTTCTCGCCAATACCTTACGTTCTCTTGGGGTTAGCCTTTGTGAATCCAGCCACCGCCAAAGATCCGGCTGGAGGCGCGATCGTAAAAAACACAGGCCTGACCGGGGCTTATCCCTTCTTCTGGGGCGATCAGCTCGACACTGGCCGTTGTCGCCGACAAGGGGCGCACGATTGCTTCGGTTGGCGGCCGCGTTGAGCGGACCTTGACTGCGACGTGCCATTCCTCTTGGCTGTCAAACGGCGCATCGCCCAGCCAATTGACCTCTTTCACCGGCACCGTTCGCGTAGCCAGCATGGATTTCGGCCCCACAACCACATGCCGATTATCCGGATCTAGCTTGACGACGTAGAGCGGCTCGCTCAGCCCGCCGATGCCCAAGCCGCGCCGCTGGCCGATAGTGTAGTTGATCACTCCGTCGTGCGATCCCAGAACACGGCCCGTGTGATCCACGATCTCACCGGGTGCTGCCGCTTCGGGGCGCAGTTTGCGGATCACAGAGGCATAATCGCCATCCGGCACAAAGCAGATATCCTGGCTATCGGGTTTGTCAGCCACCGCCAGCCCGTATTTCGCCGCCAAGGCGCGGGTTTCGTCTTTGGACTTCAGGTGCCCAAGCGGAAAGCGCAGGTAATCCAGCTGTTCTTCTGTCGTGGAAAACAGGAAATAGCTTTGATCGCGGTTGGCATCCGCCGCCGAATGCAGCTCTGCCCCAGCGGGGCCGAGTTTGCGCTGAATGTAATGCCCGGTGGCCATGCAATCGGCATCAAGGTCGCGGGCGGTTTCCAAAAGGTCTTTGAACTTCACCCGTTCATTGCAGCGGATACACGGCACAGGCGTCGCGCCGCCCAGGTAGCTGTCGGCGAATTCATCAATCACGGCATCGCGAAAGATGTTTTCATAATCCAGAACGTAGTGCGGGAACCCCATTTCTTCGGCCACACGGCGCGCGTCATGAATATCTACACCGGCACAGCAGGCCCCCTTTTTGGCCAGCGCCGCACCATGGTCGTAAAGCTGCAATGTGACGCCAACAACATCGTAGCCTTCATCTTTAAGTTGTGCTGCCACAACAGAGCTGTCAACGCCGCCAGACATGGCAACAACAACACGGGTTTCACTTGGGTCTTTGGCGAAGCCCAGCGAATTAAGGCTCAGATGCGTGTCCGGCACGGTGCAATCCTTTAGGAAGTCGGTCGCAATATAGGAAAATCTTACACACTCTCAAGGGCTGACTTTAGGCTTCGTTAAGGGGGTGGTGCAATCTTGCGGTCCTGCTGAAACAGCATGGCTTAGGCGCATGTATATAAAGAAAATTAAAACACCACGTGCCATTACGCTGCCTGATGGTACCACGATGTCCCAAGCTGATCTGCCCCCTGCCAGCACGCGCCGCTGGGTGGCATCGCGAAAGGCGGCTGTGGTACGCGGCGTCGCTTTTGGATTGCTGGCCCGTGACGAAGCACTTGATCGCTATGGGTTGAGCGAAGAGGAATTCGCCAGCTGGGTGCGCGCGATCACCGAAC
>JABSSA010000347.1 GCA_013214665.1 Paracoccaceae bacterium
CTACAAGAACATGGTTCTGGATTTTGACGATTGCCGCCTGCCCGATGCGCAGGTTCTGGGTGTCGTCGATGGCGGTTTTGAGGTGATGAACACCTGGCTCTACGCCACCCGTATCACTGTTGCTGCCATGTCCGTGGGCCGCGCGCGCCGCGCGTTTGACTTTGCGCTGGATTATTCCGCCACGCGCGAGCAATTCGGCCAGCCCATCGGCAAATTTCAGGGCGTTTCCTTTCAGCTGGCCGACATGATCACGGAGATTGATGCGGCCGACCTGCTGACGCTCGCCGCCGCAGACCGGCTGGACAAGGGCCTGCCCGCCAATCGCGAAATTGCTTCGGCCAAGCTGTATGCCTCTGAGATGCTGGCGCGTGTGACGGATGCGGCCATTCAGGTGCATGGCGGTATGGGGCTGATGGATGATTATCCGCTGGAGCGGTTCTGTCGCGATGCGCGGGTGGAGCGGATCTGGGACGGGACATCCGAGATCCAGCGCCACATCATCAGCCGCGATTTGTTGCGGGCCTTGGGCGCGTGAGCCATTTCGACCTGCCTGCGGCAGGCCGATAAAGCGGGGGGCGCTGCCCCCCGCACCCCCCGGAGTATTTGGGTCCAAAAGAAGAGGTGGCCTTTGTCTAATTTAGAGCGGCTTTTGCATCCGGCCTCGCTGGCTGTGGTGGGGGGCGGCGCCTGGGCGCGGGCGGTGATTGCGCAATGCCGCAGCTTTGGGTTTTCCGGGCGGCTGCATGTGGTGCATCCCAAAGCGGACGAGATTGACGGCATTTTGCCGGTGCGCACGGTGGCGGATTTGCCGGAGGCGCCGGATGCGGTGTTTGTGGGTGTGAACCGCCATACGGCAATCGAGGTGATCGGTGCCTTGGCGGCCATGGGGGCCGGTGGGGCGATTGTTTTTGCCTCGGGCTTTTCTGAGGCTGTGGCGGAAGATGCCAGTGGCGGGGATTTGCAAGCCGCGCTGGTGGAAGCGGCAGGTGAGATGCCGATCCTTGGGCCCAATTGCTATGGGTTTATCAATGCGCTGGATCGGGTGCCGGTTTGGCCGGATCAGCATGGTTGTGAACCGGTGGAGCGTGGGGTGGCGATTCTGACGCAAAGTTCGAACATCGCGATCAATCTGACGATGCAGCAACGTGGGCTGCCGATTGCCTTCATGGTGACCTGTGGCAACATGGCCCAGACCAGTCAGGCGCGGCTGGCCATGGCCTTGCTGGAGGATCCGCGCATCACCGCATTGGGCCTGCATGTGGAAGGCTTTGGTGATCCGGCGGAATGGCATGCTTTGGCGCGGAAAGCCTGGGAGCTGGGCAAGCCGATTGTTGTGCTCAAGGTGGGCCGGTCTGCGGCGGCGCAGGCGGCGACGGTGTCGCATACCGCCAGTCTTGCGGGCAGCGATGCAGGGGCGCAGGGTTTGCTGGATCATCTCGGATTGGGCCGCGCCTTTGATGTGCCGACCTTTCTTGAGACGTTGAAGTTGTTGCATTTTGCCGGGCCGCTGGAGGCGCCAACGCTGTCGTCGATCTCTTGCTCCGGGGGGGAGGCAAGCCTGGCCGCCGATACGGCGGAGGCCACGCGCCTGCGCTTTCCTCCGCTGACAGAGGCGCAGCACGCTGCGCTGGCGGAGGCGTTGGGGCCGATGGTCGCTCTGGCCAATCCGTTGGATTACCACACCTATATCTGGCGCGACACGGCGGCCATGACCGCCGCGTGGCAACCGATGGCCGCTGCGCATATCGGTCTGACCATCAGTGTGGTGGATTACCCCACGACGGATGCAGGCGATTGGGCCTGTGCCACCGAGGCGGCTTTGGCCGTGCGGGCGGCCACCGGGCGGCCTTTCGCCGTGGTGGCCACGATGCCGGAGCTGATGCCGCCGGATGTGGCGGCAACCTTGGCCGCAGGCGGCGTGGTGCCCTTGCAGGGGTTGAGCGAGGCGATTGCCGCGGCGGACATCGCCGCGCATCTGCGTGCGCCGAAAGAGGGCGTGCCATTTGGCGCTGGCCCGGAGCGGGTGACGCACGTGATCACCGAAGGCCGCGCCAAGGCGATGCTGGCGGCAGCGGGGGTTCAGGTGCCACATTCTGTTTCTGGTGCGGCGGCAGAGATTGATGCGCGGGGCCTGACTGCGCCTTTCGCTGTCAAAGGCATGGGGCTGGCCCATAAGTCTGAACATGGTGCGGTACGCCTGAATGTGGGGCACGACGGGTTGGCCGAGGCCCTCACCGGGATTGGAACGCATGAAGTTCTGGTTGAAGAAATGGTCACAGGCGCCGTGGCTGAGGTGCTGGTGGGCGTCTTGCGAGATCCGGCGCATGGCTTTGTGCTGACGCTGGGCGCGGGCGGCGTGCTGACCGAGCTGTGGCAGGACACGCAATCGCTGCTCTTGCCCGCGAGCCGTGCGGATATGGAACACGCTTTGCAGAGCCTGCGCATCGGGCCTTTGCTTGCGGGCTACCGTGGCAAACCCGGGGCTGATATGGAGGCGCTGCTCGATACGCTAGAAGCGCTGACAAGCTTCATCACCGAGCACGCTGGCACATTGGACGAAGTCGAGATCAACCCCCTGATCGTGACGCCCACAACAGCCATCGCAGCGGATGCGCTGATCCGTATGGCCCCATCTGAAAAAGGATCCTGACATGTCTCCTGTATTGACCGAACGCGACGGCCCTATCCTCAAGGTCACGCTGGACCGGCCCAAGGCCAACGCCATCGATCTGGCGACAAGCCGCATCATGGGCGATGTCTTTGCCAAATTTCGCGACGATCCCGAGATGCGAGTGGCGATCCTGACGGGGGGCGGGGAAAAGTTCTTTTGCCCCGGCTGGGATCTGAAAGCGGCGGCCGATGGCGATGAGGTGGATGGCAATTACGGCCAAGGCGGCTTTGGCGGGCTGCAAGAAATGCGCGATATGAACAAGCCGGTGATCGCCGCGGTGAATGGCATCGCCTGTGGCGGCGGGCTGGAGCTTGCTCTGTCAGCGGATATCATCATTGCTGCTGATCATGCGCAATTTGCGTTACCTGAAATCCGGTCGGGCACGGTGGCGGATGCAGCTTCGGTTAAGCTGCCCAAGCGCATTCCGTATCACATCGCGATGGAGCTTTTGTTGACGGGGCGGTGGTTTGACGTGGAAGAGGCGAACCGCTGGGGGTTGGTGAACGAGATCGTGCCCGGTCATCAGCTGATGGACCGCGCCTGGGAGCTGGCGCGCTTGCTCGCCTCCGGGCCGCCGCTGGTTTACGCCGCGATCAAAGAGATCGTGCGCGATGCGGAAGATGCGAAATTCCAGGACGCGATGAACCGGATCACACAGCGCAAGCTGCGCACGGTCGATGTGCTTTACGCCTCCGAAGACCAGCTGGAAGGCGCAAAGGCCTTTGCCGAAAAACGCGATCCGGTGTGGAAGGGGCGGTAACTATAGCTTTTCGGGCTTTACCTGAATCATCAAATGACGCGAATGTCCCGAGAACGGCGTAGCCGTGGCAGGGTATTCGTGTCTCAAGTTAAACCCGAAACGCTTTAGGCCTTTTCGAAAATTGCGATGCGGCCCAGATCATCGGCATGATCGAACTGGGCCGTTTCCGCATAGATGCGGACCTCTTCGAAATCGAGGCGGCGCAGCTGGGGTGACATGGCCTCAAAGGTGGCGCCAAAGCCCTCTGCCTCGAAGTGTTTCGCGTTCACAGACAGCACCGCCAAACCACCTGGTGACATGATGCGCAACACCTCGTGCAGCGCCTCTGGCCCGACATGGCCGTGGGTGAAGGTGCCGGAACTGACCACGCCAGTATAGTGCCCTGTGTCGATGGGCAGGCCTGCGAGGATATCGGCCTCAATCAGCGCGCCATAAACACCCTTGGTCTTGGCCTGCGCCAGCATCTCGGCCGAAATATCCATGGCGTCGATGGGGCCGATGTCGGCCTGAGCCAGGGCTGCGCCACAGATCCCCGTGCCTGCACCAATATCGAGCACAGGGCCGCGCCCACCCTGCGCCTGAAAAATACGGGCCACATGCGCGTGCAGCTCATAGCCGTTTTCCGCGACAAAGTCGTCTTCGTAGCTTTCTGCCCAATCGCGGTAGAGGCGCACCGAATCCTCGGGCGTCTTCAGGTCGTAGGCTTTGGACAGGGACGGATCATCTGACATGGCCACATTAAATCGCCCTTGCCTGCGCCAAACAAGGCTCTTGTGGCGCCTGAACCAAAGCGTCAGGGTGCGGCCATGACGAAAACACTGCTTTCTTTTGGCCATGGCTTTTCCGCCAAGGCATTGACCCCCCTTCTCACTGCGCGCGGCTGGCGCGTCATTGGCACCACCCGCAGCGCAGAAAAGGCGCAGGCGGTGATCCAAAGCGGGGCAGAGGCCACGCTTTTTCCCGGGGACGATATCGCGCCGCTGATCGAAGAGGCCACCCACCTCTTAATCTCCGCCGGACCGAACGCTGATGGAGATCCCGTGCTGAACGCCTGCGGAGAGTTGATCCGCGCCCACGCAAAAGACTTTGAGTGGGTGGGCTATCTGAGCACCACGGGCGTTTACGGCGATCACAAGGGCGGCTGGATCGACGAAGACACGCCCCGCACGCCCGGCACGCGGCGTGGAGGCTGGCGCAAAGAGGCTGAAGACGCCTGGATGGCCATTGACGGCCTTCCTTTGCACATCTTTCGGCTGGCCGGCATCTATGGCCCCGGACGCGGGCCCTTTGCCAAGGTGCGTGCGGGGACGGCGCGACGGATCATCAAAGAGGGGCAGGTGTTTTCGCGCATCCATGTAGAGGATATCGCACAGATCGTGCTGGCCTCCATCGATCAGCCCAATCCGGGGCGCGCCTATAACCTGTGTGACAACGACCCGGCCCCGCCGCAGGATGTGTTGGCCCATGCCGCAGAGCTGTTGGGCCTGCCGTTGCCGCCTGCGGTGGCGTTTGAAGAGGCGGAGATGACGCCGATGGCGCGCAGTTTTTACGCCGAAAGCAAGCGGGTGCGGAACGATCGGATAAAGGATGAATTGGGGGTGGAGTTGCTTTACCCCGATTACCGTAGCGGGTTGGCGGCACTTTTGGCCCAGGACGGTTGATCCAGGCACCGGGGCCATTTGGGGCAGCCGCCGCCCCCGTGGGGGGCCGCCCCCCCCCCCCC
>JABSSA010000348.1 GCA_013214665.1 Paracoccaceae bacterium
CATGCAGCATGGCGTTCCGCGTTACGTCTGACACCGTCCCTTCCGCACGCGTCAAAACAGGGAAAGTCGCGAAAAGGCTCAACGCAGCCACAAAAAAGAGCCGCGTCTTGGTTGAAGCGGCTCTTGGCATTACGCAGTGCTCACAAACGATGTCACGGGATCAATCGACCAACGTGGCCTCTGTGGAATTGCGCATGTCTTCTTCGCTGACACCATCAGCGAGCTCAACAATCTTTAGCCCACCGTCAACAACGTCCAGCACGCCAAGGTTGGTGATGATGCGATCGACAACGCCCTGACCCGTCAGGGGCAAGGTGCAGTCCTTCAACACTTTGCTGTCGCCATGTTTGTTGGTGTGGTCCATGACCACGACCACACGGCCAACACCGGCAACAAGATCCATGGCGCCGCCCATGCCTTTGACAAGCTTGCCTGGGATCATCCAATTCGCCAGATCGCCGTTTTCGGCCACTTCCATCGCCCCCAGGATCGCCATCGCGATCTTGCCACCACGGATCATGCCAAAGCTCTGCGCACTGTCGAAATACGCGGTCTGCGGCAATTCAGTGATCGTCTGCTTGCCCGCATTGATCAGATCAGGGTCTTCTTCGCCCTCGTAGGGGAAAGGGCCCATACCCAACATGCCGTTTTCGGACTGCAGCGTAACTTCGACCCCGTCAGGGATATAGTTCGACACAAGTGTCGGAATGCCGATGCCAAGATTGACGTACCAGCCGTCTTCAAGTTCCTGCGCGGCGCGGGCGGCCATTTGATTACGATCCCACGGCATATCTTCGTACCTTATTCTGTGACAGATGCGCCCGCAGGCACATCAATTGTGATAAACGATCCGGCAGCGCCGCGACCAAGTTGCAAGGTGCCTTCCAGCCCTTCAATCAAACCGGAGACGATGCGCCCGCCGACATAGGATGGATCGGGCCACGGTGTTGCCGCCGGTATACCAACTCCATCATCAGACACCGTCAAACGCAGCCCGCCAGCCGAAAGCTGCGACATGCGCACTTCGACAAGTCCGGTATCGATGCGCTCAAAGGCGTGCTGGAATGCATTTGTCAAAAGTTCAGACAAGACCAAACCCACACGCGTTGCAGTCTCAATCGGCACTTCGAGCGGTTCAATCTGCAGCGACAACCGAATGCCGGAGCGCCCTTCGATATGGGCGATAGCAGCGGCGAGACGGCTCAGGAAGCTGCCCATCTGGATGGAATCGCGATTCGACTGTGAATCCGATAGCTTCATTTCTTCGTACAACAACTGCAGCGTTTCGATCCGGCGCGACAGTGCTTTGAAATCTTCGGGCACCGATGTCGTACCCGATTGCCGACGGATCATACCGATGATCATCGACAAGTCGGTGGTCACCCGGTTTTGGATTTCCAAAAGCTGCGCGTTCGACTTTTCAAGGCTGCTATCAACGTCTGTGCCGCGCAGCTCTTTTTGAATACCGACAAAATATAGCGTTTTACCGTCGTCGTCGGTGATAGGCGCGACAATCAAGCGGTTCATGAACGGCTCGCCATTTGCGCGATAGTTCAGGATATCGACGGTGACGCTCTCTTCGTTCTCAATCCCGGCCCGCAGTTTGTCTACTTCGGCCTTGTTTGTATCTTCGCCCTGCAAAAAGCGGCAATTCCGCCCAATGGACACAGACCGCGCATACCCCGTTGACCGCGTGAAGGCTTGGTTAACGTACACAATCGGATTGTCAGGAATGTGCGGATTGGTCACGACCATCGCAACTTCGGCCCGAGAAAAGCCCTCGAACGATTTGTCGTCTTCCAACAGGATGTCAAACGTATCGGCCATCACGGTCCTCGTGCGTTAGGGTTTTGGTCGCGTCGTCCTTTGTTCAATTCGTTTTTCGTGGTCACCTTGGATCAGGCGATGCACGTAAATGCCCGGCAAATGAATGTGATCCGGGTCCAATGAGCCTGTCGGCACGATTTCCTCGACCTCGGCAACACACACCTTGCCGCACATCGCAGCGGGTGGGTTAAAGTTCCGCGCGGTTTTGCGGAAAACGAGGTTACCCGTTGCATCCGCCTTCCAGGCTTTGACGATGGAGAGATCGGCAAAGATGCCTTCTTCCATAATGTAAGTCTCGCCATTGAAGTCTTTGTGCTCTTTGCCCTCTGCAATAACTGTGCCTACACCCGTTTTAGTATAGAAGCCCGGGATTCCACAACCTCCAGCACGCATGCGTTCTGCCAAAGTCCCCTGTGGGTTGAATTCAAGCTCCAGCTCGCCGGACAGATATTGCCGCATGAACTCTGCGTTTTCGCCCACATAGGACGAGATCATCTTTCTGACCTGGCGGGTTTGCAGCAAGATACCGATGCCGAAATCATCAACGCCGGCGTTGTTAGAGGCAAAAACCAAATCCTTCGTGCCAGCTTCTTTGATTGCTTGGAGCAGCAGTTCCGGGATACCGCTTAGGCCGAATCCACCAGCAGCAATCAACATGCCGTCTGACAACAGGCCATCAAGCGCTTCGGCGGCAGAGCCGTAAATCTTCTTCATTGACAGGTCTCACAGTCTAACCATTCGTGCACGGCCAGCAACTTTGCTGATCGGTTGGTTGGCATGACTGCCCGCGCACTGTTGCCGTACTTTATGCAGAAGTTACAGAACGCATCAAGTGCAACAGGTTGTGCCAGGCAGCATAACACATGCTATTTTTTAGCTTTTTTGCGTTTCGTGCCCTTCTTTGCGGCCTTCTCTTCCAAAAGCTGGACAGCGGCGTCCATGCCAATGGTTTCCGGCTCAACAGTATCAGGAAGGGTCGCGTTGATTTTGCCCCATTTCACGTAAGGCCCGTATTTCCCGGACATAATCTGCACCGGCCCGCCTTCATCGGGGTGTTCGCCCAACTCACGCAAAGGCTTTGCGGCCTTACCGCGACCGCCTCGGCTCGCCACTTTTTCAGCCAGCAATTGCACGGCGCGGTTCATGCCAACGGTAAACACCTCTTCGATGCTTTCCAGATTGGCGTTTGTGCCGCCACGGTCCGATGTGCTGGGCGCATGCTTCAGGTAAGGCCCATAGCGCCCGATGTTGGACCAGACCATGATCCCGTCTTCGGGATGGGGGCCAATTTCGCGGGGCAAGGATAAGAGTCGCAGCGCCTGTTCCAGATCCACGTCTTCGGGCGGCCAATCTTTCGGGATCGACTGGCGTGGAGGTTTTTTGTTTTCCGGCGTCGCTTCGCCGCGCTGGACGTAAGGACCGAAGCGTCCTTTGAAAGCATAGATCTTGTCGTCCGCGTCTTCGCCCAGCAATTTGCCTTCGGGCGGGATGCCCGATGTATCGCCGTCCTCAGAAGGCGGACCAAAGGCGCGGGTGTAACGGCATTCGGGGTAGTTGGAACAGCCGATAAAGGCGCCACCAGATCGCGCGGTGCGCATTGAAAGCCGCCCAACCCCGCAATTGGGGCACAGGCGCGGATCGCCCCCGCCCTCAAGCGGTGGGAAAAGGTGCGGCTCTAGCACTTCGTTGATCTTTTCGAGAACCTCGGTGATGCGCAATTCAGAGGTTTCTCCGATCGCGGCGGAAAAATCGCGCCAGAAGCGGCCCAGAACATCCTTGTAAGCCCGTTCGCCTGCGCTCACATCATCCAGTTCTTCTTCCATCTGCGCGGTGAAGTCATAGCCCACATAGCGCCGGAAATAGTTTTCGAGGAATGCAATCACCAACCGGCCCTTATCCTCAGGGATCAGGCGGTTCTTGTCTTTGCGCACATAACCACGATCCTGAATCGTCGTCACGATAGAGGCATAGGTAGAGGGGCGACCGATGCCCAGCTCTTCCATCCGCTTGACCAATGTCGCCTCGGTGTAACGCGGCGGTGGCTGGGTGAAGTGCTGATCTGGCGTGACGCTCCGCTTTTCGGCTGGTTCGCCTGCGGTCAGCTGTGGCAGGCGCTTGTCGTCATCATCAACCACATCATCATCGCGGCCTTCTTCGTAAACGCGCAAAAACCCGTCAAACAGCATCACCTGCCCGGTGGCGCGCAGCCCCACCTGACCATCCGCGCTGCCGATCTCAACCGTAGTACGCTCTAGGCGCGCGGCCTCCATCTGGCAGGCCAGTGTGCGCTTCCAGATCAGATCATACAATTTGCGCTGATCATCATCGGTGGTTTTGATGCTTGCCGCATCCCGCGTCATATCCGTGGGGCGGATACATTCGTGGGCTTCCTGCGCGTTCTTGGCCTTGTTTTTGTACATGCGCGGAGAGCTTGGCACATATTCTGCACCGTACCGATCTTTGATCGCGTCGCGCGCTGCATGTACGGCCTCGGGCGCCATATCGATGCCATCTGTCCGCATATAGGTGATGTACCCCGCCTCGTAGAGACGTTGCGCAGTGCTCATCGCCTGTCGCGCACCCATACCGAATTTGCGGCTTGCTTCTTGCTGCAAGGTCGATGTCATGAACGGTGCAGATGGGTTCCGAGATGCTGGTTTTGCTTCGACAGAGCTGATTGAGAGATCACGGCTTTGAATGGCTTGCACCGCCATCTCTGCCTGGGTCTGATTCTCAATGTCGTATTTATCGAGCTTTTTGCCCGCCAATACGGTGAGTCGCGCTTCATATTCCTGACCGCGCGGGGAGGCGAGGATGGCTTTGACAGACCAGTATTCGCGCGCCCGGAAGGCTTCGATCTCCATCTCGCGCTCAACGATCAGGCGCAGGCAGACCGATTGCACACGCCCTGCCGATTTCGCACCGGGCAGCTTGCGCCACAACACGGGCGACAGGTTAAAGCCCACGAGGTAATCCAACGCGCGGCGGGCCAAATAGGCCTCCACCAGCGGCATATCAACCTCGCGTGGGTTGGCCATCGCTTCGGTCACGGCGTCTTTGGTGATCGCATTAAAGGTCACACGGCTGACAGCGGTGTCTTTCTTGATGGATTTGCGCTTGGTCAGGGCCTCTTGCAAATGCCAGCTGATCGCTTCGCCTTCGCGGTCGGGGTCGGTCGCAAGGATCAGAGCGTTGTCATCTTTCAGCGCATCCGCGATGGCTTTGACATGTTTTCGGCTGTCGCTGGCGACTTCCCACAACATCTCGAAGTCGTTCTCTGGGTCGACCGAACCGTCTTTCGGGGGCAAATCACGGACGTGACCGTAGCTTGCCAAAACGGTATAGGAATCGCCCAGATATTTGTTGATGGTTTTGGCCTTTGCAGGCGATTCGACGACAACAACGGGCATTCGGATCCACGACCTTTATGACAATTCTGCTCGGCTTATTGGCGGCGATACATGTGATATCATCCCACCAATTGTCAATCACATCGGGTGATCAAGACGCCGAATTGCGGATCAAAAGGCCGCCAGGTTGTCGATCGATTAAGCCGTTTAGCTCAAGTTCGATCAGAATAGGCGCGACATTGGATGCCGTTGTCGCGAGATCACGAATGAGCTGATCTTCGGGCAATGGTGCGGGGCCCAATCGCTCTAAAACCTGTTGATGAAGCGCGTTCTGTGATCGCAAATCCAGCGCCGGTTGCCGTGGCTTTTTGGGGGCTTCCGGCGCGGCAATCGGGCGCAACGCATCCAACACGTCTTCGGCGTGACGGACCAGCAACGCACCATCACGGATCAACAAATTGCACCCGCCGGCCCGGCCATCAAACGGATGTCCTGGCACGGCCATTACATCCCGCCCGATATCGAGCGCGTCTCGCGCGGTAATCAGACTGCCCGATCTTGCTGCCGCCTCGACAACGATTGTGGCCTGCCCAAGCGCCGAGATCAGCCGATTCCGCGCTGGAAAATGCCGCGCCATCGGTTGCGTGCCCATTGGCACTTCCGAGATCAACAAGCCGGTTTTTTTGATCTTGTCCGCAAGCTCGGCATTTTCGAGCGGGTACGTGACGTCAACGCCGCCGGCCACAACTGCAATCGTACCGGTTTCCAGGCTGCCAAGATGCGCAGCCGTGTCGATGCCGCGTGCCAATCCTGACACGATAACCTGTCCGGCCTCACCCAGCGCATGCGCCATTTTGCGGGCCATGCGGGTGCCGTTGGACGATGCGTTGCGCGCCCCAACAAGGGACAGGGCAGGGCGGTGCATCAGGTCAACCTGCCCCAAACACCATAGCATGGGCGGCATATGTGCCAGATCGCCAAGACAGCCGGGAAATTCAGGATCATCTTGGTGCAACAGTCGCGCGCCCACGGCTTTACCATCGGCCAATTCACGGGCAGCGCGCCCCGGATCGCAGGCGCGATATCCGCGCTCTCCAGCTTTTGCCGCCACATCTGGCAAAGCTTCAAGAGCCGCCTGTGCGGAGCCGAATTCAGCCATCAATCTGTGATACGTGGAAATGCCTACCCTGCGGGAGCGCAGCAGCCGGAGACGGGAAAACCGTTCATCTTCCGAGGTGGGTGGGAGTGGGGGGTGAGTGGAAGAAGGAGTAAAACCCTTTTCGAACATCCCGCGCTCCGACTGTTGCTGATCGAGGTATAAGAGGCGCTAAGTTAACAAGCTGTGAATGTCAGAAAAAAATTACACAAGGGGGTACGCGCCTTACGCGGCACTCCCTCCAACCGTTAGTCCGCCGATCATCAACGTCGGCTGACCAACGCCCACAGGCACCCATTGTCCGGCTTTGCCGCAGTTTCCAATACCTGGGTCCAACGCCATGTCATTGCCGATCGCGCGAATCTGTTTCAACGCCGTGGCGCCATCGCCAATCAGCGTGGCCCCTTTGACGGGCGCGCCCACTTTGCCGTTTTCCACCCGGTAGGCTTCGGTACAGGAAAACACGAACTTGCCGTTGGTGATGTCCACCTGCCCACCGCCGAATCCCACGGCGTAAATTCCATCTTTCAGATCGGCCACGATATCGCCGGGATCATCCGACCCGCCAAGCATATAGGTGTTGGTCATCCGCGGCATTGGCGCATGGGCATAGCTTTGGCGGCGGCCATTGCCCGTTGGCGCAACCCCCATCAGGCGCGCATTTTGGCGGTCTTGCATATAGCCGACCAACACGCCGTCCTCGATCAAGGTGTTCTTACCGCTCGCCGTGCCTTCATCATCCACAGAGATGGATCCGCGCCGATCCGGGATCGTGCCATCATCCAGAATCGTCACCCCCTTGGCAGCAACCTCTTGCCCCATCAAACCAGCAAAAGCAGAACTGCCCTTGCGATTGAAATCCCCCTCAAGGCCGTGACCCACGGCTTCGTGCAACAAAATGCCCGGCCATCCGGGGCCTAGAACAACGTCCATCACGCCCGCCGGAGCCGGAATCGAATCAAGATTAACCAAGGCGATGCGCAAAGCCTCGCGCGCTTTGCTTTCCCACATTGAACGTTCAATCAGACCATCCAACGGAATACGCCCGCCCGCGCTGGCGCTGCCGGATTCGCGTCGGCCTGCGTGTTCGACGATCACAGAAATGCCCAGTCGACTCATGGGGCGCACATCTTTGAACGCGGCACCATCCGGGCGCACGATCTCGACCTCCTGCAAGCCCGCGGCAACGGTTGCCGAGACCTGAACGACCCGCGAATCAAGATCCCGCAGAAACGCATCTATCTCGCGCAGTGTTTCCACTTTGACCGGAAAGCTCTGGCCGGCGATCGGATCCGCATCCGAATAAAGCCGTGTATTTGTACCGCTGGGCGCGTCCGCCCATGTCCCGCCACCGTCACCAACGGCCAAACGTGCTGTATCCGCCGCCCGCATCATGGCTGCTTCGGTCAGCTCGGTCGAATGGGCGTATCCGGTGACTTCGCCTTTTACGGCGCGCAATCCAAACCCTTCGGAAGCGTCATATGAAGCGTTTTTGAGCCTTCCATCGTCGAAAACCAAAGCTTCCGAGCGCGCCCGCTCAAGGAACAATTCACCATCATCGGCACCGTCCGTTGCGGTTTTCAGGATGCGCAGCGCGGTGTCGCGCTCCAGATGTGCGCCAAAGGGGGAAAATGCATGGTCAGACATGATAGCCTTTCTAGGAGCTTTTTGCCCCAAGTTTCCAATGAGCGTCCGTTTGACGCGCCTGAACTGTCTTTATCTCTAACGCGATATATGATTGTACACTGCTCAATGGCAACGCGCTGGAAAAGCCAACTCAAGCTGGCAGACCCATCGCTACAAATAACGATCTAAAACGATCAGGACGATACATGAAAAAGCTCTTTTCCCTGTCTGCGCTCGCGACAACCCTGTCGGCACTGCCAGCCCTGGCACAGGAAAACCTTGAAATCATCGGTGTGCCAGTCGATCGCGCCACCGGATTTCAACCTGCCGCAACCGAATTGGCGCGCCGCCTGCAATGGCTTGATGGCCTTCTGCTGGTGATCATCACGCTGATCTGCCTCTTTGTTACGGGTTTGATGGCCTACGTCATCCTGCGGTTTAACCGCCGTGCGAACCCCGAACCGGCATCCTTCACTCACAACACACCAATCGAAGTCGCTTGGACGTTCATCCCGATCGTTATCCTGGTGTTCATCGGTGCGTACTCCTTGCCTGTGCTGTTCCAACAGCAGGAAATTCCTGAGGCAGACGTGACGATCAAGGCGACCGGTTTCCAGTGGTATTGGGGCTATGAATACGTAGACGAAGAGATCGCATTCGATGCGTACATGATCGGCTCGCCCGGTACCGGCGGCAACTACGCGCTGACACCTGAAACCGAAGAGCAGCTGGTCGAAGCGGGTTATTCGCGCGACGAATTCCTGTTGGCGACTGACAACGCCGTTGTTGTGCCTGTTGGCAAAACAGTTGTGGTGCAGGTGACTGGCGCTGACGTGATCCACGCATGGACGATCCCTGCATTTGGTGTGAAGCAAGACGCCGTTCCTGGCCGTCTGGCAGAGCTGTGGTTCGAAGCTGAAAAAGAAGGTATCTACTTCGGTCAGTGTTCCGAACTTTGCGGTATTGCCCACGCCTATATGCCGATCACCGTAAAAGTGGTGAGCGAAGAGGCGTATGCCGAATGGCTGGCAATGGCGAAAGAAGAGTTCGCGGCAAGCGGCTCTTCCAACGCTCCGGCGTACAAAGTCGCGTCCAACTAAGCCGTTTCGAAACGAAAACCGCGGCCTTTGGGCCGCGCCTCGCAGCAAAGGTCGACCATGGCAGACGCCACGACAAATAGCTACAACAGCGAAGACGAAGCTTCGTTTGGCGATTTCTTCGCCCTCCTGAAGCCGCGCGTCATGACGTTGGTGGTGTTTACCGCCATCGTTGGCCTTCTTGCCGCACCCGTCTCGGTACATCCCGTCATCGGTTTTGCCTCCATTTTGTTCATTGCCATTGGCGCCGGCGCGTCTGGCGCGCTGAACATGTGGTGGGACGCTGATATTGACCGGGTTATGCGCCGCACGCGCAAACGCCCGATTCCCGCCGGGAAAGTGACCGAGGATGATGCGCTCTATATTGGGGTCGCTTTGTCGGGCATGTCGGTCATTATGCTATGGCTGGCCGCAAATCTTCTGGCCGCTGCAATGCTGGCCTTCACGATCTTCTTTTACGTAGTCATCTACTCGATGTGGCTTAAGCGTTCCACGCCACAGAACATCGTGATCGGCGGAGCCGCAGGTGCATTTCCACCTGTTATTGGCTGGATCGTGGCAACCGGTTCTATGGCGATTGAGCCGTGGTTGATGTTCGCACTGATCTTTATGTGGACGCCTCCCCATTTCTGGGCGCTGGCCTTGTTCATGCGCTCCGATTATGACGATGCGAACGTGCCGATGCTGACCGTGACACACGGTCGCCCGGCAACCCGTTTCCAAATCCTCGTCTACACGATTTTGCTGGCCGCCTTGGCCATTGGAACAGCCTTCACCAGCATCGGTGGGCCGGTGTATCTGGTTGTCGCCGTGGTGCTGAACGCGATGTTTGCAAAAGGCGCGATCAGCATCTGGCGCCGCGACGAAGACATGGCAGACGCCGATGATTATCTCGTTGAGCGCAAGTTCTTCCGGCTGTCGCTCCTCTATCTCTTCTTGCACTTTGGCGCGATCCTGATCGAAGCGCTGCTTAAGCCCTTTGGCCTTGGAGGCTGGTGATGAGCTTTCGAACAGAGCATGAGATTCACCAGCGCAGAAAAGGCCGCAATATAGGGCTTGGTCTGTCGCTTGCTGGTTTCGTTGTTCTTATTCTCTCTTTGACGGTCGTCAAAGTGACGCGCGGTGATTTTGCGCTTTCCGTGCAGTCTTCGACTGCGACGCAGGAGGGGAATTGATGGCATTGCAAGGCCCGACAAAGACAGTGGCACAAACAGTGAGCCTCGTTGTGGTGATGGGCGCGCTCGCTTGGGCGTCGGTGCCGTTTTACGACTGGTTCTGCCGTGTCACCGGTTTTGGCGGCACGCCCGGCATCAGCGAAACGGCGGATGCCGATATCCTGGACCAGACCATCAAGGTTCGTTTTGACGCCTCTCTTGAGCGCGACATGCCGTGGGAATTCCGCCCGGAAGTCCGCGAAATGGAGTTGCGGATTGGTGAAACCGGCTTGGCCTTTTACGAAGCCTACAACCCGACACAAGTCGCGGTGGCTGGTTCTGCAAGCTACAATGTGGCCCCATACGAAGCAGGTGGGTTCTTTTCCAAGATCGACTGCTTCTGCTTTGAAGAGCAGGTGCTGCAACCTGGTGAACGGGTGATGATGCCCGTGACCTTCTATGTTGACCCCGAAATCGTAACGGACCGTGATGCGAAATACGTGCATACCATCACGCTGTCGTATACGTTCTACGAAATCGATATTCCCGAAGACTATGCCGCCGCCGATACCGGCGCGGATTTTGCGCGAAACTAAGGACGACCCATGGCACACGCAAAAAACCATGATTACCACATCCTAAACCCCTCAATCTGGCCATTCCTGGGGGCCCTTGGCGCCTTTGCAATGCTGTTTGGGGCCGTTCTGTGGATGCACGACGTCACGCCTTGGCTCTTCTGGGGCGGGCTGGTTGCGGTCCTCTACGTCATGTTCGCATGGTGGAGCGAAGTTGTGACCGAAAGCCACGTTGGCGATCACACACCTGTTGTGCGGATCGGCCTGCGCTATGGCTTTATCCTCTTTATCATGTCCGAAGTGATGTTCTTCTCGGCGTGGTTCTGGTCGTTCTTCAAGCACGTCATGTACCCGATGGAAGAATACGTCGGTACCGAATACGTGGCACCGTACATCTATCCTGTGAACGCGATGGAGCTGCCACTGATCAACACGCTGATCCTGCTTTTGTCGGGCTGTGCGGTGACATGGGCGCACCACGCTCTGGTACACGGCGGCAACCGCAAAGACATCATTAACGGTCTGGCCATCGGTATCGCTTTGGGTGTGCTCTTCACGGCCTTCCAGGCGTATGAATATTATCACCTGCTGCACGAAGGCTGGGCATTCGGCGAAGACGAATTCTATTCCAACTTCTTCATGGCAACAGGCTTCCACGGCTTCCACGTCATCATCGGGACTATCTTCCTGACGGTATGTTTGTTCCGCGCCATGGCGGGCCACTTTACCGCAGAGCGCCACATCGGGTTTGAGGCGGCTGCATGGTACTGGCACTTCGTTGATGTTGTGTGGTTGTTCCTGTTCTTTGCCGTGTACCTGTGGGGCATCTAAGCCACCGCACATACGCGACATTCGACTAAGAAAACGCCCCGGACCCAACATGGTTCGGGGCGTTTTTCGTAATTGGGGCTGGCACAAAACCCAAACGCAAACGGCCCGGCATTCAACCTGCGACGCCAAGCATCTTGCACCCCAGCAGAATAAGCGTAAAACGCCTGCGTCTTACGGTCTTACCATCCACCGCCTACTTTCATCCGAGGGCCTTATGCGCCGCATCCTTTTTCTTGTGATCTTTGGCCTTGGTGGGGCGTCGATCCTGATTGGACTCGGTGTCTGGCAGATGCAGCGACTCGCCTGGAAAGAAGGGGTGCTGACCCAGATAGAAGAGCGGATTGCCGCAGACCCAACCGCTCTTCCTGCAAGCTTTGAGCCAGATGAGGATCGGTTCGCACCGGTCAAAACCGCTGGCACCTTCGAAGACCGCACCTTGCGTGTGCTGATCTCGGTCAAGCGCGAAGGGCCGGGGCATCGTCTGATCTCCAGCTTTGTCACGTCTGATGGCCGCCGCATCCTGGTGGATCGCGGTTGGGTCAGCGTCGAGGATGACATTCCACCGGTGCCAACCGAAGTGGCCGAGGTCATTGGCAATCTGCATTGGCCCCGTGAAACCGACAGCTTCACACCAGATCCCAACCTTGAGACCAACACATGGTTCGCCCGCGATGTGCCGCGGATGGCCGAGGTGCTGGATACCGAACACGTCATGATCGTTGTGCGCGAGGCGTCGTATTCTGACCCATCCGTGACGCCCTTGCCCGTGGACACAGCGGGCATTCCAAACGATCACCTGCAATATGCCATCACATGGTTTTCGCTGGCCCTGATCTGGGTCACGATGACCGGATTTTTCCTTTTGCGCTCTCGCAGCGCGTCGACATAAAGGCCTAGACCTATGCGTTATGTTTCCACCCGAGGTTCCGCTCCTGAACTGACGTTCGAGGATACGATGCTAACCGGGCTGGCACGAGACGGCGGATTGTATGTCCCCGCCGAAATTCCGCAGCTCAGCCATGCGGATATCGCGGCCATGGCGGGCCAGTCTTACGAAGAAATAGCCTATCGGGTTATGCGCCCCTACGTGGGCGACACATTCACCGACGAAGAGTTTCGCGGCTGCATTGATCGTGCCTACGCCGGATTTGGCCATGCCGCCCGCGCGCCGCTGAAGCAGCTTGATCAGGGGCATTTCCTGTTGGAGCTTTTCCACGGTCCGACGCTCGCGTTCAAAGACTTTGCGATGCAACTGATCGGCCAGCTCTTTCAAACCGCGCTCAAGCGGCGCGGGCGCAAGGTGACAATTGTCGGCGCCACAAGCGGCGACACAGGATCGGCCGCGATTGAAGCGTTTCGTGGCTTGGACAATGTGGATGTGTTTATCCTTTATCCCCACGGCCGGGTCTCTGAGGTGCAGCGCCGCCAGATGACAACACCGGTGGAAAGCAACGTTCACGCGCTGGCGCTTGAAGGCGATTTTGACGATTGTCAGGCGCGCCTCAAGGACATGTTCAACGATTTCGAGTTCCGCGATGAGGTTGGTCTGGCCGGTGTGAACTCCATCAACTGGGCGCGCGTGCTGGCGCAGGTGGTATATTACTTCTCCTCCGCTGTGTCGCTCGGTGCGCCGCAGCAGAAGGTCAGCTTTACCGTGCCCACCGGCAACTTTGGCGACATCTTTGCCGGCTACATCGCCAAGCGCATGGGTTTGCCGATTGACAAGCTTGTCGTCGCCACCAACCAAAACGATATTCTGCATCGCTGTCTGAGCGGGCAGGGCTACCACAAGGGTGATACGATCCCGTCGATCAGCCCGTCGATGGATATTCAGGTGTCGTCTAACTTCGAGCGTGCGCTGTTTGACGCCTATGATCGCGATGGCAGCGCCGTGGCGCAGCTGATGGATGAGCTGAAGTCTGGCGGCTTTGATGTGAGCCAAGGCGCGATGCAGGTCTTGCAGGATCACTATCAATCCGGTCGCGCATCAGAGGCGGAAACCAATGCGCAAATCAGCGCCACGCTGCAAGCCAGCGCAGAGCTGCTTTGTCCGCATTCCGCGGTCGGCGTGAAAGTGGCCGAAGAACGCCGCGACCCGGCGGTTCCGATGATCACTTTGGCCACAGCGCACCCTGCAAAATTCCCCGCTGCGGTAGAAGACGCAACGGGCGTGCATCCGCCTCTTCCCCCACGCATGTCTGACCTGTATGACAGATCGGAACGATTGACCCGAGTGCCCAATGATCTGGCGGCGCTCGAAGCACATATAAGGGAAAACCGCGCATCGTGAGCACGCAAATCCACACGCTGTCCAACGGCTTTCGCATCGTCACGGAACACATGCCCGGGCTGGCTTCGGCCTCGATCGGGATTTGGGTCAATACTGGCGCGCGTCACGAGACGGCGGATCAAAACGGCATCGCGCATTTCCTCGAACATATGGCGTTCAAAGGCACAGAGCGTCGCACAGCGTTGCAGATCGCTGAAACGATCGAAGACGTGGGCGGCTATATCAATGCCTATACCAGCCGCGAAGTGACTGCGTATTACGCACGCGTATTGGGCGCGGATGTGCCTTTGGCGCTGGACGTGATCGCAGACATTCTGCTCAACCCGGTGTTCGATGAAAACGAGATCGAAATCGAGCGTGGCGTGATCCTGCAAGAAATCGGCCAGTCGCTGGATACGCCCGACGATGTGATCTTTGACTGGCTTCAGGAACGTGCGTTCCCGGCGCAACCACTGGGGCGCCCGATTCTTGGCCCAAGCGAGCGTGTGTCGAGCTTTCAAAGGCCGGATTTTCAATCCTTTGTGCGCCAGCATTATGGGCCGGATCAGATGATCCTGTCGGCGGCGGGTATGGTTGATCATGACGAGCTTGCTCGCCTGGCCGAGAACCTGTTTGGGCATCTGACCCCGACACCGCGTTCCCCGGTTGAACTGGGCCGGTTCGCAGGCGGTGATGTGCGCCAGATCAAATCGCTGGAACAGGCGCATTTCGCGATTGCCTTTGAAAGCCCTGGCTACCAGGCGGATGACATCTATACCGCGCAAATCTATGCAGCGGCTTTGGGCGGCGGCATGTCGAGCCGATTGTTCCAGGAAATCCGCGAAAGCCGTGGTCTGTGCTATTCCATCTTTGCCCAAACCGGCGCCTATGCCGATACCGGCATGATCACGATCTACGCAGGCACATCAGGCGAGCAGGTGCCAGAGCTGGCCAACCTGACGATTGACGAGATGAAGCGCGCCGCAAGCGATCTGTCGCCTGCTGAAATCGCGCGCGCACGGGCGCAGATGAAAGCCGGGTTGCTGATGGGGCTGGAAAGCCCCTCAAACCGGGCGGAACGTCTGGCACGCCTGTTGCAGATCTGGGGCCGCATTCCTGCGCTCGAAGAAACTGTGGAGCGGATCGATTCTGTGACCACGGGCGATGTACGCGAGTTTGCAGCCCATCTCGCCGCTCACGCGCCTGCCGCTTTGGCGCTATACGGCCCAGTCGACAGCGCGCCCAGCTTTGATCAGCTGCAGGAGAGGCGCGCCGCCTGATGCTGCTGGCCAAGCGTAAGTTGCGGATTGAGACAGAGCGACTCACACTGCGCCCGCCTGTCCATTCGGATTTCCGCGCCTGGACATCACTGCGCCAGGCCAGTGCGGATCACCTGATGCCGTGGGAGCCGAGCTGGGCACAGGATCACCTGAGCCGCAAAGCCTTTACCAATCGTGTCTATTGGGCCCAACGTTCGATCACCGCCGGTACAGCGATGCCGCTGTTCCTTGTGCGGCGGTCTGATGATGTATTGGTTGGGGCGATCACGCTGGACAACATCCGCCGTGGACCCGCGCAGGCAGGGACGCTTGGCTATTGGACCGGTGAGGCCTATTCCCGACAAGGCTATATGCGCGAAGCCATTTTGGCCGTGGTACACCACAGCTTTACACGCCTCGACCTCAGCCGGATCGAAGCGGCCTGTTTGCCGGAAAACAAAGCGTCCCGCGGGTTGCTGGAAAAGTGCACCTTCAAATACGAGGGTGTCGCGCAAAGCTATTTGCAGATCGACGGGCGCTGGCGCACCCATGTGCTTTACGCGGCACTCAGATCAGATAGGCGCGGCAAAACCGACGCGGGATAGGTAGCGTGGGGCCGCGGAGCAACCCCACCGAAACTCAGGCGAGCGCACGCCCCATTTTCATTGTCATCGTCATCCGTGCCGAGGTGACATCATCAACGTCGGTTTCCAGATGAGGGAACATCTTGAGGAATTCCGTCCGCGCGGCATGTGACATCCCGGCGATGTTGCGGGCGGTTGGCAAGAAACTCTCGCATTCCAAACCATCCGCATAAACCACCTCATGCCCTTCACAAGCGATGTGGTAATAGGCAAACCCTTCTGTCCGGTCATAATCAACGGTCACTTGCTGGTCGTTGACGAGCGCCGCAGCCGGCACAAGCACGCCCTCTTCCGATCCACAGATCATTTCCGCACGCCAATCCCGCACAAGCACCTTGTGCTGTCGCGACACAAAAACATCGCGCGCAGGCTTTTGCGGCCCTAGCGCATTTGCGCGGAACCGGATTGGCCGCAACGTAGGATCGCGCTCCATCATGTCCGCGGAAACGCGCGAATGACCGATCCAGGTGATCCGCTGCACGCCGTTGTCACGCGTCACAACACGATCCCCAATCGAAAGCTCTTCGACTGCGATCAAGCCTTTAGGCGTCAAAATGCGTGTGCCCGTGACAAAGCAGATTTTCTGCAAAAGCTCGATGCCACCCAGAACGAGCACATCATCGCCGTTGTTAAATACGGCGCGCACTTCGACTTCCAGTTCGACCAGGCGATTGAAGTCGTACCCATCCACCACAAGGTTTTCGATCCGAAATCCCAGCGGGGTTTCGATCAACTCTACATCGGTGCGATTGATGCGGATCGTCTGTTCGGCGCCCGGCTGCCCATCGCTGTTTACAACGATCTCGACATAATCCAGCTCGGGCAGCGGCGGTGGCGCATTGATCACATCGATCAAGTCTGCTGCATCCAACACACGCTCCGCGCCGCCGGTGTTGTCGATCACCTGCAGGTCGCTCAGGCTGGAGCCGGAGCCCACACCAATCGCGGTAATGCGTGCGCCAAAATCATTCAGCAGTTCATCGCGCTCGTCCGAAGCATTGTCGCCAACATTGCGCCGTCCGTCGGACAGGAAAATCACCGAGTTGGTCGTATCTGCATCTACGTCATTGTCTGGGTTGGCATCTGCATTGCGCGCGTCCCAGGCGTCAATCACATCATCAAGGCCAGCCTCGAAGTTGGTAAGGCCTCCAGCGTTCAACCCGTTGACTGCCGCGTCAAAGGCGGCTTGCTGCGTCAAATCAAACTCGCCGACGAGCGCGGCGCCAGAGTTGTATTCGACCAATGTCACAGTCACATCGCTCGGAGGATATCCAGCATCAAGCAGGTTCTGGAAAAAGGCCCTGGCTGCGATCTGTTCGGCTTGCAGAAAGGTGTCGTTAAAGCCATCGCCGTCCACGTCTGACCCAGAATTACCTGCAGTGGATCCGGACGTATCGACAACCAGTGCCAAGTTGATCTGAGGGGCGACCCCGTCAGTTGTGATGTCAATGTCGATTTCAAACATGTCCGTCGCGCATTCCGGCAGCGTGGCCTGAAGCGTGACATCAAGTCCGTCAAACGTATCGCTCGTTGACGACGTCTGTGTTTCCGATGGGTCAACCATGGCTTGCAATCCTAACTACTGTTCGCCAGAGGCAAACAAAACACTCACTAAACACCCGAAATCCCATGATTTTCGGGCGCAAATACAATGGCAAACCGCCCTAGGTGCGGCAACAAAAAATGCGCTGTTTGTTTGAAATTTTTCGATGCAAGGAAGGCTGTGCGCTCAACTTAGGGTAATTTAAATCCCAATCTTATGGCGCACCTAGAGCGCCCTGCCAGCGCGAAGCGCAACAAGGTGCTTGAGCGTCATCTTGGGTGAGAATTGCCTTAGACGAGCCGTGACATATCCTTGGCCGCCCGCACGAAATCCCTGAACAAGGGGTGCGGCTCAAAGGGCTTGGA
>JABSSA010000349.1 GCA_013214665.1 Paracoccaceae bacterium
AACAACTGGATTGCGGCGCGTGAACAGGCAATTGCCAATGTGCGCAGCCTGTCTGCGGTGACACAGGAAGACGTTCAGATCCTTCTGGAAGTGCTTGAACGATCACGTATTTCTGCCGATCTGTGGCATTCTGCGCATAAAGGTCAGAGTGAAAAACTCAAACGTTTGCGCAGTGACCTGGGCAAGTTGGCAAAGCATGCTGGTCAAGCTGACCTGCAATCGGATTATCCATGGGATCGGCTTTATCAGTGGGCCGAGACCAATCTAGACGAGGAAGCACAAGAGTGTCTGGCGTCTTTGTTGCTGGAACCATACGGCGCCCTTGTTGATGACTTGTCAGACCAAATGTCGGATCGAAATACGCAAGCGTTTCGCATTGATGGCACCATGCGTATTGGCGACCTGCGCGCGGTCCTCCAACGCGCCTATGACTGGGCATTGAGGGTTGACTGGTCCGATCAACAGGAATGTGCCCGCGCTTGGTATGTCTCTGCTGAAAAGCTGGAGCCGCGTCTGGGGGAGCGTTTTCAGGAACCAATCGCGGCTTATGAGCAACCTCTGGCGCCGGGACGGGATGCCGCGGCACTATTTTATGATCTAAAGGATCAGGACAAAGATACCTCTGTGGCCGCGTTTTTGTTGCGCCACCCTCAACACCGCCACAGCGTTCGGCGTGCTCAAATCGTTGCGGCGGCACCGTATGCAGAAATCCGCGACAATACGATTGGCTCTGACTTGATGCCCATCGATATGCTGCGTTGCAAACTGTCGTTTTTCGGCGCGACGCAATTTGACCCACGCTCTGACCGATGGGTGCGGATATGTATGTTTGGCAATGCGCCGTATCCCGAAGACTTGGCGACATCAGATGAACTTTGGCCTTATCCACCACAGGCGCGTTCATGATGTTTTCGCTGAACGAGATTGAGGCGCATGCCAAAAAGGCTGCGCGCGGAGGCGGGTACGCCTGGGGTATTGCAGAAGAGACGGGCAAAGCTGTGCGTTGGCTCGCTTCTCACGGATTGCCCGGCGCTGAGGTTTTGGCCGAGCATCTGGAATTGCAAGGTCACGATGGCCCGCCCCAGACCTTGAACGGAGATTGGTCCAGCGCGACCGGTATTTTGTGCCCTTTGACCGCTGGGGTCACGTTGAATGATTGTGCGGATCGTTTGACCTCATCGCATGTGCAGAAAATGGAAAACGTCGCGCACCCATTGTTGGTTGTCCCGTTCGTTGCTTGGGCGGCCTTGCATGTCAAAGCCTCATTGACCGTGGCATGGGGCAGCGTGCGCGCAACAACTAACGGTTATGCCCTCCACGTTGACGCTTCCGAAGGTGATCTGAGCGCATCAAAGACGGCCGTTTTGCAGTGCTTCGTTGCACAAAACGACCCCAGTCTGACGAAGCCCGCTTTGCGTGCAAAAGTAAGCCAAGACGCTTGGGACAAATTGAACAGATTTGCGCAGCGCACCTACGCGCCTGCGACAGAAGCCTCCCGTTTGTTGGGCGCAGGTGCCGGCGCATCCGACAATGACTGAAACAATACAAACACGCCTACAGCCAACGCGGCATGCCGCTACGGGACATCAATACTTGGCACAATCAAAGAAACAGGGGACCATGAAATGTCTATAAAACCACCCTTTACTGAGTTGGAGATCGCCAAATCTCCATCCGGGTTTTACGAAGGTTACAGCCTTCCCATCGCATTGATTAGTAAGACGATTATGGTCGCACTGGTTGTGTGGGCGCTGATCTGGCCCGGCAATGCCAGTAGCGTCCTTTCCTCTGTGAACGGCAGTTTGTTGAATGGTTTCAACAGCTTTTACATCCTTTCTGTTGGCATTTTCGCGTTTTTCCTGTTTGTCTTGGCTCTCTTGCCCGCGACCGGCAGCAAGAAACTGGGCTCCGCAGACACGGTCCCGGAGTTTTCGAATTTCTCTTGGTTCTCGATGATGTTTGGCGCCGGTCTGGGCGTCGGACTTATGGTCTTTGCAACTGCCGAACCGCTTGGCCTTTGGGGATCCAACCCGGTTGTGCTTTCTGGCGACGTTGCCGCAAACTCCGAAGAAGCTGTGCAATCCGCGTATCGCTACACCTTCCTTCATTACGGGTTCCATGCGTGGGCTATTTATGTGCTGACAGGCCTCTCTTTGGCATACTACGCGTATACCCGTGACATGCCCCTTACGATCCGATCTGCGCTCACGCCATTGTTGGGCAAAACGGCCAATGGCTTCCTGGGGCATCTGGTAGATGTTCTGGGTGTTGTGGCCACAATCCTCGGCGTGTCCGTCACCATCGGTTTTGGCGTGAGCCAATTTGTTGACGGTGTTTATGCCGTGTCTGGCATGGAATGGTTGATGAATGGCGATGCAGTGGCCCCCAAACCAAGCACGGTTGGCCTGATCGCGGCGCTTTTGGTGATCATGGGGCTGTCGATCCTATCGGCGGTGTCTGGTGTCGGCCGTGGGATTAAATATCTGTCGAACCTCAATTTGGTGCTGTCGGTAATTTTGCTTTTGACCTTCGTGATCTTTGGTTCATTCCTCTTTGCAATGACAAAGTTCGGAACAGGCTTAGTCGACTATATCCTGCACTTTGTTCAGATGTCTTTTGGGGCGTATGGCCCGCAATCCGCCGAGGCATTTGCATCCGCGCTTCCAGCTGCAGCGCGGGCATTGCCCGCAGAGGATGTTGCGGCGATCTACGGGTCGGCAACATCTCCGTGGGGCTCGCTCTCGGGCTTCACGGAAGGGCTGCCTGCCGCAGCTGCGGATCTGGATGCAGAGGCGATGTATGCAGCTGGTGAACAAGGCCGCCTATTCGGATGGCAAGCGGGTTGGACTACGTTCTATTGGGCGTGGTGGATTGCCTTTTCGCCCTTTGTTGGCTTGTTTCTTGCGCGCATCTCCAAGGGGCGCACCGTGCGCGAATTCATCTTGGGATGCGTGATTGCACCAGCCATCGTATGCTTTTTGTGGATGACCATTCTGGGCGGTACGGCGATTGATCTGGAGTTGAACGGCGACGCCGCAGGCTCTTTGATCGGGGCAACGAACACGGCCAAACTGTTTGCCACGCTTGGGCAAATGATCTCGGGTGGGTTCCTGTCAACAATCACCATCATGTGCGTGGTTCTGATCATGACGTTCCTTGTGACATCGGCAGACTCGGGCATTCTGGTGATGAACACCATCATGTCTGGCGGTGAACAAGAAACAGGCATCAAACACCGCATCATCTGGGGTGTCATCCTGACATCTGTCATCGGGGCCCTCATCATCGCGGGCAACAACGGTGCAGAGGCCAACCCATTTGGAGCTCTGCAAAACGCGATGATCATTGGTGCTTTACCGTTCACAATTGTCATGGTGTTCATGATGATTGCACTCATCAAAGCTCTGTATCGCGACAGCGTCAGAGCCAAACAAGGTTAGTCAGTCTACAAGTGGGCCGCGATGATTTCGCGGCCTACTATTTCATCTTTTCATATTATTACGGTGGTTTCTTAAAGTATGCAGTGTTGAGCTTTTTGCGGCTGCGAGTGTCCAGCTTGCCTGCCCGAAGTTGACTTCAAAACGCCCCTTTTAACGATACTTGGCCTGTTCAAAACGAGGAGAGCCATGCATATCTTGGTTAACTTGTCGAAGCCTTTGTGAAGGTCATTTCAAGTCGTACTGCCTTCGTCTTTCCGTTGACTTCGAAACCGTTGGTGAAGTTGTGAATTTTAGCTCTGATGCGCTTGGAAGCCGCATATAGCAAAGCCGGTGGCGTTGATCTCAGGCATTCATTTAACGCTGGCCAGAGCAAGGGGCGCGGCGACTATAAAACCCCCGCTGCACGCATCGAAAATGACCGAGGAAACTTGAATTGTGACTTAACTATAGTGTCGCAAGTCTCTGATTTTTTGATATTATTGAGAAGGGAAATCAATGGGGTGTCGACATGGGGGAAAAGATGGAACTTTGGCAGTTAAGCGCGGCGGATATCGTTGCTGGAACTTCGAACGGAGATCTGACGGCGCTTGAGGTGACAGAGGCCGCATTGGCGCGGATAGATGCGGTTAATCCACACCTAAATGCCGTGGTCGATACATGCGCCGACACCGCGCGCGCCGAGGCAGAGGCGCTAGACGCCAGCGACGCACCCAAGGGACCGCTGCACGGGGTTCCGGTGACGATCAAGATCAACGTTGACCAAAAAGGGCACGGAACATCCAATGGTGTGCCCGCGTTCAAAGATATTATTGCGCCGGATGATGCGCCTGTCGTGCAAAACCTAAGAGACGCGGGGGCGATCATTATTGGGCGCACGAACACGCCAGAATTTTCCTTCCGGGCTGATACCGACAACCCGCGTTTCGGACGCACATATAACCCTTGGGGCTCTCACATTTCGCCCGGGGGGTCATCTGGTGGTGCAGGTTCCGCGGTTATGGCTGGGATCGGAGCTTTGGCGCACGGAAACGATATCGGCGGGTCGCTCAGATTTCCCGCCTCCGCCAATGGTGCGGTAACTGTCAAACCGGGGCTCGGGCGTGTGCCAGCCTATAACCCGAGCCAAACGAAAGAACGCGGATTTTTGGCGCAATGCATGTCCGTTCAAGGTTTGATTGCGCGGTCTGCATCGGACCTGCATGTATCGATGCCGTCAGTCATCGCGCCCGATCCGCGAGATCCCTTTCACGTGCCGCTCCCTTGGCGCGGGGTGCCGCTTGAGGGTCCGATCAAGGTGGCTGTCACGTTTGATGACTTTGGATTTGGCATACACCCAGAAGTAAAAACCGCCATCGACAAGGCCGCATCAGCGCTGTCTGATGCGGGGTATGCCGTAGAAGAGGTTGAGCCTCCTTTTGCGAAAGAGACGGGCGAAGTTGGGTATCGAACGCTTTTGAGTGAGGTCAGAGCTTTGATGGGACCGGACATTGCGGAGCACGGCTCGCCCTTGATCAAAGATATGTTCGACGAATACTTCCGGCAGTTCCCCAACTACGAGGGGGCAGAGTTGCTCACTCAACTTGGGCAACGCACATTTTACGCCCGGAAATGGTCTGTCTTTATGGAAGACTACCCGCTGGTTCTGACACCATTTTTGCTGCAACCGTTCTTCAAACCCGGACGTGACGCAGAAGGCGCCGAAGGTGTACGCGATGTTTTGGGGTGTTCTCATTGGTCGTTTGTCATGAGCTACACGGGCCTGCCTGCTGGCAGTCTGCCGACGCATATCGCGGATTTGCCAGACGGACCGCAGCCTATGGGGGTGCAGATCGCAGGCCGTAGGTGGCGCGAAGATCTGATCGTAGACGCGATGGAGGCCATTGAAGCGCGAACTCCGTCTGTGACCCAAGCCTTGTGGCGCCGGATGGATGGGATGTGAAAGCCCGTCATTTGAGCTGGGTTTGTGGCTAAATGCATGCGGTAGGGCACGCGGCCCAAAATTTTGGGGTAAAGGTCAGAGATCTTTAACGACGCGAAGACGCAGGAACGCCTTCGCCGCATTCAGGCAACTCCTTGCATTGGTTGTTTTAAATGCATCTGCCACCATCGACTTCCATGCACACGCCTGTGACCATGCTCGCCTCGTCTGAACAGAGATAGCAGGCGGCATTCCCCATATCTTCTGGCGTTGAAAAGCGACCAATTGGGATCGTCGACAAAAACTTGGCGCGTACCTCCGGCGTGTCTTCGCCCATGAACATCTTGAGCAGTGGCGTGTCACCGGCAACCGGATTGATCGCATTCACACGGATGCCATCGGGCGCAAGCTCAATAGCCATGCCTTTGGTGGCAGTGTTCATCCAGCCTTTCGACGCGTTGTACCAGTTCAGCCGTGGCCGCGGGCTGACACCAGCCGTAGAAGCCACGTTCAGAATGGCGCCTGAACCTTGCTGCTTGAAGGGCGGCACAACGTACTTTGCGGTCAAGTAAACAGACTTGCAGTTGACCAAGAATACCTTGTCAAAATCTGCTTCAGTAACGTCTTCCATCGGGGCCGGCAGATGAGTTGTGCCAACGTTGTTGATGAGGATATCGATCCCGCCAAACGCGTCGCACGCCAGTTCGACCATGTTGCGCACGCTTTGATTGTCCGCGACATTCGTCTCAGAGGCCACTGCGGCAGAGCCCAGTTCATCGGCCAAGGCTTGCGCCCCAGCAATGTTCAAATCCGCGATTAAGACATTTGCGCCTTCCGCCACGAATTTACGCGCGATCCCAGCGCCAAAGCCGGACGCGCCACCGGTGACAATCGCCCGTTTCCCTTGTAGTCTCATCTGCCTGCCCTAGCCGTGAAGTGCAGCGACGGTTTTCAACGTCGTAAATCCGTAAAGGGCTTCGAACCCTTTTTCGCGGCCATGACCCGAAAGCCCCGTGCCGCCAAAGGGTAACTCTACGCCGCCGCCTGCGCCGTAGTTGTTAAGAAAAACCTGCCCTGCACGCAGCTTGCGGGCCAGGCGCATTTGGCGCGCGCCGTCCTTTGTCCAACAGCTGGCGACCAG
>JABSSA010000035.1 GCA_013214665.1 Paracoccaceae bacterium
CAAAAGCTTCCATCGTACGCGGCACGTCATCGACGTGACAAAACGCATAAGCCTGATCGCCAACAAAGAGCTGATCCCCAGCTTCGGGCGCAAAAAGTGTGCCGTCACGGCGCACGCCTACCACCACACAGCGTAGGGTCGAGAACAAATCGGTCAACTGGCGCAATGGGGTGTTCACGATGGGGCAATCTTCATCAACAGCGATGCCCAGCAATTGAGCTTTGCCCCCCATAAACCGCTCTGTGTCAAAGGCCGCAGGCGCGGACAGGCGCAAAAGCGCAGCGGCGGCGACTTCTTTTTCAGGGCTGATCACGACGTCAATCGGCATGTGGTCGCGTCGGTAAAGATCGGAATAAATCGCGTCCAGATAGCTTTGCGAGCGAAGCCGCGCGATCTTGCGATTGATGCCAAACACCGAATGCGCGACCTGACAGGTGACCATATTCACTTCGTCCGAATGGGTCGCGGCGATGATCATGTCGGCATCATTTGCACCTGCACGGCTGAGCACATCAGGATAGCTGGCAAAGCCAGACACGCCTTGCACTTCAAGGGTATCGGTGGCACGGCGCACGAGATCAGCGTCGTTGTCCACGACGGTCACATCGTTGCGCTCTCCGGAAAGATGACGCGCGATTTGCCAGCCGACCTGGCCCGCTCCGCAGATGATTACCTTCATCGGCGCTCCGTAAGATGCCTTCGCTCATCACAGGGTGCTGTGAATGACAGAAGCCCTTGCGCGGGTCAATCATTTGTCGACAAGAGACAAACAGAAATTGCATCTGCGTTTTTCAGGCCGCGCTCCCCGCCCCGCTGAAGGCCTGCGAATATCATTGGCAAAATTGTTTGACGGCTTGACACGCACCACCATGTTCCTTCGGAATGAAGCTGAAAAATGCAAGAAGGCCAACGCATTGTGACCGAAATCCAATCTGCGAAAAATCTCGTTCGGGCCTATCAAACCGATTTGGAACACGCTTCAGCGGATACTGCCGAAGCGGCTTTGGCCTCATATCTGACGCCCGACACGTTTTGGCGTGGTATGCACCCGTTTCACGAACGAACCGGCCCAGCCGACATTGCACAGGCCTTCTGGACACCGCTGAAAAACGCTCTGACATCCCTGCAACGCCGCGAAGACATCTTTTTCGCGGGCTTAAACGAAGTCGACGGGTTTTCAGGGGTTTGGGTCGCCTCGATGGGCCACTTTATGGGACTCTTTGACGCCCCATTTTGCGGGATACGCCCAACCCGCCGCATTGCCATGGTCAGGTATGCCGAATTCTGCAAAGTCGAAAATGGCAAGATCACCGAACAGGCCATGTTTGTGGATTTGCTGCATTTGATGGCGCAAACCGATCAATACCCCTTGCCCGGCATGACGGGCGCCATGTTGATACAGCCCGGTCCGCGCACACATGATGGATTGCTGCACCGCACCCAGCCAGATGGCGAAGCTGAAGGGCGCAAAACGCTCGCTCTGATCGGGGCCATGGGCCAATCCATAAAGGACGCCAGCACTGGCCAAGCGCTCGCCCCGGAAGAGGAACTGGCGCAACACTGGCACGACGACATGCTTTGGTGGGGGCCCGCCGGGATCGGTGCGACGCATACCATCAAGCGCTATATCGAACAGCATCAGCGCCCTTTCCGTACGAAGTTGTCCAACCGGCGCTTTAACGGGCATCTCGCGCGCATTGGAGAAGGCAACTATGGCGGATTTTTTGGCTGGCCCAACCTGACCCTACATGTGTCTGGCGATTACCTTGGGTTGCCCGCGACGGATATGGATGCAGATATGCGGGTCGTCGACATTTATCGGCGCGCTGGCGACAAGCTGGCGGAAAACTGGATTTTCATCGATATATTGCACTTCCTGAACCAACAAGGCCGAGATATTTTGGGCGATCTCAAGTCTCAGGCGGGATAGAAAGGCCACCCCATGTTTGACACAGCACCATTTCGTTCGTCTTTGATGTCCGTGGAGCCCGCGTGGATCGATTACAACGGCCATCTCAACATGGCGTATTACAACGTTCTGTTCGACCGCTGCGCCGACGAAATCTACGATCAACTCGGTTTTGGTCCGGACTATCAACAAAGCGGCTATACGACTTACACCGCTGAATTTCACGTATGCTATGTGCGCGAGTTACACGTGCATGACAACGTGAATGTAACCATGCAACTCGTTGATATGGATGAAAAACGGTTTCACACCTATCAAGAGATCATTCACGAAGACGGCTGGCTGGCGGCCACCGCAGAAGCCATGGCCTTGCACATAGATCAATCTGGTCCGCGCGTCGCGCCAATGCCACCCCATATCCTGTCGCGGATGACCGCCTTGTATGACGCACACAAAACGCTGCCGCGCCCCGAGCGTGTCGGCCGCCAAATCGGAATCAAACGCTGACCGACTTGGCCGATCGCGATGTAGATGTTACAGGGCGCGTCACTGTGTGAGTGGGGCGATGGTCGTTATGCAAACCTGGGAATACAAAGTGGTGCCGGCGCCGGCCAAGGGTACCAAAGCAAAGGGAGCGAAATCAGCCGAAGCACGCTTCGCTTTGTCTGTGCAAAATGTGCTCAACGAAATGGCGGCCGAAGGATGGATTTACGACCGCTCCGATATGTTGCCGTCGCAAGAACGTTCGGGCCTCACCAGCTCCACGACCCAATGGCGCAACCTGCGGGGTTTCAAGCGCCCGCTGGCGCAGGATGACACGCCAGAGATCGTGGGTATTTTGGAGCCTCCGACCGTCGAAGATGACTCAGCCCCAGACGCGGAAACGGTCGACGAGCCCGCCGATTCCACCGAGCAGGGTGCGGAACAAGAAATTTCAGAAAATCAAGAAGATACGAGTCGCAACTAATCAGAAAGCTCAAGCGACAAAGCGTGTATTTTCGAGATGATGTCAGGCCCTAACGCCGCGTGCACAGCGCGGTGACGGGCGATGCGTGATTTGCCCGCGAAGTGGGTTGATTTCAGCACCACGTGAAAATGACTTTCGCCGCCCGCTGGCGCGCCTGCATGTCCTGCGTGGCTGGCGCTGTCGTCGATCACCTTGATCGCCTCCGGCGCGAAAGCTGCCACCAATTTTTCTTCGATTTGATCGACCATGCGCATTTTTTTGCTGCCCCCCCTTCAATCTCGCTGTGGTTAGCCTAAACTCACCGCCCTGAGTCGAAAAGGAGGTGACCGTGTCAAAGAACGATCCATTCGGATTCGATATGTCCGTCTCCGCATCCAAAAAGAAAAATCCACGGGGCCGTCGTGGCCTTTCTGGGGCGTCAGAAACGTCTACCCGGGTCTGCGATTACGAGGGATGTAATGAACCCGGTTTGTATCGCGCGCCCAAGGCGCCGGATGTGTTGGATGATTTTTATTGGTTCTGCCAAAAGCATGTGCGCGAATATAACCAGAAATGGAATTTCTTTGACGGCACAACCGAGGCCGAGCTGAACGCACAGATGACAAAAGACAAAGTGTGGGAGCGGGAAACCAAGCCGATGGGCGATCCAGAGGCACGCGCTTGGGCGCGGCTGGGCATCGAAGACCCACATCAGGTGCTTGGTGCCAACAGCACGCGCAACCCGGGCCGCGCGGGCGGCGGCGGAGGCGCAGGGCGGCGCCTGCCACCGACAGAGCAGCGCGCCATCGATATTCTGGAAGCCAAATCGGATTGGACCAAATCCGAAGTCCGCAAGGCCTACAAATCACTGATCAAGGTGCTGCACCCCGACATCAACGGCGGCGACCGTAGCCAGGAAGAGCAATTGCAAGAGGTTGTCTGGGCCTGGGACCAGATCAAAGACAGCCGCAACTTCAAGGACTGACCTGCCGGGTAAACTGGCCAAGGTGCACACCGCGCCCTATGTGACGCAGCGGTGTGCGCAAACCTGCGTGTGTCCTCTTGCCCTTCTGCAAGAATTGATGCACCAGACACCGCGCGCGCGAGCGCAAACACGCACTGGAAAGGCAAACACATGGCGGACGGGGCACTCGGAGCAATGGACGTAGACGCGAAACCGACAAAAGAACTGTCGGTGCGCGAAGTCTTTGGGATCGACACCGATATGGTTGTGCGCGGCTTTGAAGAGCCGACAGAGCGCGTGCCTGAGTTTGACACCACCTACAAGTTTGATCCTGATACCACGCTCGCCATTCTGGCCGGGTTCAACCACAACCGGCGTGTGATGATCCAGGGCTATCACGGCACTGGGAAATCCACCCACATCGAACAGGTCGCCTCACGGCTGAACTGGCCTTGCGTGCGTGTGAACCTCGACAGCCACATTTCCCGGATCGACCTGATCGGGAAAGACGCGATCAAGCTGCGTGATGGCAAGCAGGTCACGGATTTCCAGGAAGGCATCCTGCCTTGGGCACTGCGCAACCCCACCGCCATCGTATTTGACGAATATGACGCGGGCCGCGCAGATGTGATGTTTGTGATCCAGCGGGTTTTGGAAGTCGACGGTAAGCTGACGTTGCTTGACCAGAACAAGGTCATCAACCCGCACCCATACTTCCGCCTCTTTGCCACGGCCAACACCGTCGGTCTGGGCGACACAACTGGCCTCTACCACGGCACCCAGCAGATCAACCAAGGCCAGATGGACCGTTGGTCGCTTGTGGCCACGCTGAACTATCTGTCGATCGATGCGGAAACCGCCATCGTTCTGGCGAAATGCCCGCATTACAACACAGCCGAGGGCCGCAAGCCGATCAAACAGATGGTCACCGTGGCTGACCTGACGCGGACGGCCTTCATGTCGGGCGATCTGTCCACCGTGATGTCGCCACGGACCGTGATTGCCTGGGCCCAAAACGCCGAGATTTTCCGCAACGTGGGCTATGCCTTCCGTCTGAGCTTCCTCAACAAATGCGACGAACTTGAGCGTCAGACCGTAGCGGAGTTCTATCAGCGCCTGTTTGATGAAGAGCTGCCCGAAAGCGCGGCATCCGTGAGCCTCGGCTGATGCATATCGGGCTGATCGGAGGGATCGGCCCGGAGGCGACGGTATCCTATTATCAAAGATTGACCGCTGCGATGCGGAGCCTTGATGCACGTCTCGAGCTCACGATTGTGCAGGCCGATGTGAATGATCTGTTGCGCAACAACGCAGCAGATGACCGCTCGGCACAAGCTAAGGTTTACGCAGAGCTGATTGATAGACTGAAGGACGCCGGTGCAGATTGCGCGGCGATCACGTCGCTAGGCGGGCATTTTTGCTATTCTGAGACCGAGGCTCTTGCATCCCTGCCTTTGGTGTCAGCGGTCAAACCGCTCGACGCCTATTTTCAGGCACAGGGCTACGCAACTGTCGGGTTGCTGGGCACGCCGGTTGTGATGCGCACTCGGCTTTACGGTCAACTGGAACAGACCAAAGCCCTGATTCCGGACGATTTCGAACATGTCGGTCTCTCTTATCAAGATATGGCCGTAGCAGGATCTTGCACAGAAGATCAGCGCACGCTCTTTCTGTCAGAAGGCGCTAAATTGATCGAACAGGGCGCACAGGCCATCATCCTGGCAGGCACCGATTTGAACCTCGCGTTTGACGGGCGCGATGTTGGCTACCCCGTGATTGATGCGCTCGATGTGCATGTGGCCGAACTTGCAGGCCTGGCCTCGGGCAACATCAGCTTGGCTTAAGCAATGCAGAGTGTTGCCTGTGACAAGCCTTGCGCCAAGCAATGACCCTGCTGTCAGGGTGCAAAATTTGGCCGATTGTTGGTGTCTTGAGGGGTCCGACGGGTGGTAACTCCCCTATCTTCGCACTAGGTTGCTCGCTGAAATCCTGAGGTGCCCCATGGCCAACAATGACAACCCCGCCGATCCGTTCAAAAAAGCCTTGGCTGAGGCCACAAAGGTCATGGCCAACGACCCGGAGCTGAACGTCAGTTATTCAGTTGATCCGGCGGGTGTGTCTGGCGATTCCATGCGCTTGCCTCAGGTCAGCCGCCGCATGACCCGGGAAGAGGTTTTGCTGGCACGTGGCACAGCGGATGCTTTGGCGCTGCATCGGCGCTATCACAACGGTGAGACGCATCAGCGCTATGTGCCGCAGGGCGATATGGCGCGCGAGCTTTACGAGGCGATGGAAACCGCCCGCTGTGAGGCGATGGGTGCGCGCGACATGCCCGGCACGGCTGGCAACATCGACGCCAAAATCGCCCATGAGGCCTTGCGCAAAGGCTATGACCAATGCCGCGAACCGGCTGAAGCGCCGTTGCCAGTTGCCGCAGGCTATTTGATCCGGCATCTCGCCACCGGGCGCGATCTGCCCCGTGGGGCGCAGAACGTCATGGAGCTGTGGCGCGGCTATATTGAGGAACAGGCGGGCGATACGCTTGAAAACCTCGAAGATATCCTGAGCAGCCAGGCGGAGTTTGCCAAATTCGCCCGCAAGGTGATCAGCGATCTGGGTTATGGCGATCAGCTGGGTGATGACCCCGATCAGTTGGACGACGATCAGGAAGATCAGGCCGAAGAAGGCGAAGACGCACAGGAAGAGCCAGACAGCTCCGGTCAGGACGATCAGCAGGAAGAGGATGCCGACGCCTCCCCTGAATCGAGCCAGGAGGATCAGCAAGACGCCTCTCAGGCCACGGTCAGCATGGATGACATGGCCGATCAGGAGATGGGCGAAGAACAGGAAATGCCCGACGGCGAAGCCCCGCTTGAGCCGCCTGCCCCACCGCCCGCATCCGAGGCGGACCCCGAGTACAAGGTTTACCTTGATACCCATGACGAAGAAATTCTGGCCGAAGAGCTGGCCGAGCCGGTGGAGCTGGAACGCTTGCGCGCCTATCTGGACCAGCAGTTAGAGCCGCTCAAAGGCGCGGTGAGCCGGCTGGCCAACAAATTGCAGCGCCGCTTGCAGGCGCAGCAGAACCGGTCGTGGGAATTTGACCGCGAAGAAGGCATGTTGGATGCCGGGCGGCTGGCGCGTGTGGTGGCCAACCCGACAACGCCGCTTAGCTTTAAGGTCGAGAAAGACACCGAATTCCGCGACACGGTTGTGACACTCCTGCTCGATAATTCCGGCTCCATGCGCGGGCGGCCGATTTCGATTGCTGCCATTTGCGCCGACGTTCTGGCGCGCACGCTGGAACGCTGCAATGTGAAGGTCGAAATTCTGGGCTTTACCACCCGCGCCTGGAAAGGCGGGCTGGCGCGTGAGGCGTGGCTGAACGATGGGCGGCCAAGCCAACCGGGGCGGCTGAACGATCTGCGCCACATCGTCTATAAAGGGGCGGATGCGCCTTGGCGTCGGGCGCGGCCCAATCTGGGTCTGATGATGAAAGAAGGCCTGCTAAAAGAAAACATCGACGGTGAGGCGCTGGAATGGGCGCACCGGCGGATGGCGGCAAGGCCCGAGGCGCGGAAAATCCTGATGGTCATCTCTGATGGCGCGCCGGTTGACGATTCAACGCTGTCGGTTAACCCCGCGAATTATCTGGAAAAACACCTGCGCGATGTCATCGCGATGGTGGAGCGCAAGCGCCAGGTTGAATTGCTGGCCATCGGCATCGGGCACGACGTGACGCGGTATTACGACCGCGCGGTGACAATCACCGATGTGGAACAGCTGGCCGGTGCCATGACCGAACAGCTGGCCGCGCTCTTTGACAGCGACCCGCGCGTGCGGGCGCGAGCGATGGGGATGAAACGCGCGAGTTAAATCGAACCCTGTTTCAGGCCGGTTTGCGCGCGACAACGACAATCGATGGCAGTGGAATACGCCATGGGCCCTCTGGCCCGTGAGCGCTTTTGACGGCCTGTTCCACAGCGTCTCGGATCTGCGCCTGATCCGCCGCCGATTGCGCTTCGATCAAGGCACGCCCCCGGACGGTGCCTTCCCGAAAAAACCGATAGGGTGCGTCCGCGAATTCTGTCATGGCAATCTCATTTCTAGAACATAAAGGGCAGTCTTAATTTCCTGTGGCATGTCGCGGTTCGGGTTTAGCATTTTCCGCCCTTGCGTCCCGCATCCAAAAACGATCTGTTGTTTCGGCACTTCAACCACAGTGGGAGCCACCATGTTCCAGTCTTTCGCCGTCACCGCTCGCCCGGAACAGGGCCCGCCACGCCTC
>JABSSA010000350.1 GCA_013214665.1 Paracoccaceae bacterium
ACAGCAGTTTCGTTATCTGGAACATGGCGCGTTCTATTCCATTTTCGCGCTGGCGATCATTCTGTTCATGCAGTCTTTGACGCATGTGCCAGAAACATTGACCGGTGGGATTGGTGTTGGTTTGATCGGTTTTGCGCTGATTTCTTCGATCCGGCACAACCGGCGACAGCCAACTTAAACTCTGATCGCGTGGCTATGATTTGGGGCGCCCCAAAGAGCCACGCATCACCACCTCGGTTTCCAGTTTGATGTTCTGAGGTGGGGCCATGTCTTTCAAAACGGCGGCAATTTGGCGCGCGGACTGCGCCCCCATCTGACGATGTGGCACATGCACCGTTGTCAGTTTTGGCTCTACGATCTCTGCGATTTCGATGTCGTCGAACCCGGTGACAGAAACATCTTCGGGAATACACAATCCCAAGGCCTGCGCGGCCTGCACCACGCCGACGGCCAGAACATCGTTGCCGCACATGATCACCGTTGGTGGGGTGTCACCCTGCAACAGCTTTAGCGCAGCCTCACGCCCATTCGCCACCGAATAGGGGGTTTCGACAACGCGGATGTGATCCGTGGAAAGACCCGCTTCGATATGGGTGTCGAAAACACCGCCGACACGATCGCGGGATCGGTCATTTTCGGCTTGCGGCGCGGCAATAATCGCAATTTTGCGATGCCCCAGTCGCAGAACTTCCGCCGCCAGAGGTTTGATCGCTTCGCGGCTGTCAAAACCTACGGATGACACCTCGGACTCGGCGCGGTAGGCCCAGGATATGATGGCAGGAACCTGGCGTTTCCGGATGAAGGCCATGGTTTCTTCTGGGCGATCAAAGCCAATCAACAAAAGCGCATCAGCACCGCGGGCCAACAGGGTTTTGACCTGCTCAAACTCCAGATCACGCTGGTAGGCTGAGCTGGCAACAAGCAGGGTCAAACCGTGGTTCGCAAGCTCTTCCTGAAAGGCTTGCAGACCACGCGCAAAGATCGAATTTTCCATGGTTGGAATGATGGCGCCAATGGTGTTTGTGCGCTTGGCGGCGAGGGCTTGGGCGCTGAAGTTTGGTGCATAACCAAGCTCGTTAACGACGGCCAAAACACGTTCCCGTGTCGCTTCAGAAACCAGCTTGGGCGCGTTCAGACAACGCGATACAGTCGCCGTAGATACGCCCGCCAAGCGTGCAACATCATCCAGTGTGGGCAATGCGTTTGGCTGTTCATCTGAATGAGAGGTTGGCATCAGCGGTAAGGCCGCAGGCTGTCGAATCCTGCAGTGTTCCTTTTTGTATAAAAATCAGTAGTATAGCGCAAATTTTCGCGCTGTGTTTCGCGGATCATGTAACCCCTTGCACATGGTTTTGCAAGCGCTTACATTTGCTGGGAGATTCGACATGATGATGGTCGGTCGCATGCAATACCCGGTTGTGAGATGGGCGTCTGATTGAGAGGGCCGCCGGGTCACGCGCCTCATGTTTGAGCAGCGACATGGCCGCCTTGGAACAACCGAAATCCGTACCTTTTATCATAGGGAATACGAATGACCCGAGAATACCTGAAGAAAGCAACGCTCACATCTGAGAGCGACGCCTCGGAGACACAGGCGATTGTGCGTTCAATCTTGGAAGAAATCCAAGCCGGTGGGGATACTGCTGCGCTGAAATACGCAGAGAAGTTTGACAAGTATTCCGGCAACGTTCTCTTGACCGAAGAAGAAATTCAGGAAGCGATTGCATTGGTGCCTGAAAAGTTGAAGCGCGACATTGAATTCAGTCACGCCAACGTAAAGCGGTTTGCCGAAGCGCAAAAAGCGACGGTCGCGGATTTCGAAGTTGAAGTGGTACCAGGGTTGATCGCTGGCCAGAAAGCGATCCCGGTCAAGGCTGCTGGGTGCTATGTGCCGGGCGGACGTTACAGCCACATTGCCAGCGCGATCATGACGGTGACAACCGCCAAGGTTGCCGGGTGCGAACATATCGTGGCCTGTTCTCCGCCGCGGCCGGATGTGGGGATTGCACCTCCGATTGTGTATGCGGCGCATGTATGTGGCGCAGACAAGATCATGGCGATGGGCGGCGTTCAGGGTGTCGCGGCGATGACCTATGGCCTTTTTGGCCTGCCCGAAGCCAATATTCTGGTCGGGCCGGGCAACCAATTTGTTGCCGAAGCGAAACGTATTCTGTTTGGGCGCGTTGGCATCGACATGATCGCGGGCCCGACCGACAGCCTTATTCTGGCGGATTCGTCCGCGGATGCTGAGATCGTCGCTGTTGACCTCGTAGGGCAGGCCGAGCACGGCTATAACTCTCCTGTGTGGTGGGGGACCGATGACCGCGCGTTGGCCGAAGAAGTCATGCGGTTGGTGCCGGGCCTGATCAACGATCTGCCCGAAGTTAACCGCGACAACGCCACAGCCGCTTGGCGCGATTACGCGGAAGTCATTGTGTGCGCCGATCGTGAAGAAATGGCCGCGTGCTCGGATGAATATGCGCCCGAACACCTCACGGTAATGGCCGAAGATCTTGATTGGTGGCTGGATCGGTTGAGCTGCTATGGCTCATTGTTCCTGGGTGAAGAAACGACCGTTGCGTTTGGTGACAAGGCTTCTGGTACGAACCACGTTTTGCCCACGTCTGGCGCGGCCAGCTATACTGGCGGTCTGAGTGTCCACAAATACATGAAGATCGTAACCTGGCAGCGCAGCACGCGGGATGGGTCCAAGCCTGTCGCCGAAGCGACGGCGCGGATTTCACGGCTTGAGGGCATGGAAGGTCACGCGCGTACGGCTGACATCCGGTTGAAAAAGTTCTTCCCAGACGAGGTGTTCGACCTCACCGCCGATGGCTGATGCAGGATCTCCATTAGGTCTGTTTGATCTTACTGGCCGCGTTGCTTGTGTGACTGGCGCAAGCTCGGGCCTTGGTCGGCAGGCGGCCCTTGCTTTGGCGGGGGCTGGTGCCAAAGTCGTGGGCGTTGCGCGACGGCAAGACCAGTTGGATGCGTTGCGCGCCCAAAACCCGGATAGCATTGCCGTTTTGGCCGCAGATGTGGCAGATGCAGATGGGGTCGAGACGCTGGCAGAAAATGTGCGTGCCGCCTTTGGCGCGCCCGACATTCTGGTCCACGCCGCGGGTGTAAACACGCGTGAGCACGCGGATGATGTGACGCGCGAGAAATGGAACTTGACGTTGGCGTTAAACCTGTCAGCGCCGTTTTTCCTTAGCCAAGCGTTCGTGCCGCACATGAAGGCGCAGGGCTGGGGGCGGATCATTAATTTCGCGTCTCTTCAATCGTTTAGAGCGTTTCCCGGCGGTATTGCTTATGGCGCGTCCAAGGGTGGCGTTGCTCAGATGACGCGGGCTATGGCCGAAGCATGGTCAGCCGACGGGATTACGGCCAACGCCATTGGGCCGGGTTTCATGCACACTGAGCTGACAGAGGCTGTGTTTGCAGATCCGGAGCGGGCCGCCCGCAATGCCGCGCAAACCTGCATCGGACGCAACGGTCTTGCCTCAGATGTGGAGGGGCCGGTGATCTTTTTGTCGTCGGATGCGTCTGCGTATGTAACCGGCCAAGTATTGATGGTGGACGGGGGGTTCACGGCGAAATGAAAGCGCTTGTTTACGAAGGGCCAGAACAACTGGTCTACCGCGATTTTGAAGATGCTCAGGCGCAGCCGGGCGAGGTGCTGGTGCGGGTGGAAAGCGTCGGCATCTGCGGATCGGATATGCACGCCTTTCTGGGCCATGATGCACGGCGGCCTGCGCCGCTGATTTTGGGCCATGAGGTGGCAGGTGTGCGGATGGACACCGGCGCGCGGGTGACAGTGAACCCGCTGGTCACAGCGCCTGACAGCGCTGCGCGTCTGGCGGGCAAGGAAAACCTGTGCCCGGACCGGCAGATCATCTCCATGCCCCCGCGGCAGGGTGGCTTTACCGAGATGGTCGCGCTGCCCGAAGAAAACCTGGTTGAGATCCCGGAGGGGACCACGAATGATCAGGCCGCTTTGGCGGAGCCCTTGGCCTGCGGCTGGCACACGGTGCGTTTGTGCCACCGGATTTCTGAGCCGGGTGGCAACGCGCTGGTGATCGGGGGCGGGGCCATCGGATTTGGCGCGGCGCTGGCGCTGGCTGCGCAGGGCACGACCGATATCCGTATCTCGGAACCCAATGAGACCCGCCGTGCCTTTCTGGTGCAACATTGCCCGTTTGAGGTGATTGACCCGGCACAGCTGGGGGCGGATGATCTTTTTGACATCGTCATTGACGGAGTTGGCTTTGCGCCCACCCGCGCGACGGCGTCCCAACACGCACGCCCCGGAGGCGTGATCGGCCATATTGGCCTTGGGTCTTCTGAAGGTGGGCTCGATATCCGGCGGATGACGCTGCAAGAGATCACCTTTATTGGCACCTACACCTATACCGCCGACGATTTCCGCGCCACGGCGCAAGCGATTTTTGACGGTCGTCTTGGTCCTTTGAACTGGACCGAAGCGCGCGCGCTCTCTGATGGGGCGCAAGCGTTTGCTGATATCCGGGCCGGCACCGTTGCCGCGCCCAAAATCATATTGAAACCCTGAAGAAGAAAAGGATTGCACATGTCCGAAGTGCCTCACCTCCTGGTTCATGAACATGCCGACAATGTCGGTGTGGTCGTTGTAGAGGGGCTGACGGCGGGCACAGATATGCTGTGCTGCGTCACCCATGATAATTCCACATTCCGCCTGACGGCTGGTGCGGATGTGCCGATTGGCCACAAAATCGCGCTGAAGGATTTCAAAGAAGGCGACACCGCGATCAAATACGGTGAAGACATCGGCAAGATCATCGCAGACATCCCCAAAGGGGCCCATCTGCACACGCATAATTGCAAAACAAAGCGCTGGTAAGGAGAGCGGAAGATGGCTTCGAAATATTCCAATATCACGTTCCAGGGCTTTCGCCGGGAAAATGGCCGTGTCGGTGTGCGCAACCATGTGCTGATCCTGCCGGTTGACGATATCTCAAACGCGGCGTGTGAGGCTGTGGCCAACAACGTCAAGGGCACCTTGGCGATCCCGCATGCCTACGGCCGTTTGCAGTTTGGCGAAGACCTTGAGTTGCATTTCCGCACGATGATCGGCACCGGGGCCAACCCCAATGTGCATTCGGTTGTGGTGATCGGGATCGAGCCCGGCTGGACCAAGCGCATTGCCGATGGCATCCGCGAAACCGGCAAGCAGGTTGCAGAATTCTCCATTGAGCAGAAGGGCGACTTTGAGACCATTCGCGCGGCCTCCTGGGCGGCGAAGGATTTCGTGCATCAGGCGACAGAAGTGCAGCGCGAAGAATGTTCCATCTCTGAGCTGTGGGTGTCCACCAAATGCGGCGAGAGCGACACGACCACCGGTCTGGGCTCCTGCCCGACTGTGGGGAACATGTATGACAAGCTGCTGCCGGAAGGTATCACCGGGTTCTTTGGCGAAACCTCCGAGATCACCGGGGCCGAACACATCTGTCAGAAGCGCGCGATCAATGAAGAGGTTGGTGAGCGTTGGTACAAGATGTGGAAGGCCTATCAGGATGACGTGATTTTCGCGCATCAGACGGATGACCTTTCTGACAGCCAGCCAACCAAGGGCAATATCGAAGGTGGTTTGACCACGATCGAGGAAAAGGCGTTGGGCAATCTGGAAAAGATCGGCCGGACGTCGCAGTTCATCGACATTCTGGAACCTGCGGAGCAGCCGTCTTCGGGCGATGGCCTGTACTTCATGGACAGCTCTTCGGCGGCGGCGGAATGTGTGACGCTGATGGCGGCGGGTGGTGCGGTGATCCACACCTTCCCGACGGGGCAGGGCAATGTTGTTGGCAACCCGATTGTGCCGGTGATCAAGATCACGGCGAACCCGCGCACCGTGCGCACCATGGGTGAGCATGTGGATGTAGATGTTTCGGGCATTTTGCGCCGTGAGCAGACCATTGAGGAAGCTGGAGACGCGCTGATCGAAATGATCCGGCGCACGGCCAATGGCCGGAACACGGCCGCAGAAGCCTTGGGGCATCGCGAGTTTTCGATGACCAAGCTCTATCGCAGTGCGTAAGTGAGGTTTCGCCGCACTTTTGCGCGGCGATCCATGCGAGGGGCGCTGCCCCTCGCGCTCCCCGGAGTATTTTTCATCCAAAAGAAGAGGGTGGTTTTGTGCCTGATGTCTTTTGCGCGGTCAGGGCGCGGGGGACAATTGGCGCAGGATCTTGCGTGTGGCTTGCATGAGCGGGGCTTCGGTCGCGCGGAGCAGGGCGAGGCGGTCAAATTCGTTTGGTGCGTCTGCGAGGGTTTGGCGCAGCGCAGTGCCGAAGGTTTGGCGCAATTCGGTGCCGATGTTGAATTTACAGATAGCGGAGTTTTGCGCGAGCTGGCGGCGTTGATCTGGCGGGACGCCGGAGCCGCCGTGGATGACCAGCGGGAGGGCTGTGCGCGCTTCGATGGCGGCGAGGCGTTTTGTGTCGAGGCCCGCGCCTGCGGATTGTTGCAGGTGGACGTTGCCCACGGAGATGGCGAGCGCGTCGATGTTTGTGTCTTGGGCAAAGCGCGCGGCCTCTGCCGGGTCGGTGCCTTGGGATTGGACGCCATCGGCATAGCCCACAAAGCCGATCTCGCCTTCGCAGGAGACATGGGCAGCATGGGCCAGCGCCGCCACGCGGGCGGTTTGGGCGATGTTTTCGGCAAGGGGCAGGCGGGAGCCGTCAAACATCACTGAGGTGAAGCCGCAGTCGATCGCTGCAGCGCAGTCCTCTATGTCATAGGCGTGATCAAGGTGGAGGACGACCGGCACGCTGGCCTCTTCGGCCAAGTGGCGCAGCATTTTGCCCAGGACGGGCAGGGGCGTGTGGGCGCGGCATCCCGGCCCGGCCTGCAGGATGACGGGGCTTTTTTCCGCCTCTGCCGCCGCCACGAAGGCGCGCATGTCTTCCCAGCCCAGCGTGACCAGCCCCGCCACGGCGTAGCCTTCGCGCAGCGCGGGTTGCAGCACCTCTGCCAGCGTGGCGATGGTCATTTGAACTTGGCCACCATGTCCATGATGCCGGGGATGGTGTGCAGCTGTTCTTCGTGGGTGGGTTGGAAATATTGCTTGAGGCTGCGCTGGCTGAGGCCGCCGAGAATCGTGAAGTAATACATCTCATAGCCGGGCAGGGCCGCACAGGGGTGGTAGCCCTTGTCGATCAGCATCGTGGAGCCATCGACGATGTGATAGGCGTCCCCCGGTTCGTTATCGACTCGTTGGAGCATCTGGACGCCGGAGCCGTAGTTGGGGCGGAAGCGGAAGTTATAGGTTTCATCGTGACGGGATTCGTCGGGCAGGCGGTCGGTGTCGTGTTTGTGGCTGGGAAAGCCGGACCAGCCGCCTGCGCCCACGGTGAAAAGCTCGCTCACCAGCAGGCGGCCCACTTTGTCATGATGGGATGCGCCAAGGATGTGCTTGATTTTGCGGTGGGTTTTGGTGTCGTCCGAGCCGTATTGCACCAGATCCAGCGCATCGGCGCGCACGTCGAAGGGTTCGAGCACCCTGTCATATTTGGCCCCGGCGATGAAGATTTCCGCCGTGTCGCTGACGCAGGTCAGGCGTGTGGTGGCACCAACCGGCACATAGACGCCTTCAGGCTCGCCATCCCAGACATCGACGCCGCGATTGCCAAGCGCGGGATACCCGGCACCCTCCACATCGACATCCACAGTGCCGGTGGCCGGAACCACGCAGGTTTCATAGCCGGGCACGGCATAGTCAAAGATCTCACCGCGGGTGAGTTTGACGATGTTGAAATAGTTCAGTGGCACCAGCGGGTGATCCACATCCACGATGGCTTGGTTCTGATTGTCAAAGGGGGCGATATGCATGGGGCGTCCTTGTGTCAGGGAATGGTCGGGCCGGGGTGGCGGGCCAGAAAGGCCTGAAGATCGTCTGGCGTGGGCATGGCAGGCGCGCAGCCGGGGCGCGAGACGGTGATAGAGGCGCAGGCAGAGCCGCGCAGAACGGCACTGGCAAGATCGTGCCCGGCGGCGATGGCCGAAAGGGTGCCGGCAAGAAAACTGTCGCCCGCGCCCACGGGTTTCAGCGCCTCCACCGGGTAGATGCCGGTGGGGAGCTCTGCGCCATCGGCAAAGGTCACGGCGCCGCCTGCGCCCTTTTTGTAGATCACGATGCGGCCCGATTGTTCGGCCAGCCTGCGCGCCATATCGAGGCCTTGGGCATAATCACCCGCCATGAAGCCAAATTCTTCGTCATTGCCGACGATCATATCGCTTGCTGTGCCTGCGCGGCTCAGCACATCGGCGGCCACTTGCGGGGAGGGCCAGCTGTAGGGGCGATAATCAATGTCAAAAATCACGGGTAGGCCGTGGCTGCGGGCGTGCTCCATCGCGCGGAAGGTCGCGCTGCGCGATGGCTCTGCGGCCAGCACGGTGCCTGCGGTGATCATGGCGCCAAAACCCGCGTAATCCACCGCGTCCACATCCGCATCAGTGACCTGAAAATCGCTGGCCCCGTTGCGGTAGATCACATTCTGAAAATCCTCGGTGCAGCTTTCGTAGACGGCCAGAGAGGTCCGAAACTCGCCACCGATGGAGCGGACATAGCGTGAGTCCACCCCGTAATGCGCCAGCCGGTTCAGGCAAAAGCGGCCCGCCGCATCATCAGAGACAGAGGTGACAAGCGCCGCCGCGCCGCCCAGCTTGCAGAGGCCTGCGCAGATGTTGGCTGATGATCCGCCCAGATCGGCGCGAAACTGGCTGGCCTCTTCGGCCTTGGTGTTGGGGGGATCGGCGAAAAGATCCATGCCTGCGCGGCCAAAGACCACGAACCGGTTTTTTGCGATGCTCTCCAATAGCGACATGGGCGATCCTTGCATACGGCGCGGGCTGCGAAATGCGTCTGGGCAGAGGAATGCAGCTTGATGCGGTCCGATTCAAACGATAGAGTTTTTGCAACCGGTTGCAAATCGTTTTTCCGACAGGGGGGCGCATGACAGAGATTGGCATTGGCATTCTCGGTGGTGGCTATATGGGCAAGGCTCATGCGGTGGCTTATGCGGCTGTGGGGGCCGTGTTTGGCACCAAGCTGCGGCCCCGGCTTGAGATGGTCTGCGCCTCTTCCGAAGAGAGCGCGGAGCGTTACCGGGCGGCTTACGGATTTCAGCGTGGCACGGCTGATTGGCAGGTGCTGGTGAACGATCCAAAGGTGGAGGCGGTGGTGATCGCCACGCCACAACAGCTGCACCGCCGGGTGGCGGAGGCGGCCTTTGCCGCTGGAAAACCGGTCTTTTGTGAAAAGCCGCTGGGTGCGTCTTTGGAAGATGGCGCGGCGATGGTGGCGGCGGCTGAAGCGGCGGGTGCGGTCAATATGATCGGGTTCAACTATGTGCGCACCCCGGCCACGCAATTTGCCCGCAAGCTGATCGCAGAGGGTGCGATTGGCGACATCACCTGGTTTCGCGGCGAACATACCGAAGATTTTCTGGCTGATCCGCAAACGCCTGCGAACTGGCGCACCACTGGGGTGGCCAATGGCACGATGGGGGATCTGGCACCGCATATGATCAATGCGGCCCTGGCGCTGGTCGGGCCGATTGAAAGCGTGATGGCGGATGTGGAAACGGTCCATTCTACGCGGCCCGGCGGAACGGTGGACAATGATGATCACGCCCAGATGATGTGCCGCTTTGCCAATGGGGTGATGGGGCACCTGTATTTCAGCCGCGTCGCGACGGGGCGCAAGATGGGCTATGCCTATGAAATCTCGGGCACCAAGGGGGCCATCCGCTTTGATCAGGAGGATCAGAACGCGCTGTGGATCTATCAGATGGAGGGGGACGCGGCATCGCGCGGGTTCACCAAGATCCTGACGGGGCCTGCGCACCCGGATTATGAACCCTTCTGTCAGGGGCCGGGGCATGGCACCGGTTATCAGGATCAGATCATCATCGAAGCGCGGGATTTTCTGGCCGCGATTGAGGCGGGCACATCGCTGTGGCCCAGCTTCCGGGATGGGCAAGAGGTGAACCGGGTTGTGGCGGCGGCGATGGCGTCAAGCCGGGACAAAAGCTGGACCAGACCAACAGATTTTTGACATGTAAAGAGGCCGCTGATGAGCATCAGAATTGGCAATGCGCCCTGTTCCTGGGGTGTGGAATTTGCGGATGATCCGCGCAACCCCACCTGGCGCGACGTGCTGCGCGATTGTGCGGCGGCAGGGTACAAGGGGATAGAGCTGGGGCCGGTGGGCTTCATGCCCGAAGATCCCGGCGAGCTGGGCGCGGCCCTGGCGGAGTTTGATCTTTCGCTGATTGGCGGTGTTGTGTTCCGCGCTTTTCACGATCCTGCGAAATGGGAGGATGTGCTGGATGCCACCCACCGCACCTGCCGTGCGCTTGCCGCGCATGGCGCGCAGCATCTGGTGTTGATTGACTCGATTGCAGAGCGCCGTGCTCCCACAGCCGGGCGCGCGGATGAGGCCGAACAGATGGACACCGTCGAATGGGCGGCGTTTCGGGACCGGATCGCCACAGCGGCGCGGATCGGGGCGGAAGACTATGGCCTGACGGTGGGCATTCACGCCCATGCCGCGGGTTTTATGGACTTTGAGCCGGAGCTCGAGCGGCTTTTGGAAGAGGTGGACGAAAAGATCCTGAAGATCTGCTTTGACACCGGCCACCACTCTTATGCCGGATTTGATCCGGTGGCCTTTATGCAGCGCCATATCGGGCGCATTTCCTATATGCATTTCAAAGACATATCCCCCGACGTCAAAGCGGATGTGATCGCCAAACGCACCGGTTTTTATGAGGCCTGCGGGCAGGGGATTTTCTGTAATCTGGGCGACGGGGATGTTGATTTCACCGCTGTACGGCAGATCCTGCTGGAGGCTGGGTTTGAAGGCTGGTGCACGGTGGAGCAGGATTGCGACCCGACGCTCGATATCTCGCCCATCGACGATGCAAAGGCCAACCGGGCCTATCTGCAATCTATCGGATTTTGAAGGAAGGACAGCACAATGGCGAAACTGAACTGGGGCATTGTGGGTGGCGGCGAGGGCAGCCAGATCGGTCCGGCGCACCGTCTTGGCGCGGGGCTGGACGGGCAGTTTGAATTCGTCGCGGGCGCGCTGGATCATCGGCCAGAGGCCGGGCGGACCTATGGCCAAAGCCTGGGGCTGGCGGCGGATCGGTCTTATGGCGACTGGCAGGATATGCTGGCGGGTGAAACGGCGCGCGACGACCGGATTGATCTTGTCACCGTGGCCACACCCAACAACACGCATTTCGAGATTACCAAGGCCTTTTTGGAGGCCGGGTTTCACGTGCTGTGCGAAAAGCCGATGACCATGACGATCGAAGAAGGCGAAGAGATCGTGCGCCTTGCCCAATCGACGGGCCGGATTTGCGCGGTGAATTATGGCTATTCCGGCTATTCGCTGGTACGCCATATGAAGGCGATGGTCGCGCGGGGCGATCTGGGTGCGATCCGCATGGTGAAGGCGGAGTTTGCCCATGGCCATCACGCCGATGCCGCCGATGCCGACAATCCGCGTGTGCGCTGGCGCTATGATCCGGCGCAGGCGGGTGTGTCGGCGCAATTTGCCGATTGCGGCATTCACGCGCTGCACATGGCGAGCTTTGTCATCGGGCAGGAGCTGGACCGGCTTTCGGCGGATACGGTGAGCTGTATCGCAAGCCGGGAATTGGAAGACGACGCAATGGTGAACATGCGCTTTGACGGCGGCGCTGTCGGGCGGCTTTGGACATCGTCCATCGCCATCGGGCGCCAGCATGGTTTGACCTTGCAGGTCTTTGGCGAAAAAGGCGGGCTGCGCTGGACGCAGGAACATCCCAACCAGCTCTATTGGATGCCCCTTGGGGAACGGTTGCAGGTGATTGAGCGTGGCGAGGCGGGCCTCTCACCCGAAGCGGATCGTACGACGCGTGTGACTATTGGCCATGCGGAGGGGATGCCTTTGGCATTCGCCAATATCTACACCGATCTGGCAGAGGCCATTCACGCGCGCAAAGAGGGGCGCGCGATTGATCCGGCGGCAGATTTGTATCCGCGCGCGGAAGATGGGCTGCGGTCTATGGCGGCGGTGTTTGCGGTGGCTGAGAGTGGTGGCGCCGAGGGGGCTTGGGTGGATGCGCGGCCGCCGATGTTTCGGTAGTGCATAACTCTTTTGATTTCGTGCGATTTGTGACGGTGCGAGGGGCGCTGCCCCTCGCGCTCCCCGGAGTATTTTTGTCCAAAAAAAGCTGGGGGTGCGTCTTTCAGAAGGCTTGAGCCGTATGTTTCGGGCGCAAGGTGCCGCGTTCGACGACGTGGCAAGAGAATATGCGACTTTCCGGATGGCGATCTTCGTCGGTGAGCAGAGATGTCATCAAATCGACGGAAGAGGACACGATATCTCGGATGGGTTGATGGATGGTCGTGAGGTTGATGTTTTGCCATCTGGCCATAGCCATGTCGTTGAGCCCGATGATCCCGATATCCTCCGGAACGCGCAGGCCATGTTCTTGCATCGCCGCCAACGCACCGATCGATATTACGTCGTCCCCGCCAAAATACGCCTGGGCCGGACCTGCGGCGAGCAATCGGCGCATTTCGCGGTGGCCCGCGTCAAACGAGTAGTCGGATGCGAAGGAATAGCTGGTTGTGATCTGAGGGTGCTTGGCCATTTCGGAGACAAAGCCGGTGTAGCGATCCTGTGTCGAGGTGGCGCTTTCCGGCCCACCCAAGAAGGCCACATGGGTATATCCGCGGGCCATAAGTGTCCGTGCGGCCATACGACCACATTCGATATTGTCGATGTCGACCACATGGACCTGCGGCTCTGATGACCGACGCCCGAACGCGTGCACAACCGGGATACCAGCCTGTCCAAAGATTTGGGCGAAACTGGGGGGCAGGGTGGAGGACGCCACAACCACTCCGTCAACGGAATATTGCTGCATCATGCGGACTGCGTTCTTCGGGTTTGTTTCCCCCGACAGGTTCAGAAGGAGAGGCCGCAGGCCACGGTCCTGAAGGGCGCGGGTAAAAAGGTCAAAAATCTCCAAGAAAAACGGATTGTGGAAATTATCGGACACCAGCCCAATGAGTTTTGTGCGCCCGGTTGTCAGCGACGAGGCCAACGCATTGGGGCTGTATCCAAGATCGCGCGCCGCTTTTTCCACCTTGCGCCGCATCTTATCGGACACCGACGCCCCGGCAGTAAATGTGCGCGACACGGCCGAGCGAGAGACACCTGCGCGTTCGGCAACATCTTTGAGTGTGACAGCCATGCGGTGGTGCGGCTCCTGAGCGGTCAGATCTTGCCGCCAATGTGCTGTTTTGTTGCAAATTATGCAACCGGTTGCAAAAAAGGAGCGGCGTTCAGTTTATCTCGGGCTCGGGTGTTGGTCCGCCAAACTCAGGGTGCAGGAAATCAAAGTCACAGCCTTTGTCGGCCTGTTCGATATGACGCAGGAACATCCAGCCATATCCGCGTTCATACCTTGGCTCTGGCGGCATCCAGCGCGCGCGACGTGCGGCGAGTTCTTCGTCTGTCAGGTCGACCTCCAGCCGCCGATTGGGCACATCGAGCGAAATCATGTCTCCGGTTTGGATCAATGCGAGGGGCCCGCCCACATGCGCCTCAGGGGCGACGTGCAAGATACAAGCGCCGTAGCTTGTGCCGCTCATGCGCGCATCAGAGAGACGCACCATGTCGCGGTGGCCTTCGTTCAGCAGCTTGCGGGGCATGGGCAACATGCCCCATTCCGGCATGCCTGGCCCGCCCTGTGGGCCTGCATTGCGCAGGATCAGCACCGTGTCGGCGGTTATGTCGGCCTCAGGATCGTCGATGATGGCTTTGGCCTCGGCATAGCTGTCTGCGACAAGGGCGGGGCCTTGGTGGACTTGGAACTTTGGGTCCATCGCGGCGGGCTTGATGACAGCGCCGTCTGGGGCAAGGTTGCCCCGGAGCACGGCGAGCGAGCCTTCGTGATAGACCGGATTACTGAGCGGGCGGATCACATCGGTGTTGTGCACCTGTGCATCCGCGATGGCGGCGCCCAACGTCTGGCCGCTGACGGTGAGCGCATCGAGGTTCAGCTTGGGGCCAAGCTCTTTCATCAGCGCAGGGAGGCCGCCGGCGTAGTAGAAATCTTCCATCAGGTAGGTGTCACCAGAGGGGCGGATATTGGCGAGCACGGGTGTGTCGCGCCCGATGGCGTCAAGATCGTCCAGCCCCAGCGGGATGCCCGCGCGCCGGGCCATGGCGATCAGGTGGATGATGGCGTTGGTGGAACAGCCGGTGGCCATGGCCACGCGCACAGCATTCTCGGTGCTGGCCGGGGTCATGATCTGATCGGAGGTGATATCCTCCCAGACCATATCAACGATGCGCCGCCCGCAGGCTGCGCTCATCCTTTGGTGGTTCACATCCGGGGCGGGGATGGAAGACGCCCCGGTCAAGGTGAGGCCCCAGGCATCTGCGATGGCGGTCATGGTGGAGGCAGTGCCCATGGTCATGCAATGCCCGTAAGAGCGGGCAATGCCAGCCTCAACGCCCTGCCATTCTGCTTTGGAAATCGCGCCGGCGCGGCGTTCGTCCCAGTATTTCCAGGCGTCAGAGCCTGAGCCTAGGGATTTGCCAGCGTAATTGCCACGCAGCATCGGGCCGCCGGGTAAATAGAGGAAGGGCAGCCCCATGGAGACCGCCCCCATGAC
>JABSSA010000351.1 GCA_013214665.1 Paracoccaceae bacterium
AGATCGCGGTGATCTGGGGCCATCCGCAATCTGTCACCGTTGAGACTGACGCGGTTGAGGTACTGCAGACCCCAACGCGGAACGCAGGCGCTGTGCATAGGCTCGCTGAAACTCAGGTCCTCGTGCTGCGCGCCACATCAGACGCGCCTATCGAAACCCTGCTCACATTCGGGGGGCACAATGTGCTGGCTGACACGTGGTATGACTTTTACTATCCTGCTGCGTCGTCCAAAGCTGCGCCCTTCACCTTCCTTGCCCAATCTCCGAGCGCCACCCAACCATTGATCACAATGCCCGGCCAGGATCGCGGCGGCGTCCCATGGACACCTTACTTGGGCCTTAAGGAAACCAAAGACCTACGTGTATTGCCCCGCAGCGTGCTGCCCGCTGGCACCGCAACAGCGCCCCAGCGCGTGATTCTGCGCCATAGGGTGCCCCAAGACCACACGGTTGACGTCGATATCTCCCTCGTGGCCGCGGAGCGTAGCCGCGATGGCATCGATATGGCGTTTCACCTCAATGGCGTGCCGCTGCTGTCGCAACGCGGTCTACGCCGGTTTGAAACACGGCTGCCCCAACTTGAGCTGCTGAAAGGCGATCAGCTTGACTTGATCATCGGGCCGGGGGCCACCGCTACCGGAGATGTGACGCGCTACCGCGTTATTCTGCGCGCGTCTGACTGACCACCACCTGCGCCAGCGTCTCAAACGCTTCCAGCGACGTCCGCTGCATCCGCGCATGATGTACGGTGTCCACCCCGGTTGTCATGGCGGAATTCGCCAGCTCCGCGATCTGTGGGCCACTCAGGTCGGGCGCGTCTGTGTAATGGGCCTCTTGCTTGATCATCGTAAAAAACGACGACAGCTTTTTGTCCCACCCTAGCCCCACCAGAGGGCGACCATAGCTATAGGCCAGAATGCAGGCGTGCAGCCGATGTGCAATCACACAAGAATACCCGCCAATCCGGCGCGCCAAATGCGCCGGGCTGTCCGCCCGCGCCTCAACCCGTGCTTTGCCGGTCAAGTCCGGCGTAGCCATCACCGCCGCCTTGACCCGCGCCAACAGGTCTTCATCCCCATGTTCTCCATTGGAAAACAGCGCTACGTGATGCCCCGCCGCCACCAATGCGCGCGTGGTCTCTACATAAAACCTGACTGGCTCAGACCGGCTGCCTGCGACATGCGCGTCGGCATGATGCTTGAGCACACCAAAATCAGTGACACACAGCCCGACCTCGGTCGCATCGCCTGTGGCGGGGCCATAACACGCGGCTGCCAACAACCCCGGATCGACCGTCAGCGTGGGCGCGGGCGCCGCTCCGAACTGCGCCGTCCAAGACGCGATGGAGCCAGCATCACGCAACCCGATCAACGCCGGGTTCAGCGCGGCCAGACTGCGGAAAAGCCGCGTGCCCTGCGTGCTCCAATTCTTGGAGACGCCGGCCGCAAAGACCGCGGCAGGCACGCCGCCGGCGGCAAGGATCAACGCAACGCGCCCGATCTTGATCGGAAAATTCAACAGCTTGTCCGAAAAGATCTGTCCACCGCCAATAACGGCAAAATCCGCCTTCAACTGCTGGCACCACGCATCTTCGAACGTATCAATCAGCTTGTTCAGCCGGTTTTGCACCAACATCCGCGCCAAGGGCGCAGGCAAGGTCTCCAACACTTTGAGGGCCAGCGATCGGTTTCGCACCACCTGATCCCCGGCTTGCGTCCGCCCGGACATATCCAGAAAACGCACTTGTGCGTTGGGTAAAAACTGCGTCAGCCCATGGGCAATACAATCCGAAATGACCCCATCCCCCAAATTGGGGCTAAACCGCAGCCCAACCTGCACGATCTTTAACGGCGCATCAGACAGAGGCGTTATCTTACCTGCGAGGTCGGGGGATTGGTCTGAGGGCACGCACATCACCTTGGCTTTTGTAAAAATCACTCCGCATTCCCGTGAGTTAAGTCAAGCCAGTTGCGAGACCCGCTTGCCGCCCCACACGCCGAGCTGCACATTTTCGGGCCGTCTTTCCAATTTGTTAACGGAAAGCATCGCATTTTAGCAAAGGGGGCGACGCGACTATTGGGTACGACATGGAATTGGGAACCGCGGCTTCCGTCTCCCGCACGGCAGAGAACAAGACGCGCCAGCAAGTGGCGCACGCGTCGCGGTTTACCCTAGCTGCGCCCAAGGTGGCGCAGCTAGATGTTACCTCAGCGCTCTGGTCCGGGCGCAGCAAAATAGCGACCGTATTTCTGGCGGCCCTCATGGTCGCAGGCGTGTATCTGGGTTTTGTCGCGGCGCCGGAATACACGGCCCGGGCCGATGTACGCCTGGCGCTTGCCCCCCCGGCGGACGCCCTGCCGGTCGAGCGTCAAACCGGCATCGCAGGTCGCAAGATCGAAGTGGAAACAGAGAAATCCGTGATCCTGGGGGCAGAGGTGTTACGCCGCGCCGCCATTCCCAATCGCGACAGCCTTGGTGTGCGCGTGATCCCCGGCACGCTGGTGTTACAGATCACCGCACGCGCGCGCGAGGCCGAAACAGCCGCGCAGATGGCTGATGATGTGATCACGGCCTATCTGGCCCACCAGATTGCCCAAAAGGCGCAAGCCCGCACAGAGCAAATGGCCGTTCTGTCGCAAAGATCCGATGGCCTTGCGGCTGAGCTGGCGGCGCACACGGCTGATCATGCGCAGCTTGAAAGCGGGGTTGTGGGGGATGTGCAGATCGCAGGTCTGGAGCGCCAAAAGCGCGCCCTTGAAGGGCGCGCGGTTCGGATGGCGGGGCTGCCGTCGCGCTCGGCGCAGCACCTAGCGCAGATCGCAGCGTTGGAAGAGGCCGCAGATATTCTTGGCACGCGGCTTGATGCGCAATACGCCGCGCGCACGCGCCTGGGTGAAATTGAGGATGCGATGGCCGCTGTCGCAGCGGCAAAACAGGATACGCTGGCGCAGCTTCATGCGCTCAAAGCCCGCACAGGCACAGACCGCGCCGATGCGGTCCGCCTGACCCATGCCACTGTGCCCAAGGCGGCCAGCAAGCCGCGCAAATCCCTCGTGTTCTCGTTCTTTGGGCTTTTGGGGGGCTTGGGTGGTGTGGCCTGGGCGCTCTGGTCGGGCCTGCACCGCGGTGGATTGCGCCTGCCTGAGGTGATCGAACAGGAAACCGGTTTGACGGTTCTTGCCGAAATTCCCGAGGTGAAAGGCCCGCTTGCCCGCCATCAAAGCGGCCCACCCAAATCGCCCTTCCGCGCCGCCTTTGCGCGTTTGCATCTGGCGCTGTCGATCCAGCCTTTGTCGCGGCGGGTGATCTTGTGCGCCGGAACCGCGCCGCAAGATGGAGCGGGTTGGACATGTCTCGGACTGGCCCAAGCGCTGGGCCAGAAGCATCGCGTGCTGGTGATCGACACCAATATGCACAATCCTACGCTGGCCAAATCGCTCGTAGGTGCCACTCCGGCGCACGGGCTGGCGGCTTTGCTGTTGGGCCTTGCGGATGAGGGGGAAGTGATCCGCACGCAGCCTGACTTCGGGTTTGACGTCATCCCTGGCGAACGGCTGGATGGCGATCCCGAAACGCTGCTGCGATCCTCGGAATTTGTGCACTTCCTGCGTGATATGCGCGCGCGATATGATGTTGTGCTGATTAACGCGCCGCCGGTGCGGGCCACCTCTGATACGGTTTTGTTGGCGGAATTTGCCGATGCCGTGTTGTTGTGCCTTCGCTGGGATCACACCCGCGCAGATCATATCCGTGACGCGCTAGCGGCACTACATCCAACCGGCACGCCTGTTCCGGGGGCGGTATTGACCCGTCAGGGGATCGACCCGCGCCCGAATTTCGCAGGCTACACCCGCTGGCGCGACAGCCGCAGCACTGAGGCAGGCGCGCCGAAACCCTAACAAAATCCTAATGCCTGACCTGAGCGGTAACGCGTTGTTTGCTGGGGTGTTCTGAACGACTTCGCGAGTATTGGTGTACAAACGGTGCATGGGCGGTGCACAGCCCGTGCATCGCATGTTTATCCCGATTGGGCCCCGGATCAGAGTGGGCTACTGGGCGGCAATCCGGCCCGTCGTGGTGATCAGCGCGGGCAA
>JABSSA010000352.1 GCA_013214665.1 Paracoccaceae bacterium
CGATTGGCACGATCACTGTCTCCGATAGCATCGTGTCACCGTGGAGCTGGGAGCATACCGCAAAAGAATACCCGGTGTATCCTGCCACCAATCAAAGCGCGTATTTAATCGGCGGCTCTTTGGGCTCGCTGTCGATCCCGGATCAGAGTCTTTGGCGGCACGAAGGTGAGCCTGACTGGTGGTCGGCGATCTCGTCCACATCGGGTCCCATTGCGACCTCTGATCCATTGGTGAACCAGATCAATCATTTTGCCGATGTCATTGCTGGACGGGCAGAGCCGCTTGTTTCGGGGAGAGAAGGACTACGCACCCTTCGGGTTGTGGACGCCATTCAACGGGCAGCGGCAACCGGAGAGACCGTTTCGCTGGCGGAGGAGATCTGACAGCACAATACACTGGGCGCTTTGATCGGTGTCCACATTTAGGGAGGAAAACAAATGATCACCAAATTGACACGCCGGGCGGCGTTGACGGCGATGGCCGCAGCCTCAGCCCTTAGCATTGCCACAGCACCGGTCAGCGCTGATGGGCACAAAATGACCTTCACGCTGGCAACATCCGGGTCGGAAACCGACCAACGCTCTGTCGCGATGGCAGAGGTGTTCGCGCCGATGGTGTCGGGCTTTGCGGATTATCAGGCGGGCTATAACGGCACTTTGTTCGCTCAGGGCACCGAACTGGAGGCGATCGCTGGCGGCAACCTGACCATGTCCATCGCCTCGGCGCAAGAATTGGCGCAGTTCTTCCCGGAGTTTTCGATCTTCGCGACCGGCTACGTACATCAAGACGCGGCGCATCAGTGCGTCTTCAACGATCCGCTGATGGATCCCTTCAAGCAGACCGTTGAAGACGAGTTGGGCGTAAAGCTGCTATCGGTCATGTACCTTGGCCGCCGTCACGTGAACCTGCGTCAGACCCGCGATGAGCTAGACGTGCAGACCCCAGCCGATCTGGCGGGGGTGAACCTGCGGATGCCAGGCACGGATGCGTGGCAGTTCCTTGGCTCCGCCCTCGGCGCGTCCCCAACACCGCTGGCTTTCTCTGAGGTGTATACCTCTCTTGCCTCCGGCGCGATTGATGGGCAGGACAACCCGCTGCCGACCGTGGTGGACCAGAAGTTCTATGAGGTGACCAAGCAAATTTCGCTGACGTCGCATCTGGTGGACCTGAACTACATTGCCTTTTCAGCTGAGACATGGAACAGCCTGACGCCGGATCAGCAGATCACGGTGCAGCGCGCGGCGGATGCTGCGGCGTCTTATGGTCGCCTGAAGCAGCTCGACAAGGAAAACAACCTTGCCGACTTCATCCGCAGCCAAGGTGTTGAGATCTATACACCAGACCTTGCCGCGTTCCGCGAGCATGTGCAGGCTCAGTATGTTGGCTCTGAGACAGCCGCAGCATGGCCCGAAGGCGTGCTGGATCGTATCAACGAGCTGGGCAACTAAGCCAGTAATCAGCCGCGGGAGAGTCAATATGAAAACACTTCAGACATGGTTCACCCGCGGCGCAGAATTTATCGCTGCTATGGCTTTGGCGGCGATTTTTGTGACTTTTCTTCTGCAAATCCTTTTCCGGTACGTTCCCTTTCTAGAACCCATTGGCTGGTCGGTTGTTCTGATCTCTCTGCTGTGGGTCTTTGTCATCTTCTTCGGCTGCGCCTTTGTTGTGCGCGAGAAGGATCACGTCACTTTCGATGTTCTCTACTTGGCTGCGCCGCGCCCGGTGCGGCGGGTGCTGGCCTTGATCACCGCCGTTCTGATGGTCGCCGCGATGCTTTGGGCGCTGCCCGCTGTTTGGGAAACGGTCTTTGACAATAGGCTCATGAACCTGAAGAAGATCCAAACCCTGCGCGTCCCGATCACCGGGGACAAGATTGCCATCAAGTGGCTTTTTGCGCCTTTCGTGATGCTGATGGTTGTCGTCACGCTGCGATATCTGTGGCGTATCTACACCGTCTTGCGGTTCGGGCCACCTGAGACCGAGATAGAGGCGCTCCTGACCGAAGTTGAGGACAAGACATGAGTCCAGAGCTTATTTGCGGCCTCATCGCGCTTTTTGGCATGGCGGCAATTGGCACGCCGGTGGCCTATGCGATCATCTTTGGTGTTCTCGTCTATCTTGGCGTCGCGGGCCAGGATTTGGCGATTGCTGCCACGACTATGGTGCAACGCCTTTTTGACGGGTTCTTGCTGCTGGCGGTCCCACTGTTCATCGCCTCCGCCAATATCATGAACGCTGGCACGATCTCGGACCGGCTCTTGCAGTTCTGCGTCGCCCTCGTGGGGCGTTTTCGCGGGGGCCTAGGCCACGTGAACGTTGTGGCGAGCCTGATCTTTTCGGGCATGTCCGGCTCTGCCGTCGCGGATGCGGCGGGCATCGGCAAGATCATCATCGATATGATGGTGAAATCCGGGCGCTACACCCGCGGCTATGCCGCTGCGATCACGGCTGCCACAGCGACCATTGGCCCAATCATCCCACCCTCGATCCCGATGGTGCTTTATGCGCTGGTGTCCAATGAATCTGTCGGCATGCTGTTTCTTGCCGGGATTGTGCCGGGGCTGGTGATGGGCGTGGTACTGATGGGCATGAACTTTGCCATCTCGCACCGGCGCGGTTTCGGGAAAGAGGAGCCTGTGCCGCTGCGCGACTTGCCTAGGATCACGATGCGCGCAACGCCAGCGCTGCTGATGCCGGTGATCCTGTTGACCTGTATTTATTCGGGTGTGACCACCCCAACCGAAGCCGCCGCCATTGCCGCGCTTTATGCGTTGATCGTGGCGGCGGGACTGTATCGCGCGATCAAGATCAAGACGCTTTATGAGATTTTCGTGGAAAGCGCCCGATCGGCAGCGTCCGTTGGCCTTGTCATCGGGGCGTCGATGATCCTGACCTACATCGTCATCCAAGAAAACGTGCCACAGGCCATTTCCGACATGTTTGAGGGTGCCGATATCAGCCCGCTTATGTTTATCCTACTGGTAAACATCCTCGTTCTGCTCTTGGGCTGTATTCTGGA
>JABSSA010000353.1 GCA_013214665.1 Paracoccaceae bacterium
CAGTGTTCCCATTTAATCTCGCCGACTCAACGGTCATTGAGATCCATCAGGCGCATCTAACGCTTTCCGAGTGAAATGGTCAATGATCTAGCTTGCCAATTCGAATGTCGGATTTTGCAGCACTTAAGCCATTCCTGCGACGTGCAGCATCCGTCAAATTGGGCTCCGAACGGTCATTCGCTGCGTTTATTACAAATGGCTGCTTTGGGGAAAGGCAACTTTTTCGGACGCAACGTAGGATACCGCAGCTTGAAGCGATGCTCCGAAGTGCCACCAACCTCCATTGATGTCGAGCCACTAGTCCGCAACGATATCGCAACGAAACCGCCAAAGCAAAAGCACCTACCGCAAACGCATCGTCAAGAAACAAAGGGATATCGAACTATTGTAAACAGCTGAATCGCCTTCGGGAGGCAGGGGCCAGAGGTTCGAATCCTCTCACTCCGACCAAGATTTGCGCGCTGCTAGCTGGCAACAGGACGAGACCAGCCTTGCAGCACGGGGAGCTATCCTTGGCATAGGAAACTGTGCCAGACTGTGGGCCACCGAAACCGTACCAGCCGACCGATGCCAAACCTAAAGAATGGGAAAACCCGCTTCGTGTCCCCCGAGACGCGACGACAGGAAGTACCGGTTACCTGTACCGGTCATTCTGACCAGTTTGGCTGGTCCGGATTGCGGCTTGAAGACTACGCCGATCTGCCCCCAAGCGATTTCGGGGCGCCTGCGATGGCTCATCATCTGCTGGTCTATCACTACAAAGCTTTGGACGGCGCGTTTCATCACAGCTGCGCCGGTCGCAAAACCACAACGCACCTCAGGGATGGGCAGCTCAGCTTTATCCCTGCGGGCGCCGACAACCATTGGACTTTTGGGGAAGGCGCGCCAAGTGCGCTCCACATTTTGATTGATGCGGAATCAATGGACGCCGCGTTAGGCAAAACGAACAAAGACCTACGCGACGTGTTCCAAGTAGACAGCGACCCCTTGCGTGACCTGGCGCATCGGCTTCGGCGCGAGCTTACGCTTGGCGGGATCACTGGCCCTTTGTTCGCTGATGCCATGATGGCCCTGCTGGGCGAAGCGCTCCGGTCAACTTTTGGCGAGGCAACACCATCTGACAACATGGCTGACGCCAACGTCAGCGCGGCGCGTGACTTGATTGAGGCGGAATTCTCTCGTCAGATTTCATTGGCAGAATTGGCAGAGGTGTGCGAGCTAAGTCAGAGCCAGATTTTGCGCGCTTTTCGCCAAAAGTTCGGAACCACCCCCCATCAATATCTAATGCACCGGCGCGTGAAAGCTGGACAATCCATGCTCTTATCCGATGACACTTTGCCTTTAGCGCAGCTCGCGCTTGACCTGGGCTATGCAGATCAAAGTCATTTCACCCGCTCTTTTTCGGCCATCACGGGCGTGACACCGGATAAATTCCGGGCGCGCGTATGATGCGGATTTTATTCAAGATGATGGTGGGCATGTCCCAGTAACGTTTCCCCAAATCGGAGGAAACAAAATGAAAATTGGACAAAACAACATTCATCTCACCGACACAGGCGGCGACAAACCGGCCTTGTTGTTCGTGCATGGCATCCTGATGGATCACACGGTTTGGGACCAACAAGTTGATGCGTTTTCAGATACACATCGGGTCGTTTGCGTCGATTTACGGGGGTTTGGTGCTTCCAGTTCGGACAGCCCAAGCATTTCAATGGAGGATCATTGCGATGATCTGATCGCGGTGGTTGACGGCCTGGGTTTGCGCGATGTGACGCTTGTGGGTTGGTCCATGGGCGGCTCTATTGCGCAGGTTATGGGCGCACGACCAGACGCGCCGTTTGATCGATATGTGCTGGTTGATACGACACCACAGTTGATTGCCAGTGATGAATTCCCCCACGCTTTGCCCGGCGAGGCCGCGCAACAATTGGGGGGCCTCATGGCCGAAGACTTTGCGCAGGGCTGTGCTGCCTTTTGCAGCATGATCGAACCGCAAGACGAAGCCGTCACCGGCCGCCTGACCGCGATCGCAGCGGCAACCAATTTCGATGTTGCGATGACAACTTTTGCCACCGCAGGCGGGCGCAGCCTGCTCGACGCGCTGCCACAGATTTCAAAGCCCACCACTGTGATTTGTGGCCGCAATGACGCGATTTGCTTGCCGCAAGCCAGCGAAGCCATCGCTGCCGCCGTGCCCGGATGTGACGGCAGCGTCGTCTGGATCGAAGACGCAGGCCACGCCCCGTTCATGGTTCAGGCCAACGCGTTTAACGTCGCGTTGCGCGCCGCACTTTAAAACTTCCCCCAAGCCCTTTCCGGTTGGTACGGAAAGGGCTGTCTCACCTCTTTCTTTGAACAAGCTGGATTAATGCGTCGCGCAGCTTTTCCCGCGCGTCCTCTTCAAGAACCTCTGCGATCTGCGTTTCGATTCCCCGAATCTGAGCAGCGGCAATCGCGCGCCAGCGGTGGCCTTTTTCGGTAATCGTTACGATCTTGTCCCTCTTGCTGTCGGGGTCGGCGACCACTGAAATCATATCGTGCGACACCAACCGATCCACGGCCTGTTGTGCCGCCTGTCGGGAAAACCCCATTTCTCGGTGAATCGTAGAGAGCTTAACTGTCCTGCCGCGCAGCTGTGCAAAAACCCGCATATCCGCCGGTCGCACAGAGGCAAATTCCGTTTCCGCGCGAGCATCATCCATTTGGGCATTCCAGCGCGCGATCAGCGTCATCATCATGCCTTTGATGTTCTGACCCAGAAAGTCGCTGTCTTCTTTATCAATCATGGTTGACAATTTGCCTTCACTACCCACTTATCAACCTTAGTTGACAAACCTCGGAGGGTCCAATGCAGCGTCGAACATTTCTTGCGGCATCCGGCGCCAGCGCGCTTTTGGCCGCAAGCGGCATAAGCTGGGCACAAAACACAGCGCGCCCCCTTCGGGTGTTGCCGATGACGGATTTGATCGGCGAGATAGAGGGCCGAATTCCCCTGTCTCTGAACCAAGCGAACCACGATTTCGGAACTGGCACGGCCAGTGCGACCTTTGGGATCAACCACAGCTACCTTGGCCCGGTTTTGCGTGCGAAACAGGGGCAAACCCTGCCCTTCGATGTAGCAAACAAAATTGGCGACACCTCAACCATCCATTGGCACGGTCTGCATATCCCCGGCGACGTCGACGGCGGCCCACATCAGGAAATCGAAGACGGTGCAGTCTGGTCGCCTGACGTGCCGGTTGTACAACGCGCGTCGATGAACTGGTTTCATTCTCACATGCACGGGAAAACGGCTCAGCAAACCTACAATGGCTTGGCCGGTGTAATGCTGATCGAAGATGATGGCAGCCTAGATGCGGATCTGCCGCAAACCTACGGCGTGGACGACTTTGTTTTGGTTCTGCAAGACAAGACATTCGATGCCGATGGGCGCATGAGCTATGTGCTGAGCGGTGAGGTTTTTGAAGACGGGTACGAGGGTGACACCTTGGTGATCAACGGAGCCATCGCGCCCGCATCCCAAACTGTTCCATCCGGGCTGGTTCGCTTGCGCATTCTGAACGCCTGCAACGCGCGTTTTCTAGAGCTGTCGATGGACACCGGCCCAATCACGGTGATCGCATCCGACGGTGGGTTTCTGCCATCCCCGGTGGAGGCCAAAAGCATCCTAATGTCTCCCGGCGAACGGTACGAAGTGTTGGTCGACATGCGCACTGCTGAAACCAACGCATTGAACGTCGATTTGAATGGCGGCGGTGGATTTTTCGGGAATCTTTTTGGCGGCGGCCAAACCACAACGGCACTTTCTTTTACGACATCAGGGGAGGCTGGGTTTGACGGGGCCATGCCGACGCGCCTTGCCAACCTTGCGCCACCCAACCCTGCCGAAGCAACAGTGACGCGTTCGTTTGAGCTGCAAATGGACGTGAGTGCCGATCTGGCTGCGCTCGCGCTCGCTTGGGACAATTTCTGCGGAGATGCAGGGGCCATGGCGATCAATGGTCAGCCGATGAAGATGGATCGCATCAACGAAAGAGTACGCAAAGGTGATACAGAGCTGTGGCGCGTTTCAGTGGATGATCAGCTGCATCCATTTCACGTGCATGGCTGTTCGTTCCGTATTCTTAGCCAGAACGGCGCAACGCCACCGGCTTATGCGCAGGGCTGGAAAGACATGGTGCATGTCGAAGACGGATGGTCAGAGATATTGGTCCGGTTCGACTATGATGCACCGGAAGAGACGCCCTACATGTACCATTGCCATATTCTTGAGCATGAGGATTGCGGCATGATGGGGCAATTCACGGTGACCTAAAGACCAATTGCAGGTCCGCCGGGTGCCGGAGCTCTACAGCCCCAACATCTGTTTTTTCAACCTTTGGGCCAAATCCTGTGTGCCAACAAAGGCTGCGAGGATCACCATATTGAACGCAAGATTAGCACCTAATTGAACCCAACTGCCATGGTGGGCAGGGCCAGCTGCAATTGCACCTTCCACAGCTTTTGCATCTTAGAGGCACCAGACATGTCAGCCTTGAGCCAACATTGATCTATGGCGAAAGAGCAAGCGCACCCTTTGAAGCATATGGCTAACGCGACAAAATTTGTTACATTAGCTTTCTGCTAACCGCATCGCGGAAAAAGGAGTAGTGGCTTATGAAAACGACCGAACAATCATCGGACGTTGTTGTGCGCCTCACGCAAAACCCACACTCAACCTCTTCTAAACGCGAGAAAGTTCTTGAGGTCGCAATCGGGCGCGAAGTGCGCGGTTTTCGAAAATCGCAAGGTACGACTGTGGCGGAATTGTCAGAGATGACCGGGCTATCGATTGGAATGTTGTCCAAGATCGAAAACGGCAACACGTCTCCGTCGCTGCAAACCTTGCAAACTTTGGCGAATGCGCTGTCGGTGCCGCTCACTTCGTTTTTTCGGCAATATGAAGAAAGCCGGGAAGCCGTGCACACCAAAGCGGGCGAAGGTGTGGAAACGGAGCGCGAAGGCACCCGTGCGGGACATCAGTACAACTTGCTTGGTCACATCGGCAGCAATGCAAGCGGTGTTATCGTCGAACCCTATCTCATTGAGCTGACAACTGAGAGCGACACGTTCGAAACCTTTCAGCACGGTGGGATCGAAACGATCTATATGTTGGAGGGAGAGGTGGACTATCGCCACGGCAACGATGTGTTTACTTTGCGCCCTGGTGACACGTTGTTTTTCGACGCAGATGCACCCCACGGGCCAGAAAAACTGACGGTTTTGCCCGCCCGCTACCTTTCAATCATCAGCTACCCGCAAAACAGCTAACCAGCTGGGACTTTTTTGCCGAACACAGACGGCTGCAGTGCGCGCCAGTTTCCGGCGCATTGCGGAGGCAAAACATATCGTTCCGCCACTTTTTGCCTGCGGTGAAAATTTTTTTCCTCCCGGTTGTTCATCGCAACGGAAAAGTGCTAACTTCGGGAAAACCCTCAATGCAGGAGAGCGTGCCAATGTGCGGCATCGTTGGATTATTTCTGAAAGACAAAACGTTAGAGCCTCAACTCGGCTCGATGTTGACCGATATGCTGATCACGATGACGGATCGTGGCCCGGATAGCGCGGGCATTGCCATCTATGGTGACGGCGACCGCAACACGGAAAAACTGACCGTTCAATCTGACACGCCAGACACGTCTTTCGACGGCTTGGATACACGTCTGTCGGATGTTTTGGGCGTTTCTGTTTCTATTGAAACGAAAGACACACACGCCGTGCTGGAGCTGCCCGAAGGCAAGATCGAAGCGGCGCGTGACGCATTGGCCGAGATTGACGGTGGCATCCGCGTCATGAGTGTTGGCGATATCATCGAGATTTATAAGGAAGTCGGATTGCCAAAAGATGTGGCCGCCCGATTCGAAGTTTCGAAGATGTCTGGAAGCCACGGAATCGGACACACCCGTATGGCCACCGAATCGGCGGTGACCACGATGGGCGCGCATCCGTTCAACACAGGCTCTGATCAGTGCCTGGTGCACAACGGCTCTTTGTCGAACCACAACTCTCTGCGCCGCAAGCTGCGCCGGGAAGGTGTGCGGATCGAAACCGAAAATGACAGCGAAGTGGCCGCAGCTTACCTGACCTGGAAGATGCAGAATGGCGCGACACTTGGCGAAGCGCTTCAGGATTCGCTGGACGATCTTGATGGCTTCTTTACCTTCGTTGTTGGCACAAAAGACGGTTTTGGCGTCGTACGTGATCCAATCGCCTGCAAACCCGCCGTCATGGCCGAAACCGATGAATATGTGGCGTTCGGCAGCGAATACCGCGCCTTGGTCAATCTGCCCGGCATCGAAGATGCACGGGTTTGGGAACCTGAGCCAGCCACCGTTTACTTCTGGAATCACTGATATGCAGACAATTGACTTAGAGGCCGAGGGCCTTCGCCATCTGAACGCAACGCTTCACGCCCAAAGCCAGGAAACGAACCAAACGGCTTGGGAAGTGATCAACCCGCGCGGCAGTCACGCTATTGCCTGCGGTCTGGACGCGCCGATCGAAGTCGCGGTCAAAGGGTCAACCGGCTACTACTGTGCTGGCATGAACAAGCAGGCCACCGTACGCGTGCATGGTTCGGCTGGTCCGGGCGTTGCGGAAAACATGATGTCCGGCATGGTCGTCATTGATGGTGACGCGTCGCAATACGCCGGGGCAACCGGCCATGGCGGCACGCTCGTGATCAAAGGCAACGCCTCATCGCGCTGCGGCATTTCGATGAAAGGCATTGATATCGTTGTGCACGGCAACGTGGGCCATATGTCGGCCTTCATGGCGCAATCGGGCAATCTGGTGGTCTGCGGTGATGCGGGCGACGCTCTGGGCGATTCAATCTACGAAGCCCGCCTGTTTGTGCGCGGCTCGGTCAAATCCCTGGGTGCGGACTGCATCGAAAAAGAGATGCGCCCCGAACATCTCGAAATTTTGGCAGACCTGCTGGAAAAAGGCGACTGCGACGCCAAACCCGAAGAATTCAAACGCTATGGGTCTGCGCGCAAGCTATATAACTTCAATATCGACAACGCTTATTGATGGGGACCAGGATGAAAGACATCAAACAAGACGGTCCACCTCGGACCGAGCCAATCCAATCCGCGACGTTCACACAAAGCATCAACGCCGAAATCCGACGCGCGGCTGCGACCGGCATTTATGACATTCGCGGGGGCGGTGCCAAACGCAAGGTGCCGCACTTCGACGATCTGCTTTTTCTGGGCGCATCAATGTCGCGCTATCCTCTCGAAGGGTATCGGGAAAAGTGTGAAACCAGCGTTACTCTGGGCACACGCTTTGCGGCGAACCCGATTGAGCTGGACACTCCGATCACTATTGCAGGCATGTCTTTCGGTGCCTTATCTGGCCCGGCGAAAGAGGCATTGGGTCGCGGCGCGACATTGGCCGGCACATCAACCACCACAGGTGATGGCGGCATGACCCCGGAAGAGCGTGGGCATTCCAACAAGCTGGTCTACCAGTATTTGCCATCGCGCTACGGGATGAACCCAGACGATCTGCGCAAGGCTGACGCCATCGAAGTTGTGGTGGGCCAAGGCGCAAAGCCCGGTGGCGGAGGCATGCTGCTTGGTCAAAAGATCAGCGACCGTGTGGCCGAGATGCGCAACCTGCCCAAAGGGATCGACCAGCGTTCTCCGTGCCGTCACCCGGATTGGACGGGCCCGGATGATCTGGAGATCAAAATCCTCGAACTGCGCGAGATTACGGCGTGGAAAGTGCCGATCTACATCAAGGTTGGCGGCGCACGTCCATACTTTGACACAACGCTTGCCGTGAAAGCAGGGGCCGATGTTGTGGTTCTTGATGGCATGCAAGGCGGCACAGCGGCGACGCAAGATGTGTTCATCGAACATGTCGGCCAGCCGATCCTGGCCTGCATCCGTGAAGCCGTACGCGCGCTTCAAGATCTGGGCATGCACCGTGAAGTGCAATTGATCGTGTCCGGCGGTGTACGTACCGGAGCTGATGTAGCCAAGTGTATGGCGCTTGGCGCCGATGCTGTGGCCATCGGTACGGCTGCCTTGATTGCGCTGGGTGACAATGACCCACGATGGGAAGACGAATACCAGAAGCTGGGAACCACGGCGGGTGCTTATGACGATTGGCACGAAGGCCAAGACCCTGCGGGCATCACAACGCAAGACCCGGAACTGATGTCACGGTTTGATCCGATCGAAGGCGGCCGTCGCCTGAACAACTATCTCAAGGTGATGACGCTCGAAGCCCAAACAATCGCGCGGGCTTGCGGCAAGAACCACCTGCACAACCTCGAACCTGAGGATTTGTGCGCCTTGACAATGGAAGCCGCAGCGATGGCGAAAATCCCGCTCGCTGGCACCGATTGGTACCCCGGAAAACCGGGGTCATCCTACTAAAACACTTTCACGGCGCGACCCTTGCAGGACGCGCCGTTTGCTTTTGAAACGATGACTGACAGGGAAACAAAAAATGACCATTGATCTGGCAAAATACGCCAAAGACAACGGCGTCAAATACTTCATGATCTCCTTCACGGACCTCTTCGGTGGCCAGCGTGCCAAGCTGGTTCCATCGCAAGCCATTGCCGACATGCAAGAAGAAGGCGCTGGCTTTGCTGGCTTTGCCACCTGGCTCGACATGACACCTGCGCATCCCGATATGTTGGCCGTTCCAGATCCGTCTTCTGTGATCCAGCTTCCTTGGAAACCCGAAGTGGCGTGGGTTGCTGCAAATTGCGTCATGGAAGGCGAAGACGTGGCGCAAGCTCCGCGCAACGTGCTGCGCCGCTTGATTGATGAGGCCGCCGCAGAAGGTTTGCATGTCAAAACCGGGATCGAGGCAGAGTACTTTTTGCTGACGCCTGAAGGCACAGAAATCTCCGACCCCTTCGATACAGCGGAAAAGCCGTGCTACGACCAGCAGGCCGTGATGCGCCGCTATGACGTTGTGCGCGAGATTTGTGATTACATGCTGGATCTGGGCTGGGGCCCGTATCAGAACGACCACGAAGACGCGAATGGCCAGTTTGAAATGAACTGGGAATTTGATGACGTCCTGAAAACGGCTGACAAGCACAGCTTCTTCAAGTTCATGACCAAATCGGTTGCTGAAAAGCACGGCCTGCGCGCCACGTTCATGCCCAAACCAATCGAGGGGCTGACAGGCAACGGCTGCCACGCGCATATCTCGGTCTGGGACGCGCCCGGCGCAGACGCAAAAACCAACGTGTTTGCGGGTGCCGGCGAAGGGCAGACCGGCGAGGTCGGCCTGTCAGAGCGCGGCAAGCATTTCCTCGGTGGGATCATGAAGCACGCAAGTGCGCTTGCGGCGATCACCAACCCAACCGTGAACAGCTACAAGCGCATCAACGCACCGCGCACAATGTCGGGTGCAACATGGGCGCCAAACACCGTGACTTGGACGGGCAACAACCGCACACACATGGTCCGCGTGCCAGGACCGGGCCGATTTGAACTGCGTCTGCCTGATGGCGCGGCGAACCCGTATCTGCTGCAAGCTGTGATCATCGCGGCTGGCCTCGACGGCATTCGCACGCAGGCCGATCCGGGCAAGCGCTATGACATCGATATGTACGCCGACGGTCACAAGGTGCGCGGCGCGCCAAAACTGCCGCTCAACATGCTCGACGCTCTGCGTGAGTACGACAAGGACAAAGGCCTGAAGGCGGCGATGGGCGCAGAATTCTCAGCGGCCTATCTGAAGATGAAGCATCAGGAGTGGAACTCCTACGTGTCTCACTTCTCTGAATGGGAACGCGCCAATACGCTCGACATCTGATCGCGCAGGCGAACCACGTGCACGGGCGTCGAACGGTGGTTCGGCGCCCATTTTCTTCGATGGTTCAGCTACTTGATCTCGAGTTCAGCGGTTGGATATCTGGCGCTTTAGTTTAGCCAGCCCGCCGCAACCTGACGCTGATGCGCGACCGTAGCGTTGCGCATCAGGATCGCCACAGTCACCGGCCCAACACCGCCTGGAACAGGGGTGACCCAGCCCGCCGTGTCGATAACCGATGCGGTATCCACATCACCCACGATCCCATCGTCGGTCTGGTTGATGCCAATGTCGATCACCACAGCACCCGGTTTGATCATGTCCGCACCGATCAGATGCGCCTTGCCCACGGCAACCACCACAACATCTGCGCGGCGCGAATGCATCGCCACTGAGCGCGTCATGTGGTGGCATACGGTGACCGTGGCCCCTTCGGCCATCAGCATCATGGCAGCAGGTTTTCCGACAATCTCGGAGTGCCCAACCATGACAACTTCCAAACCTTCCATGTTCAGCCCTGTTTCGCGCACCAATTCGACAGCCGCGGCGGCAGTACACGGAGCCAAAGCCACATCGTTATAGATGATGTTGCCGATCGAGGCCGGGTTCATCCCTTCGAGGTCTTTCAGAGGGTGGATCGCCGATTGCAGAGAACGCACGTTGATATGATCCGGCACCGGACGCTGAAGAATGACGCCCAGCACATCGGGATCATCATTCATCTTCTGAATGCGTGCTTTGCATTCCTCCTGCGTGACGTCAGCGCCCCAGTATTCCTGATCGAACGGCAGCTGCACCTTTTCAGCCACACGGGCTTGGTTGCGCACATAGATTCCAACTTCGGGAATGTCGCCGATGGAGACAGAGACAATACGCCCGATATTGCTGTGCTGCGCGACATAGGCTTGAACGTCATCCAGAATGCGCTGTCGCACGGGTGCCCCCCGCAACAAGCGGGGGTCTTTTGGGTCAATGCTCACGCTGTCAAACCTTCGGGCTCAACCAACCCATGCGCGCGGCAACATGCTGTCAGTGTGTTGGCCAACAGGCACGCGATTGTCATTGGGCCAACGCCGCCGGGTACAGGCGTGACCGCCGACGCAACGTCGAGCGCTTCGGCATAATCCACATCGCCCAACAGCTTTGATTTGCCCGGTTTCTCAGGATGCGGAATGCGCGTGATGCCAACGTCAATCACTGTGGCACCCGGCTTGATCCAGTCGCCCTTGACCATTTCGGCCCGGCCAACAGCCGCAACCAGAATATCTGCGCGGCGGCAAACCGCAGGCAAATCCGCTGTGCGGGAATGCGCGATTGTGACGGTGCAGTTTTCCTGCAGCAACAATTGCCCCATCGGCTTGCCAAAGAGGTTCGAACGGCCAATCACAACCGCCTCTTTGCCCGACATATTGCCAAGCTGATCCCGCAACAGCATCAAACAGCCCAAAGGCGTACACGACACGAGGCCGGTTTCGCCGCTCGCCAGCAGCCCCGCGTTCACCACGCTCAGGCCGTCGACATCTTTGGCAGGATCGATGCGCGCAACCACGTCGCGTTCGTTCAGGTGATCCGGCACAGGAAACTGGCACAGGATGCCGTGCACAGTTGGATCGGCATTGAGCTGATCAATCAATGCAAACAGATCTTCCTGAGACGTGTCTGCAGGCAGCTTGTGTTCAAACGACGCCATGCCCACCTCAACGGTTTGCTTGTGTTTGGCCGCGACATACACCTCGCTCGCCGGGTCTTCGCCAACCAGAATAACCGCCAGCCCGGGTGTGATCCCGTGATCGTCTTTCAGGCGCTGCACATGTTCTGAAATCTGCCCGCGCACCTGTGCTGCAAAGGCTTTTCCGTCAATTTTCGTGGCCGCCATCCGTGCGCCCTTTCCGTTTACTAGTGTTCGTTCCCAGGGCCCCGCTTGCGTGGAAAGGCGATCTGCCTGACCCTTTTTCGTTCGCTTTATCAAAGCCCTTCGATCGGCCCGTCTTCTTTCGAATGCGAGGCTAGGGCCGTGGAGGCACCTGGTAGATCAGGCATCATCATGCTCTCATCCCACCCATTTTTGTTGGGTGATTCGAAAAGGAATACCCTGTCTTTGCCATGCAGGCCGGCTGATCCCCATAACCCCAAAAGTTCCCGCAGATTCGGCTGATCGCGATTCTTTGCCCCATCAGCCCGTTGTTTGTGCGACAGATACGCGCGCAGATCGTCGGAACCTTTTCTGCCAGCGGCATATTGTTGGGGTAAATCGGCGCAAAATCGCCATGCCTGGCCTGACAGACACCTGAGCCAAAGGCTGCATCACGCTTTTCGAAAATCGGCTTCTTCGCTTCGCGCGCGATTTCAATGTTGGTCATGCATCCCATAGGCCTCGTCCTTTTGGTGGGAACCTCTCTCCTGCGCAAAGCGCTGCAGCTTTTGTTTCAAAAACGTCAGATTGCCGTATTCACCGTTTTGACAGGTCGTTTCGCATCCAACTATTTTTCTGTTTGTCAAAAAACTCTTCCTACCAGTCAGCTTTGATTCGCAGCAAAACCGCGCACTGCGCGGTGAATTACCACGAAACTCCGCGGGAAGATCGCGGGGTTTGCGACGAGAGCGCGCCTAAATCCGCGGTCCCGCGCGTACATTGGAAAAGTTCGAACCCTATCGGCGCCAGTGGGTCGGGATGATGATCAGTGCACCGATAGACGCGATGATGGCGTCGACCCCAACCGAGCCAAATCCAAAGCCGAACATCAACCGAATGAAGTAAAACAAAAACGCACCACCGACGCAGATGATGATGCTTTGCAAAACGCCGTTGTGCGTAAATCTGGACCGTTCAGAGATATAGCCAATGATGCCTGCGATCACGACTGTGCCAGCAAGTGTAGGGACCATCAGCTCTCTCCTGTCTGCGTGCCTTTGGGCAGGGGGAACCCCCGCAAAAACGTATCGGCATCTTGCACGGCTTTACCAGCACGCTGCAAGAGCGTCAGACGCACCGCGCCATCGCCACACGCTATTGCCAAATCATCACTCACCACTTCACCGGCCGGCCCGTGAAGATCGGGTAAATACTCCGATTGGATGGCCTTTATGCGGGTGCCATTGGTTTCGAACCAGGCACCGGGAAAGGGTGACAACCCTCTGATCTGGCGATCTACCTCAGCTGCGGGCGCCGCCCAATCAATCCGGGCTTCGGACTTGTCGATCTTTTCAGCATAGGTCACGCCATCTTGCGACTGCGGCGCCGCGGTCAGCGTGTGCAATTGGCTCAACGTCTCGACAATCGCCGCCGCGCCTTGGTCGGCCAGTTTGTCATGCAAGCTGCCGGTGGTGTCCGTGCTGGCAATAGGTGTGACATGCCGGGTTAGCACAGGGCCAGTGTCCAAACCGGCTTCCATCTGCATGATGCACACGCCCGTTTCTGTATCACCGGCAAGGATCGCACGATGGATCGGCGCAGCCCCGCGCCAGCGTGGCAAAAGCGATGCGTGAATGTTGAGGCACCCAAAGCGCGGCATATCCAAAATCACCTGCGGCAGGATCAGCCCATAGGCCACGACCACGGCGACATCCGCCTCCAGAGCCTGAAACTCAGCCTGAGCTTGGTCCGTCCTGAGCGATGTGGGCGTGAATACCGGAATGCCCAGCGCCTCGGCACAGGCGTGTACCGGTCCAGGGCGCTCTTTCTTGCCGCGCCCAGCACGGCGGGGCGGCTGTGAATAGGCGGCCACAATATCATGTCCGGCGTCGTGCAGCGCTTTGAGTGCAGGCACCGAAAAATCGGGCGTTCCCATAAAAACGATGCGCATCAGGACGACGCCTTTCGCGCCTTGCGCAGCAACATGTCACGCTTCACTTTGCTCAGGTTGTCGAAATACATCCGGCCATTCAGGTGATCGATCTGATGCTGGATCGATCGCGCCTCTAATCCTTCGAAATCGCGTCGATCGATCATGCCGTGTTCGTTCAAGAACCGAATGGTCACAGCCTTGGGTCGTTTGATCTTGGTCGATACGCCGGGCAGGTTTGGGCTGCCTTCCTCGCCAAGCTCCATCTCGGAAGACGCGTTGATGATGGATGGGTTGGCAAACAGCAAACGGCGACTGCGATCTGGCGTGGCATCCACGACAGCCACTTGCATCATCACACCAATCTGCGGCCCCGCCAATCCGACACCCGGCATTGCATCCATCGTTTCGACCATATCCGCCCAGATCGTACGGATCTCATCCGTGATCTCGCTCACTTCGGGAACTGCCGTCCGCAAACGCTGGTCTGGCCAAGGTATGAAAGGGCGAATGGTCATTTGGACAGTGCCTCGTATTCCGCGATCAAGGCATCGCGCGTGCCCGCATCAACGCGATCAAGGGTGACAATTCCGTCCAGGTGATCCGTTTCATGCTGGATGCACAGGCTCGCAAATCCGTCAAAGCGAGATGTGTGCGACACACCGTTTTGATCCGTCCAGCTTAAGTCCACTTCGGCGCTTCGAACCACGTCCACCAAAAGCCCCGGAATAGACAAACACCCTTCGCCGCTTTGCACCTGCGTCTCGCTGCGCCAAGTGATCTCGGGGTTAATGCAGACCACAGGCTCTGCTGGGCCGTCTTTCCACGCGACATCCATCACGAACATACGCTGTGAAATGCCGATCTGAGGTGCCGCGAGGCCACGGCCGGGCGCGTCATACATTGTGTCCAGCATGTCTTGCGCCAAGGTTTGCACGGTTTTCGTGACCTCTTCGATTGGCGCGCAGGGCTGCGCCAGCACGGGGTCAGGCCAACGCACAATATCGCGGATCATGCTTTTTCCCGGGCGCGCTCGCGCTTCAGCTTGACCATTTTGCGCGTGATCATCTGACGCTTCAGCGGCTTGAGGTAATCGATGAACAGCTTGCCATCGAGGTGATCAATCTCGTGCTGCACACAGGTGGCCCACAGATCGGTAAAGACTTCGGATTGTTCATTGCCGTTCGGGTCGATCCAGGCAACTTCCACCTCCGCCGGGCGAATAACCTCGGCGTATTGATCCGGGATCGACAAACACCCTTCGTCAAAGGCGCTTTTCTCATCCGAACTTGCGATGATGCGCGGGTTAAACATCGCGATCGGGCGCGGTGCCTGTTCGTCGCTTTTTTCACAATCCAGAACGATAAGGCGCGTCAAAACACCGATCTGAGGCGCCGCCAAACCGATACCTGGCGCGGCATACATCGTTTCCAGCATATCATCCGCCAGCGTGCGCAGGTCATCCGACAGATCATTGATCTCTGCAGATGTCTTCTTAAGCCTGGGGTCCGGGTGTAAAATAATGGGCCTGATCATGCCCCCGATTTAGGCCAGCGGCCCGCCCTTAGCAACACGGCTTGCGCCTGCGCGCTCAAACGCTAGCTTGGCCCAAGAATCGAGAAAGGACCACTTGCATGAGCTTTGACGACATCATCGACCGGCGCGGAACCCACTGTGCCAAATGGGACAAGATGGAAGCGATTTACGGCGTGTCTCAGGACAGTGGTTTGTCGATGTGGGTGGCTGACATGGATTTCCGTCCGCCGCAGGTGGTGCAGGATGCGCTGCACTCCATGATGGACCACGGCGTCTATGGCTATTTTGGCGATGACAGCAAATACCTCGCCGCCATCCAATGGTGGATGGAAACGCGCCACGGGTGGTCTGTGGATCCGGCTAGCGTGTTTTCGACCCACGGATTGGTGAACGGAACCGCGATGTGCGTGGACGCTTATACCGAACCGGGGGATGGCGTTGTTTTGTTCACGCCGGTGTATCACGCCTTCAGCAAGGTGATCAAAGCGGCGGGCCGCCGTGTTGTGGAATGCCAAATGGTCAACACAAACGGCCGCTACGAGATGGATTTCGACAGCTACGATGCGTTAATCGACGACACGACCCGCATGATTGTCTTGTGCTCACCGCACAATCCCGGTGGCCGTGTCTGGTCGCGGGCAGAGCTGGAGGCGGTTGCAGCCTTTGCGATCAAGCATGATCTCATTCTGGTGTCTGACGAAATTCACCATGACCTGACGATGCCCGGCCAAACTCATATTCCGATGGCCAAGATCGACGGGATTGCAGACCGGTTGGTGATGATGACCGCCTCAACCAAGACGTTCAACATCGCCGGGGCGCACATTGGCAATGTCATAATCGACGACCCGGAATTGCGGGCGCGCTTTGGCGCTCGGATGGCTGGGTTGGGTCTCTCGCCCAACTCTTTCGGCATGTTCATGGTTACCGCCGCTTATTCGCCCGAAGGTGCCGCCTGGGTCGACGAGCTGCGCACCTATCTCGACGGCAACCGCAAGCTTTTTGACGAAGGCATCAATGCGATTCCAGGGCTGCACTCCATGGAGCTTGAATCGACCTACCTGTCGTGGGTCGACTTTTCCGGCACAGGCATGGCGCGCGAAGAGTTTACCAACCGCGTGATGAAAACGGCCCAGATCGCCGTAAACGAAGGTCCAACCTTCGGGTCCGGTGGCGACGCTTTCCTGCGGTTCAACATTGCTCTGCCGCGAGTGCGCGTGCAAGAGGCCGTGGATCGGATGAAGGCGGCATTCTCTGATCTTCAGTGATCCGGCCTGTGCATATGTGCAGAGGTGCTGCGCCCTAAGCGCTCTGGAATGACCTGCGCAGCGCGATAAGTTGCTGTCCAACGCGAAAACGGAGGACAGCCTTATGGGTTTGCTGGTTGACGGTGTTTGGACAGACAAGTGGTATGACACAAAGTCCACAGGTGGGAAATTCAAACGGAGCGAAGCAAAATTCAGGAATTGGATTACAGCGGACGGATCTGCGGGCCCTTCCGGTGAAGGTGGATTTCCTGCAGCGAGCGGCCGGTACCACCTTTATGTCAGCTATGCCTGCCCCTGGGCACATCGCACCCTGATCTTTCGGCAATTGAAAGATCTCACTGCACACATCGACATCTCGGCAGTGCATCCGGATATGCTCACCGATGGCTGGACCTTTGAACAGGATGATCAAGGCGCCACCGGTGATCAGCTTTATGGCCTGCCTTTTGCACGTGACATTTACACCAAAGCGGACCCTCAATTTTCCGGCCGTGTGACCGTGCCGATCCTGTGGGACAAAGAGCGCGAAACCATCGTTTCGAACGAAAGCTCCGAAATCATTCGCATGTTCAACAGTGCGTTCAACGGTATCACGGGGAATACCACGGACTACTGGCCAGAAGCGCAGCGTGATGAGATCGAAGAGATCAACAGCCGCATCTATAACACCCTCAACAACGGCGTCTACAAATGCGGCTTTGCGACCACGCAAGCCGCCTATGATGAAGCCGCTGGACCTTTGTTTGACACGATGGATTGGCTTGAAGGCTTACTGTCATCGCGCCGATACCTGTTGGGTGCGCAAATCACAGAAGCGGATTGGCGGCTCTTCACAACGCTGGTGCGTTTTGACGACGTTTATCACGGGCACTTCAAGTGCAACCGTGCGCGTCTGATCGATTTTCCAAACATGTGGGCCTACATGCGCGAGCTTTACCAGGTGCCCGGAGTGGCAGAGACGGTCAACAAAACGCATATCGTGCGGCACTATCACTACAGCCATGAAAGCGTGAACCCGCATCGGATTGTGCCGATTGGCCCTGTGATTGACTGGATGGCGCCACACGGGCGCGATCAGGCGGACGCGGCGTAGTAGTCGATCATCGCCGCAAGATCTTCGGGGGGTGTGCCCGCTTGCACGTGGGCACACGCATTGCCCGCGAAGGCAAAGAGCGACCCGTCCGAGAAGAACGTCGTATCTGTAACAAAGATGACCTTGGTCTCTGGCAAGCGGAATGACGCAAAATCCGAAATGGCCAAAGCGCTTCCGTCTGACAGCACCAGATTGAGAACGATCATATCCGGCTTGAAGGTTTGAATCACATGTATCGCTGCGGTCTGAGATCGCGCGGTCAAAACCCTGTGCCCCTGCCGTTCGATATGGCGCTGCCAAACGCTGGCCAACTCACGGCGGTTCTCAACAATCAATACATTCATTTTTACTCCGTGCCGTAGCCCTGTATACGACACCCGCGGATTGTTTCGTCCTCGATTTAAATTATGAACAATTCGTTAAGTTTTCGAACTGGCGTTAACAATTTGGTTGTGGGAGCCCTGATTGCGCGGAAACCCGCGTGGTTTGATGGGGAAAACATGTGGAAGGATCCGATGGGCAGAAGTTCAGCATCTGGGCGCGATCATGGCGGACGGCTGGATGCCGCAATCCAAAAATATGGCGGCACGCGCGAAACCTGGCTTGATCTGTCAACAGGCATTGCTCCGTTTCCCTATCCGATTTCTGGTATCTCTCCCGAAATCTGGCAGGCATTACCGGACGAAGCTGCTTTTGAGCGTTTGATCGCCGCCGCACGGGCGTTTTGGGATGTTCCCGATCAGGCGGATATCTTGCCGGTTCCGGGCGCCTCTCTGGCCATCGCTCAACTGCCGCGCCTCGCAAAACCGGGCCGCGTACGCATTGTGCAAGACACCTACAACGAACATGCCGCCGCGTTTCGCGCACATGGCTGGCAGGTTGTGCCTGAAGGCCCCGCTGACGTGCAGGTTGATGTACACCCCAACAACCCAAATGGGCGGGTCTGTGACCCGGCTACGCTAGCCTCTGGCCTTTGTATCGTCGACGAAAGCTTTTGCGACACAGACCCCACACTCAGCCATGTGCCACATCTAGTGAACCGCCCTGACCTTGTTGTTTTGAAGAGTTTTGGCAAATTCTGGGGTCTGGCCGGCCTGCGGCTTGGGTTTATCATCGCGTCACCGGATCGTATCCGACAACTCGCCGATTGGGTCGGGCCTTGGGCGGTTTCCGGACCAGCCTTGGCCATCGGCGCCAACGCATTGAGCGATCCGGCATGGGCCGCAGAGCAACGTAGCCGATTGGCCCAAAACGCCGCCGCACTTGATGCGCTCGTCGTCCCTAAACATGCTCGGTTGGTTGGTGGTACGAGCTTGTTCCGGCTCTACGAATTGGATGACGCCGCGAGGCTGGAAACGCATCTGGCTCAGCATCACATACTGACACGTTGCTTTCCCTATAATCCGCGCTGGATTCGCCTTGGAATTCCCGACGCGACGGGCCTGAAGCGGTTGGAGGACGCGCTTTGAGCACAGTGCTTGTGTTGGCTTTGGCCCTTGGCCTTGATGCCATTTTCGGGGAGCCCCGGCTTTTGTGGGAGCGCGTGCCGCACCCTGCCATATTGATGGGCCGTTTGGTTGGTTGGTGCGACGCAAAGATGAATTTTGGTGAAAATCGGATTGCGAAAGGGGGTATCGCGCTGTTGCTTTTGGTGCTTTGCGCAGGTGTTGTCGGCTGGGTACTGTCCTTTTTCGGTGGCGTCGTCGCGGTTTGCGTGGTGGCCGTTCTTCTGGCGCATAAATCCTTGGTCCAGCATGTGACCGCTGTTGCGACAGCTCTGAGGTATTCGACCGAAGAAGGCCAAAGGGCGGTATCCATGATCGTCAGCCGCGATACGTCGCATATGGACGACAGCGCGGTGGCCCGGTCCGCGATTGAAAGCGCTGCGGAGAACTACAGCGATGGCGTGATCGCTCCAGCCTTTTGGTTTCTGGTCGCCGGATTGCCCGGCATACTGATCTACAAAGTGGTTAACACCGCCGACAGCATGATCGGTTATCGCACCGAAAAGTACGAAGAATTTGGCAAGGCGGCTGCGCGACTGGATGATCTGCTGAACTGGGTTCCCGCCCGATTGACCGCGCTTATGTTGGCGTTGGTCGGAGGTGCGGTATCGAAATGGAAAGATATCGCGAACGATGCCAGCATGCACAAATCACCCAATGCGGGATGGCCAGAGGCGGCGCTGTCACGCGGACTGGGCATCGCGGTTGCTGGTCCGCGCATGTATCATGGAACGCTGCAAGATTTTGCATGGGTCAACCCGATGGGCCGGAAAACTCTAAAGGTTAATGACATTGAAGCGACCGTTGGTATGCTTTGGAAAACGTCGGTTATTTTGATGGCGGCACTCATTGCTGCGGCACTTGTTTTATGAGGTTTGTTGGATGCGTCTTCTGGCATTTTTGATCTGTTTTCTCGTCCCTGCAGGGGCTTATGCCCAATGCGGCGGCTCATTTTCTTCGTTCGTGAACGGCTTGAAAACCGAAGCCCAATCTCGCGGCTTTTCCCGCAATGTGACGGAGCAGTTCTTTTCTGGTGTGCGCCAAGACCCCGCAGTTCTGAAAGCAGACCGGCGGCAGGGTGTTTTTCAGAAGCCTTTTATTGAATTTTCGCGGCGATTGATCTCGCAAAACCGGGTGGATCGCGGGCAATCTATGTCGCGCAAACACGATGCTGTTTTTGATCAGATTGAGCGGCAATACGGAATCAACAGGGGTGTCTTGCTTGCGTTCTGGGCCTTTGAGACGGATTTCGGATCGTTTCAGGGCGACTTCAACACCGCCAACGCGCTTGTCACGCTCGCTCATGATTGCCGCAGGCCAGAGCTTTTCCGGCCACAAGTGTTCGCAGCGCTTGAGCTTTTTGCAAAAGGTCAATTTGACCCGCGCACCACAACGGGCGCATGGGCCGGTGAGATCGGCATGGTACAAATGCTGCCCGGCGACATTTTGGAAAACGGCGTGGATGCCGATGGCGATGGCCGTGTGAACCTGAAAAGTTCCGCCGCGGATGCGCTTATGTCGGGCGGCAAAATGCTGTCGCATTTTGGCTGGCGTAAGGGGGAGCCGTGGCTGCAAGAAGTCACCGTGCCAACAAATATGGACTGGTCGCAAAGCGGTTTGACCACGGTCAAGCCTGCGCGCACATGGCAATCCCTTGGGGTGAAAGCCCGGTCTGGCGCGTTGGCCAATCTGCCTGCCTCTCTCATTTTGCCACAAGGCCACAAAGGTCCGGCGTTTTTGGCTTATCCGAATTTTCGCGTTTATTTCGAATGGAATCAGAGCTTTACCTATGTTCTAACCGCAGCCTATTTCGCGACAAGGCTGGAAGGCGGACAGGTCTATGACGCGCGCAATCCTGAGCCAGGTTTGCAAGGGGGCGACATGAAAGCGTTGCAGCAAAAGCTGCGCGCCCGCGGGCACAACGTTGGCAAAATCGACGGCATTCTGGGCGCGGGCACGCGCGGCGCGGTGCGCAAAGAACAACAGCGATTAGGCTTGCCCGCCGATGGTTGGCCGACGCGCACGTTGCTGAACAAGCTTTGAAACCCTAAACGGGGTCAGGAACCCTGAACGTGATCCAACCGCTGCTGAGCCACGATTTCGTTGCGGTCAGCGCGGCGCCGATCGCGCAATGACCGTTCGACATAGTCCAAATGCGCCTCAACGGCTGCGCGGGCTCCTTCTGGGTCGCGGTTTTGAAGCGCTGCGTTGATCTGACCGTGTTGTTCCAACAGCGCCCCGCGTGATGTTCTTTGGCGGAACATAACCTGTCGATTGTAAAAAACGCCTTCGCGCAACAGCTGGTACATCGATCGCATCATATGCAGCATCACCACGTTGTGGCTCGCTTCGATGATGGCCATGTGGAACTGCGCATCTAGCCGTGCGTCCTCTTCCGCATCGCCATTCGGGCGCATGGCCTGCATTTTTTCAAAGATCGACGCGACAACTTTCAAATCCGTGTCTGACGCCAGACGCGCCGCACGTTCCGCCGCGAGGCCCTCCATATCCCGGCGAAAGGACATGTAGTCAAAAACCGCGTCATCATGCCTGGAAAAGAGACGCGTCAGCGCAGGCGAAAACGCAGACCCGAGAACATCCGCGACAAACACACCGGCACCTGGCTTGGCCGTGACAAGGCCGCTCTCTTGCAGATTTGCCAACGCTTCGCGCAGCGACGGGCGCGAGACGCCCATGCGCTCTGACAGCTCCCTTTCCGCAGGCAAGCGTTCGCCGGGGCGCAGGATGCCCCGCAAAATCAGCTGTTCGATCTGCAAAACAACCGCATCAGCCAGCTTTTCTGAATCCACAGGGCGAAAGGGCATAATGGCGTCCTCTGAGCTATTGGTCACAACTTATGACCAGTTCGCAAATTCGGCAATGACGACGCTCAAACAATCGACCGGGCTTTGGCCCATGTCCCGCGAACCCAACAGGCACCACAATATGTTGTGGATAAGTCAACGCAAAGCGCCGCAAATTGTGCCATTCAGTTGACAGCGCCGTAAGGCAAGCCGCACGGTAGGGATCAAATTGGAATCACGGGATTGTTTGGCCTTTGCGGTTTTCCAAACTCAGACTGACGGGATTTAAGAGCTTCGTTGATCCAACGGACCTTATTATCGCGGATGGGTTAACCGGCGTTGTCGGGCCGAACGGCTGTGGGAAATCCAACCTTCTCGAAGCGCTGCGTTGGGTCATGGGCGAAAACCGCCCAACCGCCATGCGCGGCGGCGGGATGGAAGATGTGATCTTTGCCGGAGCAGCTACGCGACCTGCGCGCAACTTTGCCGAGGTTAGCCTGCATATCGACAATTCCGAACGGCTGGCGCCTGCGGCGTTCAATCAGGAAGACAATCTGGAGATCGTGCGCCGTATCACGCGCGACATCGGCAGCGCTTACAAGGCGGCTGGCAAGGATGTGCGGGCGCGTGACGTGCAAATGCTGTTTGCCGATGCGTCCACAGGCGCGCACAGCCCCGCCTTGGTGCGCCAGGGTCAGATTTCGGAACTGATCAACGCCAAACCCAAAGCGCGCCGCCGTATTCTGGAAGAAGCTGCCGGGATTTCGGGGCTGTATCAGCGGCGCCACGAGGCCGAATTAAAGCTGAAGTCAGCGGAGACAAATCTGGCGCGGGTCGACGATGTGATCGAAACGCTGGTGTCCCAGCTGTCCTCGCTGGCCCGACAGGCAAAGCAAGCCGCGCGGTATCGCGAAATCGGCACGTCTTTGCGCGCCGCAGAGGGTCTGTTGTTGTTCCGGCGCTGGCAAGACGCAGACGAACAAAGGCTCGCCTCGGAACAGGCGCTCAAAACCCGAGTCACAGACGCAGCGCGGGCCGAAGCGGCGGTCGCGGCGGCGACAACCGCGCGGCTGAAAGCCGAAGAAGCGTTGCCGCCCTTGCGCGAAGAAGAGGCGATTGCCGCCGCTTTGGTGCAGCGTTTGCAAGTCGAACGCGCCGCCTTAGAAGACAAGGAAGCGCAAGCGCGCTCCACCATCGAAACGCTGTCTCAGCGTATCTCACAGCTGGAACGCGACATTGCGCGCGAAGCCAATTTGAATCGCGATGCGGGCGGCACAATTGAACGGCTGGAAGAAGAGGCCTCCGCTCTAGTCGAAGCCAGCGAAGGCCACGAAGCCAAACTGCAAGAGGCCGCGGCCTCCGCGCGCGAAGCTGGTGAATCCTTGCAGGTTGATGAAGAAAAGCTCGCCGAAAAAACCGAAGACACGGCGCGCCTGTCCGCCCGACACAGCTCTGCCCAGCGCCTGGTCGAAGACACGCAAAAAACGGTGACGCGCGCAAAGACCGAGGCGCAAAAAGCAAATGATGCCGTCACTGCCAGCCGGACATCGCTGGCCACCGCGCATACGGTCTTCGAACAGGCGCAGCGCGCAGCGATAAACGCGGAAAATACAGCGAAACGTGCAGAGGAGACGCTCGTCGCCGCTGAAGATGCCCGGGCTGAGGCACAAGCCCGCGAGGCCGATGTGCGCGGTGAATTGTCTGAAGCGGATGGTGAATTGAACGCGCTGCGCGCCGAGGCCACGGCTTTGGCAAAACTGGTCGAACGGGACACTGCCGAGGGCGGGCATATCATGGACCGGATCAAGGTTGCCCCCGGTTTTGAACAAGCGCTGGGTGCGGCGCTGGCCGATGATCTGCGCGCGCCAGAGGTTGAACAGGGCGGCCCGTCTGGTTGGCTGACGCTGGCCGCTTATGACGCAGCTCAACCGTTGCCCGCAGGCGTTGCGCCACTGAGCGCGCATGTGACCGGACCCGAGGCGTTGGCGCGGCGCTTGTCGCAGATTGGGGTCGTGTCGGCGGGCGAGGCAGAGGCCATTCAACCCCGTCTTGGGCCAGGTCAGCGCATCGTTTCGCAAGAGGGCGATCTGTGGCGTTGGGATGGGTTCCGCACCCGCGCCGAAGATGCGCCAAGTGCGGCGGCTCTGCGTTTGCAACAAATGAACCGGCTCGAAGAGCTTAAGCAATCGTTGGAGCAGGCGACGGTAAGGGCCGATGCGGCACGTGCTGCGCATGAAAGCCTGTCAAAACGGTTGTCGGATCTGACGGAAGCCGACAAACAGGCGCGCACCGCCCGCCGTGAGGCTGACCGTATGGTCGCAGATGCGGGGCGGGCGCTGAACCGTGCTGAGGCAGATCGCAATCTTATTGAGGGCAAGCTGGAAAGCCTGACGCTGGCTGTTGCACGGCACGAAGATGAGGCGAAAGACGCAGCAGGCCGGCTGCAAGAGGCGCAAAAAACGCTGGAGGAATTGCCAGACCTGAGCGGCGCCCGCGCCGAGGTGGAAACACTGCGCGGTCAGGTGGAGGACGCCCGATCTTCGATGATGGCACGTCGCAACGTGTTTGAAGATCTGCGCCGCGCCGGTGAGGCACGCGCGAAACGCGCCATAGAGATCGAAAAAGAGATTTCCTCTTGGCGCACGCGCCTGGAAACGGCTGCGACCCGCGGTGCGGAGCTGTCGGAACGCAAAGACGCTTCGGCATCAGAGCTGAAAACAGCTGAGGCCGCACCTCAAGATATCGCGGCACAAAAAGAGGCCCTTGGGCTGGAAACGGGGAAATCCGAATCCCGTCTGGCCAAAGCCCGCGATGCTCTGAGCACCGGTGAAAGCACGTTGCGTGACGCCTCCGGTGCCGAGCGGGATGCAGAGCGGCTGGCCTCGGGCGCCCGGGAAGACCGCGCAGGTGCCGAAGCACGGGCAGAAGCCGCACGTGAGGCCGTTACCGCCGCAGCCGAACGGATCGCGGAAAATATGCAGGTGACACCAAACCAGCTGCGCAACCAGCTGGACCTCGATGACAGCCGTATGCCCAACGTTGACGCGATCGAGGCGGAGCTGAACAAGCTCAAGCGTCAGCGGGATGCTTTGGGGGCCGTGAACCTGCGTGCTGAAGAAGACGCAAAAGAAGTGCAGGAAGAGCATGACCTGCTGGTCACGGAAAAGGCTGATCTGGATGAGGCGATCAAAACCCTGCGCAATGGTATTGCCGGTCTGAACAAAGAAGGCCGTGAGCGGTTGTTGACGGCGTTTGAACAGGTCAACAGCAACTTTTCCCTGCTGTTCCGCCACCTTTTTGGCGGTGGGGAAGCCAATCTGGTGATGGTGGAAAGCGACGATCCGCTAGAGGCGGGTCTTGAGATTATGTGCCAGCCGCCGGGCAAGAAACTGTCGACCTTGTCGCTCTTGTCTGGTGGGGAACAGACGCTGACGGCGCTTGCGTTGATTTTTGCGGTATTCCTGGCAAATCCGGCGCCCATCTGTGTGCTGGACGAGGTGGATGCCCCGCTTGACGATGCAAACGTGACGCGGTTCTGTGATTTGCTGGATGAGATGTGCCGCCGTACCGACACGCGGTTTTTGATCATCACCCACCACGCAGTCACGATGGCGCGGATGGATCGGCTTTATGGGGTCACCATGGCCGAACAGGGTGTCTCTCAGCTTGTTTCCGTCGACCTTAAGAAGGCGGAAACTCTGGTCGCATAAGTCGCTGAACCAGCGGGTTTTGTGACCGGGTGCTCGGTTGGTAGCACCCGGTCAATAGCGCTCATTTCGGGTAGGTGTGGGTCACCAAGCGCTATATGCAAAGCTCCGGTGGAACAGCGCAAATCTCAATGCGACGGCTCAGGCTTTCAACGACCTGACCACGGGATGTGGATTTGATCGCATAGCCGTAACCTTCCAGACGGTGCGTCCATTCGCGGTGCGACAGTGATTTCCGCCGTTCTTCCCGCATCATTTCAATCACCCGAAGAGGTGCATTCGTATTTGCGCTAAACATGTGCTTTTCCTCTGCCTCAGTGTTTCTGCTGAGGCAACATTCGTCGCGCAATACGGCAACAATCGGGCATGTCTCCGGTCATTGCGGGGCAATGTGAGGACAATTTCGCCGGATTTGTTTCCAGAAGAATTACAATCCAGCTTCGGCTTCGATTTGCTTTCGGGATTTGCGAGCACGCTCAGTGGCCGATTTCAGCTGCCCACAAGCCGCCAGGATATCCTCGCCGCGCGGTGTGCGGATCGGTGAGGCATAGCCCGCCTTATAGATGATATCCGCAAAGGCGCGAATGCGATTGTTAGACGAGCGTGTATAGGGCGAACCAGGCCATTCGTTGAACGGGATCAGATTGACCTTGGCCGGAATGCCCTCGATCAGCTTCACCAGACGGCGGGCATCATCGTCACTGTCGTTCACGCCGTTAAGCATGACATATTCAAACGTAATGCGTTCGGAATTGGTCAGCCGTGGGTATTCGCGCAGCGCGTCCAGCAGGGTTTCGATGTTCCAGCGTTTGTTGATTGGCACCAGCTTGTCGCGCACGTCATCCGTGGTCGCGTGGAAGGATACGGCCAGCAAACATCCGATCTCTTCCGCTGTGCGCGCGATTTCAGGCACCACACCACTGGTAGACAGCGTGATCCGGCGGCGGCTGAGGGAGATCCCTTCGCCATCCATCGCAATCTTCATCGCATCGCGGACGTTTTCGAAATTGTACAAAGGCTCGCCCATGCCCATCAGCACGATGTTGGACAAAAGCCGCGTTTCATCCTTGGGCGCGCCGGGAACTGGCCATTCTTCCAAATCGTCACGGGCCATCATGATCTGGCCCACAATTTCGGCTGCGGTCAGATTGCGCACCAGCTTTTGCGTGCCCGTGTGACAGAACGAACATGTCAGCGTGCAGCCCACCTGCGATGACACGCAAAGCGTGCCGCGCCCCTCTTCGGGGATATAGACGACTTCAACCTCGTGCCCGCCGGCGATGCGCACCAGATATTTGCGCGTACCGTCGGTGGAGACCTGTTTTGAAACGACCTCCGGGATCGCGATTTCAAAGACTTCGGCCAGTTGCGCGCGATACGCTTTGGAGAGGTTCGTCATCTCCGCAAAATCACGCACACCCCATTGGTAAATCCACTGCCAGATTTGGCCCACGCGCATCTTGGCCTGCTTTTCGGGCGTACCATGCGCGATCAAAGTGTCACGCAATTGCGGGCGCGTCAGGCCCACAAGGTTGATCGGTCCCTCCGGCAATTTGCGGGGGATCGTCATCACGTCTTGAGTGATTGGCGCTGTGGCGGTCATGGCTACGGTCCTGAACGAAGATGCGCCTCTATATATAACTCTTGTCCGCCGTCAAAACAAAACCGCCGAGAAAACCCTGCGTTACCTCGGCGGCTATTTCTTTTCCGGCGACGGATTGCTTTGCCACCGCGATCTATTTCGGCAGGTACAGAGACGCTCGTGAAACGTTTTGTAGAGTTTCCAGCGTCCGAGCCGGGTTCTATCGCAACAGCGGCGCGTTTAGCCTTCGCAGCGCTTTTCGGCGTCTTCAACGGCGGCAGTAAACCCAAGCAAGGAGAATGTATCCTTGGTGGTTGTTCCGCGACTTGACCGCGCCGTAACAATCGCCTCTGCGCCGCGCTTCATCGCGGTCACGATTTTGCTGTCGTCCGCAGGGGTCGGCCACGCCCATTCGCCTTCGGTGAACAGATCAAAATTGCTGCCGTTGATGTTCAAGTTCACGGTCGATCCACTGGCAAAAGGGTAGCCGCCTGTAAAGGCAACCTGACCAGAGGCATTCGCGCTTGGACGATAAAACACCATCAGCAAAATCTGTCCGCGGGTCACGGCCACCACGCGACCGTCTCGTGTGTTCACCGTTTCTTTGGGAACCGACACGCTCCAGCATTCTGTTGGATTGTCTTCAACGAAAACATTCCAATCTGTTTCCACAGCAACCCGATTGGTGCTTTGGTCTTGCGCGGCCACCGACCCCGCCGTGATCAATCCGGCACAGATCCCGCCGATCACTCCGTTCTTCAATCCCATAATCACAGCCTCCAAGCTGTCTGAACCTCAATTTTGTGTGGGTTTTTCTTCAAAACCCCTTGCGCCCTTTTAGGCCTTGTACTTGTCTTTGCTCGACTGAGCGCACATTAGCGCAAAAAAAGCCAATTAAGAAAGATGCGTTGGCAGTCTTTCGCCGAGAATTGATGAGGAAAACCACATGTCTCAACCTGTTGCGATGGCAGAAGTCTGGCGCGGACCGATTTTGGAGTCGGTTCACATGGGTCACGCCGTGGTTTGCGGCGCCGATGGATCGGTTGAACAGGTATGGGGCGACCCAAATGCGCTGATCCTGCCGCGCTCCTCCTGCAAAATGATACAGGCTCTTCCCTTGATCGAAAGTGGCGCAGCCGCGGCGCATGGCCTCGGGTCCGAGCATCTGGCGCTCGCTTGCGCGTCTCACAATGGCGCGCATATCCACACGGACCGGGTTCAGGCCTGGCTTTCGGATTTGGGTTTATCGGACCACGATCTGAGATGCGGACCACAAGACCCCAACGATATTGCGGCACGCGACGAGATGATCAAAACCGACAACAGCCCGTGCCAATACCACAACAATTGCTCGGGCAAACATGCGGGCTTTCTAACGCTTGGCAAACATTTGGGCGCAGGCCCCGAGTATATTGAGGAACACCACCCTGTGCAGTTGGCCGTGAAAGACGCGTTTGAACGGTCAACCGGCATGACCAGCCCCGGCTTTGGTATTGATGGCTGCAGCGCACCGAACTTTGCAACAACAGTCAAAGGATTGGCCCGCGCGATGGCGCGATTTGCCGTCGCGGATGCGGACAGTGCAGAGGGCAAATTGGTCGACGCGATGACCAAGCACCCAGAGCTGGTTGCTGGCGAAGGTCGCGCCTGCACGCATCTGATGCGCGCGATGGGCGGCAAAGTAGCGGTGAAAACCGGGGCAGAGGCCGTGTTTATCGCCATCCTGCCAGAGCTGAAAAAAGGCGTGGCGCTCAAAATCGTCGATGGCGCGACCCGTGCCAGCGAATGCGCGATCGCGGCCATTCTGGCAAAGCTTGGGGCGCTTGAGCCTGATCATCCAGACACGCTGCGCTACACGGCTGGCCCACTTTTGAACCGGCGCCAGATTGCAGCGGCCACATTACGCGCGGCCCCTGCATTGATTTGATCTAGCTAACAAATTCGGTCTGCGCATAACCCTGCACAAAAAGCAGCGCGGTCAGGTCACCGAAATTCACACGCACATCGCATTGAGCAGCAACAGCGGGTTTGGCGTGCAACGCAACGCCCATCCCGGCCCGCTCAAGCATCCCTAAATCGTTCGCGCCATCGCCAACGGCCACCACATCCGCTTCAGCGATGCCAAGCCGCGCGGTGATCTCTTCCAAGGCCGTCACCTTCGCATCGCGACCCAAAATCGGCAGGCCGACGTCTCCGGTTAATGAACCGTCCTTCGCGATGAGCGTATTTGCACGGTTTTCATCAAAGCCCAAGATGCGCGCGATTTCAGATGTGAACGCGGTAAACCCGCCC
>JABSSA010000354.1 GCA_013214665.1 Paracoccaceae bacterium
ACGTCATGTTTCTGGAACGCCGCAGTGCCGTGATAGGAACCGGCTAAACAGCGCGGGCTTGCACCGGGCTTGTGCTTGGGCCAAGCAAGGTCCGCGTTAAGGAGAGAGGCGACATGAATTACCAAACACTCACCTACGACCTGACAGATGGCGTGGCACTGGTGACAATGAACCGGCCTGACAGTTTGAATGCGCTGACCACGCAAATGCGGGCAGAGCTTCAGCACGCGATAACGACGGGGGGCAAAGAAGCGCGCGTTGTAGTGCTGACTGGGGCGGGCCGGGCTTTTTGTTCGGGCCAGGATTTGGGCGACCGTGCGGATGTCTCTGATCTTAATCTGGAGCGGACGCTGAAAGACGAATACGAGCCGATGCTGAAAGCGGTGATTGAATGCCCCGTGCCGGTGATTGCGGCGGTAAACGGCGCTGCGGCGGGGGCAGGGGCCAATCTGGCGCTGGTCTGTGACGTGGTGATCGCGTCGGAGAACGCGTATTTCATGCAGGCCTTCGCTCGCATTGGCCTGATCCCGGATGCCGGCGGCACCTATGCTATGCCGCGCAACATGGGCATGGCCAAGGCAATGGGCGCGGCGCTTTTCGCCGAAAAGATCTCGGCTCGGCAAGCGGATGAATGGGGGCTGATCTGGGAAGCGGTTCCCGAAGATGGGTTTGAAGCGGCTTGGCGCGGGCGTGCTGAGTTTTTGGCGACTGGCCCCACATTGGCCTTTGGCGCCATCAAGCGTGTCGTGCGCGCCACATGGGATAACACGGTCGAGGCGCAGCTTGATCTGGAAGCCAAAGAACAAGGCGTGTGTGGCCAAACGCGCGATTTCAAAGAAGGCGTGTTGGCGTTCTCTGAAAAACGCGGTGCCAAGTTCGAAGGGCGTTAAACGCGCCTATGCAATATCTGGGCCGAAAAGGGTGTGATCGTCCCCTTCGGCCCAGGGCGGGTATTTCTGCATGATGCCGGCGAAAAGCTTACTCTCCAGAAATCGGTCCAGCCAGCTGCGCAGATGCGGCCAATCCTGCGCGTCAAACCAGGCGCGGTCGATATGGGCGAACTGGCGCACGAACGGCAGTATGGCGTAATCCGCCAGCGTTGGGCGGGCGCCGAACAGCCAATCTTGGCCGCTCAAGCGCGTGTTCAAAGCCATGAGATGCTCCATGGCCTTTTCCCGCTCCGCGTCCGGGTCACTGTCGGGATAGCGCGTGGCGTATTTGGTCCGGTCCAGTGCCTTTTTGAACGGGCCATCCGTGGTGTGGATCAAATCCCACCCTTCCTGCGGCATATCCAGCAGGTTGCCGGGGTCATGTTGGCCCAAGGCCCAGGTCATGATGTCGAGGCTTTCATCCAACACCCGATCCGGCAACCGCATCGCAGGCACCGTGGCCGAAGGGGAGGTGTCCAGAAAGGCCTGCGGTTTGTCGCGCAACACGATTTCGCGCAGATCAACGGCGACGCCCGCACTGGCCACGGCAAGGCGTGCGCGCATCGCATAAGGGCAGCGGCGAAAGCTCCAGAAGATCGGATAGGTCATGGTGCGAGTTATTGGCCTTGGTCGCGCGCTGTCAATCCTGTCTCAGAACACACCCAAGGCCAGCCCCGCGCCCAATGCAGCTCCCAACTCGCGGCAACGTGCGAGATCAGCTTCGGGGAGAGCCTTTGGCGCCAGGATGGCCTCCGGCGTTTGAGCATGGGTGCAGATGATCAACGGGGCCTGCACCTCGCGCAAGCGCCAGCCGGTGGCAATCCGCGCGGTTTGGCGTGCGGCGTTTTCCCCGTCTGACCCGGCGCAAATCATCTGCGCATAGGGGCGGCCCTGGATTTGGCCAAGGACGGGATAATAACAGCGGTCAAAGAAATCCTTCATCATCCCCGAAAGCGCGGCGAGGTTTTCCGGCCCGCAAAAGAGATACCCATCCGCCGCCAGCATATCCTGCGGCCCGGCCTCTTGCGCCATGCACAGCCGGGTTTCCACCTCACCCCGCGCCGCATCATGCGCCGCTTCCGCCATCTGGCGGCTGCCGCCGGTGACGGAATGATAAACGATCAACAGATGCGGCATGGTGAAACTATCGCTTGGTGAAGAACTCGGGTCACACCCCAACCTGACCGAAGCCGCAAGAGGCGGCAAGGGGGTGGCGCTCCACAAAAAAGCGCCCCCAAGCGTCTAGCCTGAGGGCGCCCGATTCAGACATTCATCGCGATTTAGCGCGTTTCGATATCCGTGTAAGCCCGCGTTGTTTCACCCAGATACAGCTGGCGCGGACGTCCGATCTTGTTCTGTGGATCGGCAATCATTTCTTTCCACTGCGAAATCCAGCCCACCGTGCGGCTCAGCGCAAAGATCGGTGTGAACATGGACGTCGGGAAACCCATCG
>JABSSA010000355.1 GCA_013214665.1 Paracoccaceae bacterium
GAAGCCAAGTGCGCAGACCTTGGGGTTGAAATGATCCAAGGGCCCCATTGCTACAGCTTTTTCGAAGGCAATGAGACATTTTCCGCCCTCGCCGAGGACGAATTTACCGCCTTTTACCTCACCGATTTTCTGGTCAAACAATTCGATGCCTTCGTCTGGAAGCCCATGGGCCTCGATCGGCACCCGGATTTGCGGGACATGTATTTTGGACACTATGAAAAGCTGGTGTATCAGGCCCAGACCGAAGATCCGGCGCTGACCGAAAAGGCGAAAGACTGTGCCGCACGATTGGGGCTGGCCTTTGAGCGGCGGTTCACCGGCTACGGTGATTTGGCGACATCGCTGGCAGCGCTTAAGCCATAGCCTCTTTCGACACGGTCTGGATACGCGTGATCATGGCGCGCAGACCATTGGAACGTTGCGCCGACAAATGCGCATCCAACCCAAGACGTGCGAATTCCGCGTGGGCATCCGTTGCAACAACAGCTTCGACCGTCAACCCGTTGTAAAGCTTTCGCAAAACCGCAATCAAGCCGCGCACGATCATGGCGTCACTGTCGCCATCAAACTGCAACACGCCACCATCGATGGTCGGGTGCAACCACACTTGGCTGGCGCATCCATCGACCTTGGTGGCCGGCACCTTAAGCGCGTCATCGAGCGGCTCCATCGCCTTGCCCTGCTCAATCACATAGCGATAGCGGTCTTCCCAGTCTTCCAGGAATTCAAAGTCGTCTACGATTTCTTCAAATGCTGATGTCGCCACGGAGCCACCTCGTTATCTTTGGGCTTCACCTATGCAGACTTGCCCGGTTCGTCAAACCGATCCTTTTCAAGCGCGGGAACTTCGTCTACCACGGCAGAAACAACAGGGCAGCAGATGATGCGACGTTTCATTGTCATTGGTTTGTGCGGCACATTGGTGCTGGCTGGATGTGGGTTTGGTCAAAGCCGGTTGAACCCGCTAAACTGGTTCGGCAGCGCACAAGAGGTGCCGGTGGATGCGGAACTGGAAAAGGTGAACCCGCTGATCCCAACATCAAATGGTCTGTTTGCTTCGCTGGCCCGGCAGGACAAGGAATACCTTGGGTCGCCGGTGCAAAGCGTCACCAGCTTGGTGATCGAACGCGTGCCTGGCGGCGCAATTGTGCGCGCCACAGGTTTGGCGGCAACGGCTGGCGTCTATGACGTGCAGCTGACCGCAGAAAACGAGGAAAAACCTGTGGATGGGGTCCTAACCTATCGGTTGGAGGGTATTGAGCCCGCGCGCGTTGTGACCATAGGCACCCAAGCCCAGCGTCAGATCACCGCCGCGCGCAGCCTGACCAATCAGCAATTGGCCGGCGTGCGCAGCATTCGTGTGGAAAGCGCATCAAACGCGCAGGTGTCGCGTCGCCGCTAGGCAAGTTGCACGATCTCGACATTCTGACCGTTCACCGCCAGCGCCACCTCGCCCGCGCAAAGGCGCAGCGCATCTGCGCCAAACACCTCGCGTCGCCAACCCGTAAGCGCAGGTACATCCCGTAGCCCCGCCGCCATCGCGTCCAGATCCGCCGTGGGCGCAATCAATTTGGCGGCCACCCCTGCCTGTTCGCTTTTTGCTTTGAGCAGAACGCGCAGCATATCCGCGATGGCAGGATTGACCTGTAGCTTGTCTTTGCTGCGGTCCGGTTTCGGCAATTCTTCATCCGGCATCGCAGCGCCACGCTTGATCGCCTCCAGAATGCCTTGCGCAATCTCACCCTTGCGGGCCTCGCGCAGCAAAAGACGAGAGCGGCCCAGCTCTTCGATAGATTTGGGTTTGTTCGAGGCCAGTTCGATCAGGGCATCATCTTTGAACACACGGTTGCGGGGCGTGTTGTTATCGCGGGCGCGGGTTTCGCGGAACGCGGCCAAGGCTTTGACCATCCCCAAGTAGCGCGGTGTCTGCGTCCGGGTTTTGACGCGACGCCAAGCTTCTTCTGGATTTACCACATAGGTTTCCGGGCTCAGAAGAATTTGAATTTCCTCTTCAACCCAATGGCTTCTGCCGCTTTCCTCAAGTTGCGCCGCAAGTTTTTCGTAGATCTGACGCAGATGCGTGACATCGCCCAGCGCGTAAGACATTTGCGCCTTGCTCAATGGGCGGCGTGACCAATCGGTGAAGCGGGATGATTTATCAAGGTTCTGGCGCGCGATGCGTTTGACAAGCGTTTCATAACCCACCTGTTCGCCAAAGCCACAGACCATCGCCGCCACTTGCGTGTCAAAGAGCGGCTTGGGGAAGACACCGGAATCCACATAGAAGATTTCCAGATCCTGCCGGGCGGCGTGGAACACCTTAACCACAGAGGCGTCGCGAAAACGCTCATAGAGCGGCTCAAGCGAAATACCGTCAGCCAGCGGGTCCACCAGCACCGCGCATTCCTCGGAATTTCCGGGATAGGCCAATTGGACGAGGCACAGCTTGGAATAGTAGGTGCGTTCGCGCAGAAATTCGGTATCGACCGTGACGTAGGGATGGTCTGCCGCCCGCTTGCAATAGTCGGCAAGCGCCTCGGTCGTTGTCAGTGTGATCATTATGGTTTGACCTTTTTCGTTAGGTGCCCGGTCATCGGGCCATGGCAGGCCTATGAGGCTATAGGACTATTCAGGGCTGAGAAAGATCAGCGTTAAGGAAAATTGGTTCAGTGATGCCGTTAAGAAACCGTTCTAGAACCAAAGGGTAAAGACGGTGTTCCTGTTTCAGCACGCGCGCGGCCAAGACATCCGGGGTGTCATCCGCCTCAACCGGCACATGGGCCTGCCCCAGAATGGGGCCGTCATCCAGCTTGTCCGTGACGAGATGCACGGTGCAGCCATGCTCTTGGTCGCCGGCCTCCAGCGCACGGGCATGGGTGTGCAAGCCTTTGTATTTGGGCAAAAGCGAAGGGTGAATGTTCAGCATACGGCCCTGCCAGGGACTTACGAAGACTTCGGTCAGTACGCGCATGAACCCGGCGAGGCAGATGAGATCAATCTTGTGCGGCGCCAGCGCGGCCAGCATCGCGCGTTCAAAGGCCACGCGGTCGCCCTGAAACGGGCGGTGATCCACCACCAGCGTCTCTAATCCCTGCCCTTTGGCCCAGGCGATACCGCCCGCCTGCGCGTCATTCGACACGATCAGCGCAGGCCGCCCCGGATGCGCCGCATTCATGGCCCCCACGAGCGCGCGCATGTTCGAGCCGCCCCCCGAAAGGAAAATCGCGACGTTCTTTTTCACAAAAGACGCCCGGAATACTGCACGCCCGCGCTGTCCGTCACATGGCCCAGCGCGCAGACGGTCTCACCCGCTTCAGCAAGCGCGGCCTGCACGGCCTCTGCGGCCTCTGCTGCGACCACAACCACCATGCCGATGCCGCAGTTGAAGGTCTTGAGCATCTCAGCTTCGGCCATACCACCCTGCTCTGCCATCCAGCGGAACACACCCGGCAGCTCCCAAGCGCCAAGATCCACCGCGATGCCACAGCCTTCGGGCAGCACGCGCGGGATGTTTTCCGTAAGCCCGCCGCCGGTGATATGGGCAAAGCCATGCACGCCCCCAGCCCGGATCGCCGTCAGCGCGGATCGCACATAGACCCGTGTGGGTGTCAGCAGAGCCGCGCCCAGGCTGCGCTCTGCATCCCACGGTGCGGCGTCGTCCCAGCCGAGGCCCGAAAGCTCCACAATCTTGCGCACCAGCGAATAGCCGTTGGAATGCACCCCGTCAGAGGCCAAGCCCAAAAGCACATCGCCCGCCCCCACCTGCGCGGGCAGGCTCGCGCCGCGCTCCATCGCGCCCACGGAAAAGCCAGCGAGATCGAAATCCCCCGCCGGATACATGCCCGGCATCTCCGCCGTCTCGCCCCCGATCAGCGCGCAGCCCGACTGGCGGCACCCTTCGGCAATCCCTTCGATCACCCGCGCGGCGGCGTCTTGCTCCAACACGCCGGTGGCAAAGTAATCAAGGAAGAACAAAGGCTCCGCCCCCTGACAGACCAGATCGTTGACGCACATGGCCACAAGGTCGATGCCCACGTGGTCCACATGGCCGGTGTCAATCGCGATGCGCAGCTTGGTGCCCACCCCATCGGTCGCCGCAACGAGGATCGGATCATCGTAGCCCGCAGCCTTGAGATCAAAAAGCCCGCCAAAGCCACCAAGGCCTGCCATGACCCCGCTGCGGTTGGTGCTGGCGGCGGCGGGTTTGATCCGGTCCACCAGAGCATTGCCCGCATCAATGTCTACGCCCGCATCCGCATAGGTCAGCCCGTTTTTGCCTTGTGTCATGATCTGCGCCCACTGTGACTGTCGAAATCCTTGGGCGTCGCCTTAGACAATCAGGTGCCTAGGCGCAATGTCTGGACTTGACGCGGCGGCGCACCTTTCATACCGAGCATCACAGGGGGCCTGTAGCTCAATTGGTTAGAGCAGAGCGCTCATAACGCTTTGGTTGCGGGTTCAAGTCCTGCCGGGCCTACCACCCCTATCGCCCAATCACGATATCCGCGCACAACCCGCCCAACCGCGCGCTTTCATCCAGCCGCAGCACGCCGCCATGGGCGCGGGCCACATCCACAGCGATGGAGAGGCCCAAGCCTACGCCGCTGCCCTGATCCTGATTGCGGGCGGCATCGAGGCGGGTGAAGACACGGGTGGCCTCTTCGCGTTGGTCCGCCGGAATGCCCGGCCCGTCATCTTCCACCCGAAAGCGCAGCGACCGGCCAGTGAGGTTGACCGACACTTCGGCACGGGTGCCATAGCGCACTCCGTTAGAGATCAGGTTGTTGAGCGCGCGGCGCACCGAGGACGGGCGCAGCATGACTGTGCCTTGCCCCTCAACCGCGCCAAGGGTCACGTTCAGATCGCCGCGGCGGGCATCTTCGACCACGTCACGGGCCAGCGCGATGGGATCGACCTCAACCATCTCGCCTTCGCCCTGCCCTTTGGAAAAGGCGAGGAATTCATCGATCATTCCCTGCATGTCATCCACATCGCGGATCAACCCGGCGGTTTCCTCGGCATCCATCATCGACAGCTCAAGTTTCATCCGGGTGAGCGGCGTGCGCAGATCATGACTGACCCCTGAAAGCATCCGCGTCCGGCTTTCGATCATCCGCTCAATCCGCGCGCGCATATCGACAAAGGCGGTGCCGGCGGCACGTACCTCAGTGGCGCCCGCGGGCGAATAGGTCACATGCCGCCCCCGCCCAAACGCCTCAGCGGCGCGCGCCAGCCTTGTGATGGGGCGCAATTGGTTGCGCATATAGATGAAGGCGACAATCGTGATGATGATCGAGAAAAACAGCATATTCACGAAAAGCTGGTGTGGATTGGCCGCGGACATCCGCCTGCGGTCAAACAGAATCTCCATCGGCCCATTTTGCGCATCCGCCAACAAGCGCACGACGCGGTCATTCGACAGATCCACCACACGGATTTCGGGGATATTCTCGCGCAGGCGCGAACGGATGGTGATTCCGGAAAAATCGTACCATGATTTGCGGTCGGGTTCGGTCAAGGCCTCTGTCTGGGCGCGCTTCACGTCCATGTTGAGCTGCGGCACCTCTGCCCAGATCGCATCGCGGATCGACCGCTCAGACGGGGTTTCATCCGCGATGTCGATGACCAGCCGGATTTCGCGCGACACGGCATCGGTCATTTGGCGCGTGACATCTTCGAAATGGCGTTGCGTAAAGACAACCGAGACCACAAGCTGCACAAAAACCACCGGCAACAGCAGGATCAGCGCCGCGCGCGCATAGATGCCCCGAGGCATGGTGCGTTTGAGCCATTGAAAAATCATCCTCTACAGCCTAGCGCTGTGGGCAAACGGGGGAAAGAGAGATGCAGCCACCTGACGATTTTGATCCGCCCATCGGCGTTGCAGAGCCGATTGCGCCGGGTGTGCGGCGTCTGGTGGCGCCCAACCCCAGCCCGATGACCTATCGGGGCACGAACACCTATCTGGTAGGAGATCGCGAAATTGCCGTGATCGACCCCGGCCCGGACCTGCCTGCGCATCTGGAGGCGATTCTGGCGGCGGTCGGTCCCGAGGCATCGGTGTCGCATATCATCGTGACCCATGCCCACGTGGATCATTCGCCTTTGTCAAAACCGCTGTCGGACCGCACAGGCGCGCCGGTCTATGGCTTTGGCCCCGCGCAAGCTGGTCGGAGCACGATCATGGACACCCTTGCCGCCACAGGCGTTGTGGGCGGTGGCGAAGGCATAGATATGGCCTTTGACCCCGATGTCCCCGTGGCGGACGGAGATCACATCACCGGCGACGGCTGGTCTTTTGAGGTGATCCATACGCCTGGGCA
>JABSSA010000356.1 GCA_013214665.1 Paracoccaceae bacterium
AGGGTTCGAATCCCTGAGCCTCCGCCACAGTTTCTCAATAGAAGATTGCGCTTTGGCCCTGAGTTGGGAGCCACAAAACCCTGTTGCGAGCCCCAAACAAAAAGGCCGCACTCTTTCGAATGCGGCCTCCAAACGCTGCGAAGTAGGGGATTACAGGCCCCACTTCTCCTTGTTGCCTTCAAAGAAGCCCTTGGCTTTCTTCAGCTTGATCCAGTTGTTGACGTAGTTGATCCACACCTGATCGTTTTGCGGCAGCAGCATTGCGACCAACGATGGCGCGCGTGGGCCTGTGTCAGGCACGCGCACGACGCCGAATTTTTCGGACAGGGTGGACCCTTCGATGTTGGACGTGATGAACACGTCCGCACGGCCGGCCAACACCTCTTGGAAGCCGCGCGCCGGGGCTTCGACGACTTTGATGTCCGCATTCGGGAACCAGTCACGCACCAGCTTTTCGAACGTTGTGCCCAATGTTGTGGCCACTTTTACGCCCGGCTGGTTGATCGATTCATAGCCCGAGAATTTGTCGGCCTTGTCCGCTGTTGTGAACGGGAAAATTTCGACCGCCAGATAGCTATCCGAGAACCCGGCCACTTTCATGCGCGCCGGGGAGATCGAGGCGGAGCCCGTCATGTGGTACTGGCCCGCAACAACACCGTTTACCAGTGTTTTCCAATCCGTTGGCACGAATTCGACTTCAACACCGAGGTCATTTGCCAGCTCGGTCATGATGTCGATATCAAAACCTTTGTAGCTGTTTGTCGCGGGGTCACGGACTGTCATCGGGTTCCAGTCGCCCGTTGTGCCAACTTTCAGTACACCCTCGTCCAGAATTTCGTTCAAAACCGATTGCGCGTTTGCCGCGCCGGTCATCGCCAAGGCAGCAAACGCGAATGCGGCGGCCTTAAGAATGCGTTTCATGTCATTTCTCTCCTGTAGCTCGCGAAATTTTGTGGCGAGCACGGTTGAATTTAGACCTTGAATAGTCGCTGACAACCTCATTAACCTCAAGGAAAAATCTTATCGACAGTGCAAATCTCGCCGCGACAAGACAACCAAAAGGACGTGCTGATGGCTGATGCTGCTGTTGAGATGGTCGGAGTGAATAAGTGGTTTGGTGATTTCCACGTTCTCCGTGATATCAATCTGAAAGTCGCTTCCGGCGAAAAAGTGGTGATCTGCGGCCCGTCCGGGTCGGGCAAGTCGACGGTCGTGCGCTGTATCAACCGCCTTGAGCAGCACCAAAAGGGCACGATCCGCGTAGGCGGCGTCGAACTGACCAATGATCCAAAGTCCGTTGCCGCGATCCGGTCGGAGGTTGGGATGGTTTTTCAGCAGTTCAATCTGTTCCCACACCTGACCGTGATGGAAAACCTCACACTTGGCCCGCTCAAAGCGCGCGGCCTGTCGCGGGATGAAGCTGAGGCGCGCGCCATGCGCTATCTCGAACGCGTTCATATCCCGGATCAGGCCCAAAAACGCCCTGGCCAATTGTCGGGTGGCCAACAACAGCGGGTGGCGATCGCCCGGTCGCTGTGTATGGAGCCCAAAGTGCTGTTGTTCGATGAACCCACTTCCGCGCTGGATCCCGAAATGATCTCTGAGGTGCTGGATGTGATGGTCGAGCTGGCGAGCGAAGGCATCACGATGGTGGTGGTCACGCATGAGATGGGATTTGCCCGCAAGGTCGCGGACAATATGATCTTTATGGATGCCGGCGAGATTGTGGAACAAGGCCCGCCGGACGAATTCTTTGGCGCGCCGCGCTCAAAGCGGTGCCAGAAATTCCTGTCCCAAATCCTGCAGCACTGAGGAGAGATGAATGAAACGAACACTGCTCGCGCTTCTCTTGCTCATTCCGCTTGCAGGCTGTTCCAGCTCTGCGACCTGGGGCTGGTACGTTGTCGATCCGAGCACGCCGTCAGGCTGGACCAACGTCAAATTCTTGATCTCAGGCATGGGCTCCACCATTGCGGTTTCGGTTATTGCCGCCGCTATTTCCATCTTGCTGGGGCTGATCGTGGCTTTGCCGGGGCTATCTGACCGGTGGGGCATTCGGGCGATCAACCGTGTCTATGTGGAATTCATCCGCTCAATCCCGCTTTTGCCGATGCTGTTCTGGGTCTTTTACGGCCTGCCGATCATCTTTCGCGAAATGGGGCTGGATATCCCGATTGATCCCTTCTGGGGCGCAATCATCACGCTGGCCATATCCGACAGCGCCTTTACCGCCGAAATATACCGCGCGGGCATTCAATCCATTGCACGCGGCCAGACAGAGGCGGCGCAGACCATCGGGCTGAACTATTATCAAACCATGCGCTATGTGGTGCTGCCGCAAGCGATCCGGCGCATTCTGCCACCTTTGGCGAACCAGTTTATCTACATCGTCAAGATGAGCGCGTTTGCCTCGGTCATTGGCATGCAGGAACTCACCCGCCGGGCCAATGAGCTGGTGGTGACAGAATATCGTCCGCTGGAAATCTACACGCTGTTGATCTTTGAATATCTGATCCTCGTGCTGGTGATCAGCGCAGGTGTGCGCTGGCTTGAGCGGCGTATGGGCTCTGACGAACGCGCGTGATCGCATCGCAAAATGGGGTGGTCATATCCCCAGCAAACCCCAGACACGCGCCATATCTTCTGCGCGCCCGATGGTCATGCGCAACGCGGGCTGTCCCCGCACGTCGGGCAGGGGGCGAACCAGCACACCTCCGTTGGTGAGGGTGTCAAAAGCTGCGTTCAAATCCGCGACACTGTGCTGCCCCGGCTGGATCAGCACAAAGTTGCCCTCGCACGGGCCAACTTGCCAACCGGCTGCGTTTAAGCGGCTGGTAGTGATGTTTCGCAGTCTGCGCATCTCGGCGACGTTTCTTTTCAGGTGCGCTTGATCGTCCAAAGCGGCCAGCGCAGCCGCCATGGACGGCCGTGATATGGGGAAAGATGGCACCACACGGCGCAGCGGAGCGATTAGGCCCGGGTGCCCCGTCATCCATCCAATCCGCAGGCCTGCCAGCGCGTAGGCTTTGGAGAATGTGCGAACCACAAGCACGTCCTTGCGATCTTGAGCGAGCGCGAGACCGGCGTCTCCAAAATCAGAAAATTCGACATAGGCCTCATCCAGCACCAACAGGATGTCGGGCCGCAAAGCTTCGCGCAGGGCACGCAGTTGCTCAATCGGCAAGAGCCGCCCGCTTGGGTTGCCAGGATTGTCGATCAATACCGCCTGGGTCTGTGGTGTCACAGCAGCCAGTATTTGAGCTACGGCATCGCCTTCGCGGGGCACGGTGATCTGTTCGGCACCGGCCATGAGCGAGTAGTTACGATATTTGGGAAAGCCATCGTCAAAGCTTAGCGTCTGCGCGCCGGGGTCAACATAGCTTTGCAAAATCGAAGGCAGCACCAATTCACCGCCACCCATGGTTAGAACCGAATTCGCAGCCAAGCCAAAGTGCGCGATCAGCGCCTCATTTAGATCCCGCGCCTCGATCGCAGGGTAATAGTGCAAATGCCCACGCGCCACTTCGGCGCGAATGGCGGCGTCGACCTTGGGGGAGGGGCCAAAGAGGTTTTCGTTGGAATTGAGCTTGATCTCACCGGGCGCGGGATCGGGCAGTTCGGTGCCGGAATAGGCCGGTACAGCCAGCACGTCCGCGCGTACTTTGGGACCTGTATCGGTCATCTTGGGCTCTCTTTGCTCCGGTTAAATCAAGACCACGATAAACGACAGCACAGGGCCGTCCATACTCAAAAAAATGCCGCGGCGCGGCACGCTATGATTGTGGCCAAGTCATTGCGCCGATCAGAGCGATCAAGCTTGTGAGAGCGGAGGCAATCGACACCGTGTTCATCCGATACATGACTTTGTATACATACTTTTGAGTGGCGTGTATTCATGCCAAAGGCGCATGTCTAAGTTGATCAATTCGCCTTGAGCGTCTGTAACAAGCTCTCGGTCATGTGGTTGCGCATGCCGGTTGTTGCCGTTGTCGAGTTTTCCGAAAAGATGTCAGAAATGAGCACATCGTGGCTTTTGGCAGAGACCATGAGGTCTTCGGCGGTTGCAAACCGTTTGGCTCGAAAGGGGCCGGTTCTGTGGCGGAACTCGCGGGCGATTTCGGCGATATAGGGGTTGCCTGTGGCCCGGTAGATGGTTTGGTGAAAGGCTTCGTTGGCCCGCAAATACGCGGCCCGATCGCCATCCTCTGCGGCTTTCATGCATGCCGCTTGCGCCATCTCAATCTCTGACCGAGTAAGCAGATTAAGCCGTTGTGACGCAATTCGCGCGCATGCAATTTCAATTTCATGCATGGCTTCAAAGATTTGGCCCAACTCTTCCCGGCTGTATTCAGCCACGAACAAGCCGCGCTTTTCTCCGGGAACCAAAATGCCTTGTGCCGCCAATCTGTTTAGCGCCTCGCGCACCGGAGTACGGGAAACACCGTACTTCTCTGCAAGGCTGACTTCGTCCATCCGGGCGCCGGGCTTCACTTCGCCCGCGGAAATTGAATCGACCAAAGACTGCTCAACGCGCCGCGCGGCTGATACCTTTGCGTCTGATGTCTGGTCGAAGTCTGGCAACACGAGCCCTTTTGAAGTCTTTACAATGTCAAGACAGTACGCCGTTAGCGGTTTGCTTGCAATGTTGTTTTGGACGGGTGCGATGTTGCATACATAACTTTTATTGCATGAATGTTGCAAACCTTTCTTAGAATTTGCGTGCAACGAAGCTCTCGATCATCGCATGTCTTTCACACGCCAAAGCGCCTTGGTGCTGATGAATTGCGATCCCGTTCCTGCCCCTGCCCCCGGTTTTCAGCACGCAGTCTTTGGCTTATGGGGATGCGATCCAAAACGTCGGGGAGGAAAAACAACAATGATCTACCGGGGATATACACTAGAAGAACTCGAACGCGCCTACAGGCCATCATTGATGACGGGCGGAGACTACTTACCATATGCCGCCGCTTACGTTGCAATGTCTGCTCAGGCGCGCGCAGCCGAAGGTGTGAAACAGGATATCGCTTATGGGCCCGTCGCCACGCAGATTTTTGATCTGTTTCCGGCGCAAACGTCCTCTGATGATGGGCCGGCACCTTTGCATGTGTATGTCCATGGTGGCTATTGGCAGGCCCTGAGCCAGAAAGAAGCGGCTATGGTCGCTCCGGATGTGACGCAAACGGGCACCGCTTTTGTTGCGTTGAACTACACGCTCGCCCCTGACGCCCACATCCGAGATATGGTTGACGAGGTGTTTATGTGCCTGACGTGGATCGCGGATCATGCGGGCGAACTTGGCATCGATCCCAACCGCATCACGTTGTCGGGGCACAGCGCGGGGGGGCATTTGGTGGCCATGACGCTCACGAAATACGGGGCAGAGCTGCAGGCTCGCGGCGTGACCATCACCGACGCCATTTTGATCAGTGGGGTCTTTGACCTTGAACCGATCCGGCACACCACCGTGAATGCGCCGCTCAACCTGACACCGGAGGATTGCGCTGAGCTGTCACCCCGCAAATCCCCTCCGGTTGCTGGCCCGAAATACCATGTGGTGGTTGCCGAGCGGGACACAGACGAATTCATTAACCAAAGCCGCGACTACGCAGAATTCCTGCGGGTCTCTGACCGTGATGTCCGCTTTGAATTCGTGCCGGGCATGCACCATTTCGACGTGATCCTAAAGCCCAACCTGTTTCTGCCCGGCTGAGATGTTCGTTAAAAAATCACGTGTCCGTTCTGCTGACTTGGGCGGGTGCACTTCTATCTCATGAGGTGACACGCCTCGGCTGTAGGGATACCTTCGGCCGACAGCCAAAGGGACATGTGCGGCCATGAAAGTGCTCACTCCGATCACGCAAGCGTTGAATGATGGGATCATCACCCGAACCGAGTTTAAACAGCTCATGCGCCGTAGCAACGCGCCAGCATTTGCGCATCTCGCGCTTTGGGTTCTGACGCTGATCGCCACGGGTACGGCGATTTATCTCGCGATGGGCACGCTTTGGGTGTGGCCAGCGATGTTCGTGCACGGGGTCGTGATGGTCCACCACTTCGCGCTACAGCACGAATGCTGCCATTACACGGTGTTCAAGACCCGCTGGCTCAATGACGTATTTGGCAACATATGCGGGTTCATCATCATGTTGCCGAACCGCCATTTCCGGTACGAGCATTGCGATCACCACACGTTTACCCAAGTACAGGGCGACGATCCCGAACATATCCCGCTGCCGCAATCGATGGCGGGCTACATCTGGTATCTGAGCTCTGTTCCTTATTGGCGCAACAAGTTCACAGAACTGTTCCGCCATGTCATGGGGCGCCTTACCGATGACGAAAAGCGATTTATTCCGAAAGAGGAATACCGCACCGTCTATTGGGAGGCGCGCCTGATGCTCGCAGCTTATGCGGCGATTGTGGTGCTGTGCATCGCTATCAATTGGTGGGCACCGCTTTGGTATTGGTGGCTGCCTGTGGTGTTGGGCGAACCTGTGATGCGCTTTATTCGGATGACCGAACATGTCGGCAAACCATGTGTCCGCGACATGAAGGAAAACACGCGCACCAATTATGTGTCGCGGCCTTTGCAGTTTCTCTGCTGGAACATGAATTACCACGCAGAGCATCACTACGCGGCCTCCGTTCCGTTTCACGCCTTGCCCGCGTTACATGAGAAGCTCAAAACCGTCGTGGCGGTGGAACCGCGCGGGTATCTTGGGGCGCATGTTGATATTGTGAACCAACTGATCGGGCGCGCACCGCGAGCCGATCAACCGGCGCAGGACCACGGTTGATGGCAGAGGGTAAACGCTGGCAAGCGTTGATCGCTGTACGCGATATTTATCCCGGCGATGCAACGCCGGTGACCTTTGGCACGCGCGAATTGGCGGTGTTCGACACAACAGAGGGTGTCACCGTGGCGATGGCGCGGTGTACCCATGGCGCGGCCAATTTGTGTGACGGTTATTTTGATGGCACGCATATCGAATGCCCGCTGCATCAGGGGCTGTTCGATGCGCGCACAGGTGCTGCCAAAGCGGCCCCGGCGCGCGTTCCGTTGCGCATGATCCAATCACGGGTGCAAGACGGCGTGGTGCAGGTGCTGCTTTAGGGCCTCTGGACCATCATCAGATCACGCCAGCGCGAGACAGATTTTGCCGCGTCTGGCAGTCCGCCCCCGGCCCTAAACCAACCGCCGCCGCGTGACCTGCGCAAAGACCACGAGCGCCAGCGCCAGCCCCGTCACCACCGCTGTTGCCATCCCCAGACGCACGCCAAACACCCCCAGATCGAACACCCAGGTGAACAGCCAGATAAACAACGCCATCCCAATCGCCTGGCGATAAATCCCGATCCACAGCGTCCAAACCGCGGCTTTGAGCGCCTGCAAAACCGAATTGATCGCAAACATGATGGCGTAGGCAGGCAGGATCACCGCTTCGAACCGCAAGAACAATGCGCCATCCGCGATCACCGCCGGGTCATCGGAAAAGAAGCTGGTGGCCCAGCCGCCGAAAAACCAAAAGACCGGAAAGGCGCAGGCCGTGGCGATGATGACCAAGATACAGCACAGCTGAAACGCCTTGCGCACCCGGTGTGTGTGCCCCGCGCCATAATTCTGGGCGGCGATCGGCACCAGGGCGATGGTGATCCCGATGGCGGGCAACAGAAAAAGCTGTTCTATCCGCATGGCAATGCCATAGGCGGCCACGGTGCCTTCGCCATAAAATTTCAGCGCGTACTGGATCAAAAAGCCGCTTGCAAAAGTGATCAGTAAGGCAAGGCTTGCTGGAAAGGCCTGGCTTGCGATGGCGGCATATTTCACGCCAACGGGGCGGAAATCCTGACGCGTCAAACCCTGCATCATCGCGCGCCCGAAAATGCGCATCATGATGAACACCGCCACCCCGGTCTGGCTGATGGCAGTGGCCAGGGCGATACCCGTCACACCAAGACCGGGCAGGATGCCGGGGATGCCATACATCAGCGTCGGGTTCAGGCCGATGTTCACGAAAAAGGCGACCACAAGCGCGCGTTGCAGCGATTGGGTATCGCCACGGGCCTGCAAGATGCCGTTGCCGCCATAGGCCATGACAAAGCCGGGCAGGGCAAGGATCAGGGTCTGATAATAGTCCTGCGCCGCCGCGCGGTAGTCACCTGGGTCCGAAACCAGCTGGATCAGAAACGGCCCCGCCAAATGGGCTGCGATCACCAGGCTGATGGAGGCGATCACCGCAAAGCCAATCCCTTGCGCGGCCAGATGGCGCGCACCGGGCAGGTCTTTTGCCCCGCGCGCATTGCCAACCAGCGCGCTCATCGCGGAACTCAGGCCAAACCCGAGCGTGACGAACAAAAACAGCGCCTGATATCCGATGCTCAGCCCGGCTTGCGCGGCGGTGCCGATTTGACCTGCGAAAAACGTGTCCACCAGATTGTAGAGCGTGCTGAACAGCATCCCGATCGCCGCAGGCACGGCGATCCTGCGAAAGTGCCCTGAAATGGGGCCCGTGGTCAGATCTTCGACAATCATAGGGGAGCAAAATCAACTTGGGAAAATAGGTCTGAAATCTCTGTAGAGACAAGTTTTGGCGGTTGGAAGGCGTGTTCGTGATCAACCTTAAACCTAACTTCGCCCGGTAAATTCGCGCGATTTTCGGGCAAATTTAACCCGCAAAACCCGAAAAAAGCCCCCGGCGAGGTTGGAAAATCCATTTCGCTGCTAGACTCACGGTAACGTGGCATGCACCAATTAGCGCGAATAATTGGTGGTCAAGACCAGATGCTGGATAAAGTTGACATCTCCCTGGAAGCGGGCGTGCGAAACATGATTTTCGCCTGCGGAGGATGTCGCCCCGGCCATCGTTTGCTGATTGTGCATGAAACCGAAGATGACGGCTATTTCGATCCCCATCTCGCTCCTGAATTCGCACGGATCGCCGGAGAGCTGGGGTTAGAAACTCAATGCGTTGGCGTGCCGCTCTATCGAGAGGTGGCCGATCTTGATGACTGGCTGATCGATTTGATTGAAGCGGCCGATTGCACAATCTTTTTTGCACGCCTGGGGGATCAGATACGTTTTCGTCCTGATGGCGCGTCCAAACGCCAGATTGTCAGCTACGCGCTGGATCGCGACATGTTGGCCTCGTCGTTTGGCTCCGTCACCTATGGTGCATTTGAAGAGCTGAAGCACCTGGTCAATCGCGCCATGTCAGCGGCCAAAGATGTGCATGTGACCTGCCCGTTGGGCACGGATTTCCGTGGCAGATTATCCAATCCGCTTACCGCTCAAGGCGAAGTGACACGCAAACGGTTTCCTGTGTCGGTCTTTACCCCGGTTTCGGCGCGGGATTTCTCGGGGCGCATCGCGCAGGCCGGGTTTTTAACCGGGACCGGGTCAAACTATTACCACCCCTACAGCCGCGGTTTGTGCGATGTGGTTTACGTGAGTTTTGACGCGAACCGGATCACCGGCTTTGATGGATGCCCGAATGATGTCGCCGCTGCGCGGGCGCAATACGAATTTGTTGGTCAAACATTGGGGATCGACACCTATTTCGTGCATTCCTGGCACGTGGGCATCCATCCCGGATGTCACTACGGCCAAACGGCGGCCCAAAACCTCGAACGGTGGAGCGGTGGGGCCTTTGGCAATCCCCGGCTTTTGCATTTCCACACCTGCGGCGCCTATGCGCCTGGGGAAATCTCGCTCAATGTGTTGGATCCGACTGTGTGTCTGGATGGTGTCGCTCTTTGGCTTAACGGCGTTTTGCGACCCGATGTTTTGGAGGGCGGCCCAGAGCTGCTGGACCGTTACCCGGATATGAAAGCGTTGTTCGAAACGCCCAGCAGCGCCGCCGGGCAAGGCCCGGACGGACGGCTGAGTTATCACTGACCTCAGTCGTCCAGCGTGTAAAGTTCCCGCCGCATGATCTTGCCGGTGCTTGTTTTGGGCAGGTCTTCGACAAACTGTACGGCGCGCGGCACTTTATAGGCAGCCAGCGTTTCGCGGCAAAAGCTGATGATCTCGTCAGGATCGCCCGCCGCCCCGTCTTTGAGCACGATATAGGCCTTGGCGATTTCGCCTTTTTGATCGTCTGGCAAAGATCCAACCGCAGACATGGCAACCGCCGGGTGCGCAGCCAAAACACGCTCAATTTCTGCCGGATAGACGTTATACCCTGCGGTCACGATCATGTCTTTCTTGCGATCCACCACAAATACACAGCCGTCACTGTCCATCTTGGCCAAATCGCCCGTATGCAGCCAGCCATCAGGCTCCAGCGCTTCTTTGGTGCGTTCTGCGTCGTTGTAATAACCCATCATCACCAACGGCCCGCGGGCCATCAATTCGCCCACTTCACCGCGCGGCATGGTTTTGGACGCGTCTTCCACATCCGCAATGCGCAGCTCGGTATAGGGCAGCGCCACGCCGATAGAGCCCATCTTGTTGAGACCGTAGACCGGGTGTGTGCTGCCGAGGCCCGCCATCTCGGTCATCCCCCAAAGCTCGATCAACGGGCTGCCAAAGGCGGCTTCGACCGCTTCCATTTTCGGAGTTGGCATGGTCTGGCCACCCACCGTCAGGCACCTCAGGCTGCTGAGGTCGGTTTTGGCCAGGTCGGGATGTTCCAGCATGTACATATACATGGTCGGAACGCCTTCGAACAACGTGGCCTTGTGGGCCTGAATGCTCTGCAACGCCACACCAGGATCAAAGGTGGTGTGCATGTTCAATGTCGCGCCGTAGAAAAAGACCGAATTGAAGACGACGTTGCCATACACATGCGGACAGGGCAGGGCGCTGACGATCACGTCGTCTGCTGTTTTCAGATGCATTTGCGCGGTCATCGCGGTGTTCATGATCACCGCCTTGTGCGATTGCATGGCCCCTTTCGGGCGGCCCGTCGTGCCCGAGGTATAGCAAATGGTCGACAGGCTTTCGGGGTCCACATCCGGGATCGATGGGCAAGGATGGTTGGCCGCCAATAGCGCGTCAAACCCGGTCGCCCCTTCTGGAGGAGTATCAAAAGAGATCACGGCGCGCACCTGGCTGCCATCTTCAATGCCGACCAACGGCTCTGCCTTGACCCGCGAGGCGACTATCGCCTTGGCCCCACAATCCTGCACGACATAGCGCACCTCATCGGGCGTCAGCATCACGTTGATCGGGTTGATCACCGCCCCAAGTTTGGTCACACCATAGTAGGTCACCAACCATTCCAGCCGGTTTTCCGAATAGAGGGTCACAATATCGCCCGCACCCACACCGAGGGAGGCCAGACCGCCAGCAAGCTGGCACGCCAGCGCGTCGATATCAGAGAAGGAATACGTGTCTTCCCCGACAATCAGCGCGGTCTTGTCGCCAAATTTGCGCGCAGCCTCAGCGCTGATTTCCCCCAAATGCCTTAGCATATCGCGAACTCCCGGTCATTTTCTTGGGCGCGGTTCAGCTCTTTGTCACATCCCGAACAGCGCCAGTTTGTTTTTCCCGCGCATGTTCTGAGATGTGCATCAAATGCCTCGTAACAACGCGCGCCACAGACGCTAGACGCCCCTGAACCGCTTGAAAAACGGAATTCTCCGGGGGCATAGCCCCAAAAGATAGCCCTTTGGCGCCACGCGCTACCGCGCGACCGGCCCCAGCGCCCGATCTGCCCATGTGCGATAGAGGTCGTGAAAATGGCGCATGGCGTGTTCTGAAACGCCGTGGTCCTCTGGCGCGGTGACATACCAACCGTTCTGAAACGCCCGTTGTGACATGCCCCGCTGCACGTTTTCGCACAATGCTTTGTCTTCTTGCGAAACGACCGTCGTGGTCCAGACGGACCTTAACCTATCGCGCTCTGGTGCACCGGGGTCGGTTGGTTCTTTAGGATGCAGCGAAACGGTGTAGCGCGAGGTTAATCCCGGCTCCAGCGGATCAAACCGCGAGACATAGAAATTCTGGGTGCCGGGGAATTGCCCAAAGGTGATGTTGGGGAACATCCACCAAAACTCACCAACCAGCACATCATGCTCCAGGTCCAGCGGGAAAGCGGCTGTTTCGGCTTTCATCTTGGTGGGGGCGTGTTGGTAGGTATAGTTCGGAAAAAGCGCAAATGTGCTGTCGCCAATGGCCATCATGTCGTTGAAATCTGGATGCGCCATCTGGCAATGATAACACTCCAGATAATTATCCAGCATAACCTTCCAGTTCGCCGCGCACATATATGTGTGGCCGAATTCAGCGCCGTCTCGATTGACGACGTAGTTGGGCAAGTCCGGGCAGGCGCGCAGCATCTGCGCGGCCATGCCCGGGGCGTATTCAGCCAAAGGCGCGATGTCGAGATTGGCCGAGACAAAGACAAAGCCCAGCACCGTATCGACCCGGATGGGCAACAGCTTGTGTTTCTGAACGGCCGAGCGGCGGTCGATACCGCGGGCCCCGCGCAAGCTGCCGTCGAGGTCGAACGTCCAGGCATGATACGGGCACACGATCCGGCTTTTCTGGCCGCTGCCGTCCACCAGACGATGGCCCCGGTGGGGACAGACGTTGTGAAACCCACGCAACGTTCCATCGTGCCCGCGGACCAGGAAATATTCCTGCCCGTGCAGCGAAAAGGCAAAATAGGTACCTTCCTGGTCAACGTCAGAGATATGGCAGACAAATTGCCATGTGTTGTACAGCAGGTCATGAACCTCCGCCTTCATAACATTTTGATCAGTGTAATACACTGCGGCGAGCGCATCGCTCCGCCCGTCATGATCATACGGAATTTCGTGTAAATTGGCGTGTTCAGCGACCATGAGGTGGCATCCCTGGCTAAGTTCTGGCAAGACGTGCGTTTTCGTGCCAGACCTTGGAATGCGTTGGGCTGGGCTGACAGAGATAAAATTTGTATCTACCATCACAAAATTTGATGGAGATCACGATGGCTCACCTCAAAAATCAACTTCCGCCGGTGAATGCGCTTGTGGTGTTCGAAGCGGCCGCGCGTCATCTGAACTTTTCGCGCGCCAGCGATGAGCTGCGCGTTGTGCAGCCAGCGGTGACGAGGCAGATCCGAAACTTGGAGCAGGATCTGCAGGTGAGTTTGTTCGCGCGCAACAACAATAAACTTACCCTCACCGTGGAGGGCGAAAAATTCTATCGCCTTGTGCAGGACAGCCTGCACAAAATCGCGTCTATGTCTGCGGCTTTGCGTGGCTCAGAAAGCAACAAGCTGGTCATCGGCTCTACCTTTGCCTTCGCCAACCTGTGGCTTGCACCGCGGCTTCCCGCGCTGCGCAAGGCGCTCCCTGATACGCATCTGAACCTGCTGATTTCGGAGCAATACGAGGATTTCGGTACAGGTTCGACGGATGTGTCGATCAGGTTTGGCGATGGTCATTGGCCGGGCATGGCGGCCCATCTTCTTTTCGCAGAAGAGGTCTATCCCATCGCAGCGCGCACGATGGCCACGTTGGAGCATTGG
>JABSSA010000357.1 GCA_013214665.1 Paracoccaceae bacterium
ACATCAGACGCTCATGCAGACGTATTTGAGTTCGAGATAGTCGTCGATGCCGTGGTGGCTGCCTTCGCGGCCCAGACCGGATTGCTTCACGCCGCCAAAGGGTGCGACCTCGGTCGAGATGATGCCGGTGTTCACCCCCACGATCCCGTATTCCAGTGCCTCGGCCACTTTGTAGACCCGCGACAGATCCTTGGCGTAGAAGTATGACGCCAGACCAAAGATCGTGTCATTGGCCATTTCGATCACGTCATCCACATCCTCAAATTTGAAGAGCGGGGCCAGTGGGCCAAATGTTTCGTCTTTGGACACCATCATGTCTTGCGTCACACCGGTGATGATCGTCGGCGCAAAGAAGTTGCCGCCCATGTCACCGGGTGCGCCGCCCAGAACCACCTGCGCCCCTTTGCCGGTGGCGTCAGCGATGTGCTCTTTGACTTTGTTGCCTGCTTCGGCATTGATCAGCGGGCCAAGCTCGGTCCCGGCTTCCAATCCGTCGCCGATTTTCATCGCCGCCACGCGGGCGGTTAGTTTTTCGGCGAAGGCCTCATAAACACCGGCCTGCACATAGATGCGGTTGGCGCAGACACAGGTCTGGCCGTTGTTGCGGAATTTGCAGGCGATGGCCCCTTCGACAGCGGCATCCAGATCGGCGTCGTCAAAAACGATAAAGGGCGCGTTGCCGCCAAGTTCCATCGAACATTTCATCACCTGATCGGCCGCCTGTTTCAGCAGGATGCGGCCCACTTCGGTGGAGCCTGTGAAGGTCAGTTTGCGTACCTTTGGATTTTCACAGAATTCCTTGCCCACTGCCGAAGACGAAGATGATGGCACCACGTTAAAGACGCCCGCCGGAATACCCGCGCGTTCGGCCAGAACGCCCATCACAATCGCGCTGAGCGGTGTTTCCGCAGCAGGGCGGGCGACAAATGCGCAGCCTGCGGCCAAAGCCGGGCCTGCCTTGCGGGTGATCATCGCATTAGGGAAGTTCCATGGCGTGATGGAGGCGGCAACGCCCACGGGTTGTTTCATCACTGTGATCCGCTTGTCGCGCTGGTGGCCCGGAACGGTTTCACCATAGATACGCTTGGCCTCTTCCGCGAAGAATTCGATGAAGCTGGCCCCATAGCCAATTTCGCCTTTGGCTTCGGCAAGTGGCTTACCCTGTTCCGCCGTCAGGATGGTGCCCAGATCATCGGCGTTTGCCATCATCAGGTCGAACCATTTGCGCAGCACGTTGGCGCGCTCTTTGCCTGTCCATGCGGCCCAGTCTTTTTGTGCGGTGTAGGCGGCATCGATCGCCTCGGACACCTGCGCGCGGCTGAGGTCAGCCACTTGGGCCACGACATCACCGCGCGCTGGGTTCATCACGTCAAAAGTGCCGTCTGCCCCGTCGATCCAGGCGCCGTTCACATAGCCGCGTGTTTCCAGCAGTGTGGGGTCTTTCAGAAGGGATTTGAGATCCGTTGTGGTATCGAGCATGGGGATGTCCTCCTTGGTTGGTCGAAACTAGGATCAATTCTGAGGCCGGTTGTCCAGTTCTCTTGATCAAGAATCTGAGGCCAGTATGTGCGGCGCGCTATGCCAATAGCGCTGAATTAACCACCACGCGGTGTAAGGTCAGCCAAGAAAACTTGACCATGAGGGTCGCAGGATGCGGTGGAAACGCTTACTTTGAACATGAAGCTGGATCACATGGGGGAAACAAAGATGCCGACGCTTGTGCGGATTATGCTGTTGGCCTTTGGAGTGCTGACTGTGATTTACGTGTGTTTGTCGCTTTATTCCCGCGCTGTCCGGCGCGATAAGCTGGCAGAGGAGTGGGATGCCGGGGGCATTTCGGTGCCGCGGGAAACTTTTATTTCGGACGGGCTGAAAGATTATGATGGCAGCCTGCGCCGCAAACTGATTTTGGGGGTGTATGTGGTGCCGATGGTGCTGATGTGCACTCTGATTTATGTTGTGAATTTTGCCTAAAGGAACGCCCCTGTGCAGTATATAAAATGGGCCGTCATTATCGTGTTCTGGACCGTCGTGGTTGCGTTCTTTCATTACACGCTGCCGCAACGAGACATCGTGCGGATCACCGATACGAATGAGCGTCGGGTGGATTTCGGGTCGAACGCGTTCTTTTATGCGCAGGCGGACGCCGGCGCGGATGGCACGGTGCCAAATCGGGATGTGTTTTTCATCCAAACGGTGCAGGCCAACGGCCGGCCCATGGTCTATCGCAACGAAGATACGGCTTGGGGATGGCCGTTGTATTTCAAGTTCGACAGCGCGAATTTGCAGACTGAAGCGTCTGATTTCCGGTCCACGTCAGAGGCGCCAAAATGGGTGATGATCACCCATTACGGCTGGCGGTTCGAATTGAACTCAATTTATCCGAACGCGATCGCCATTCGCGCTGTGTCTGGCCCGGATGCGTCAAAGGGTATTCCTTGGGTGAACGGGATTATCCTGTTCATTGTGGCAGCGGTCTTTTGGGCAATTTGGGTGCGGTGGCGCCGGTTCCGCGAAAAGCGCATTGATCCGCAAATCGAAGCGATGGAAGACGCGATTGATGAACGCCGCGCGCGATGGTTTTCACGCAAGTAAGACGCCTGGTCCGGCGCGCCGACACGCCCGGCCGTGCCAATAGTCAATCGGCGTAGAGGTATTCCAGCTCTGCAATCTCACGCCCCTTTTCCGGGGTGACCGACAGGAACCGCGCCAGCACATTGGCGTTGTTGTCGATCTCAGCCCATTCTTTCAGGCGTTCGAGATGGGAAAAACCGGCGTCACGAATGCGATCGCTTTCTGTGGTGATTTCATTGCGGATGGTAGGCAGAAGCCGTTGCAACGTTTCTTCCGGGGTTTGTTCCCCTGCCAATCCAACGCGCATCGCGTGGCCGATGAGGTAATCATCGGTAAAGTTGCATTGCACTTCGAGCATCCGGGTGGTGGACCGATTGGTGGCAAAATCCTGCAGCAGATCAAGGTTGCCCGGATCCATGCAGACAATCAGCCTGTCAGTGTCGAAATAGTCAAATAGCATCCGCATCAGCGCCCGGCGGTGACGCGTGCGTTTGCCCAGCGTTTTCTGAATACCGCCTAGATCGGGCAGGTCCGCGCTTTCCTCGTTGAAGATATATTCAATCGCAGGAACGTTGGTCACTTGCCGAATACGCTCCAGCAGACGTTTGGCGACATGCCATTTCTTGCAGATGATGATCATCAGCTCGCGTTCGCGGCCCACATCGCTCTCTGCTTCCCAGAACCGAGGGGCAAAGCGCTGGCCAATCCGGCCGCGGTCGGTGAGGAATTTGAACAGGCTGCGCCCCTCGTTCGAGATTTTGAAGGACACACCGTCCGCCGCATAGAGCAGGCCCAGCCGGCGCTTCAGTTCCAACGCTTCGGGGCTGATCTTTCTGGCAAAGAGGAAATCCTGTGACAACAGCAGGTCATAGTGATCGTCATAAAAGGTGACCGGCATGCCGTAGTCAGTGAACATCAAAAAAGTGAGCGTGCGGGTGTCAATTTCCGTCTCGGCGACCAGGTGGCGCACCAGCGTCTGGAAAAAGGTTTCATCCGGGATCCAGGTGGTTTGAAAAAACCGAACGACGTCGCGGCGCGCCTTGCAGAAATCGAGCAGCTTTTCGATGGTGGTGCGGCGCAGGCACCACCATTGGCTGCCTATCATCATGTCGATGTCATCAGGCACGTCGCGGGTGATGCCAAAACGCTTTTGTAGGCGGAAGGACGTGTAAAACAGCCACTTGTTTTTGCGTTCGTTAAAGAAGTGGCGGTATATCAGCCGCTCTTCCTTAAAGCCTGTTTTGATCCAATCGCTGTTGAAGAAATCAAAGCTCTCGATGTAGTCGCAATCGGAATTGTCGAGGAACTGGTGTGCGTATTCGGCGGATTTGATCGACATGCAATCGCCGGACAGCATGTAGAAATGGGTGGCCCTTGGAAAGGCATCAACAGCGGCTTTGACGGCGTTGAGCGTGGCTTGAACAAGGCTCCATTCCCCCCAACCGCATTTGACGCGCTTCTTGGCGAAGACGACATTGGAATTGTCTTTCAGGGCAGTGCGAATTTTCTCGTAAGCGGCCTTATCGGCGCGTGCGTCGAAGTGGATCGCCATGAAATCCCCCACGGCGGTCAACCTCTCCGCCTGGGTGATGATCGCCTCTGGATCCTTGTGACACAGCAAAATATAGGCAATTTTTGCCATACCTGGGGCACACCTGCTCTTTACGTCTTATTGACTACACAGATAAACCTAAGAGAAACTTGAATAAACAGGCATTGTTGCCTCATCAGGGGCAGAACAGACAAAAAAGAGTTTGAAAATGGGCTTTCCGGGCACTTGGATGACTGAAAGTGAGAGCATGGTGTACCGCGTGGTGCCGAAATGTGCGTGCTCCACCATCGGGCAAATCATGTATTATTCTGATCACGGCGCGTTTTTTGACGGCGATATCCATGATGCAAAGGATGGGATGCACAAATGGGCGCTGGATGAAAGCCATGGCCCGATCACAGACAATGTGCGGGACCACAAAAGCTATGCCTTCACGTGTGTGCGCAATCCTTACACGCGCATCCTGAGTTCTTTTTTCGACAAGATTTGCGGCATCCAGCGCAATGGCAAGCGGTATCGGGGCAAGCTGGTGCCGATGCTGATCCAGAAATACGGCATCGAAGTGGGCGGAGATGACGGCAAGCAGGAGTTTGACCAGATCCAAAGCTTTCGCCGGTTCCTGCTGTTTGCCCGCGACACCATTCGTTGGCGCAAGCCGATGGAGCCGGACATTCACTGGTCCGCGATGTCGGGGCATATCTCCACCTTCATCGTGAATGGCGGGCGGTATGATCGGATCTTCTGGACGGAACAGTTCAACGACGGCATGGCCGATGTTCTGGGCCAGATCGAAACGCCCGTGGCCGTGGATCTAGAGAGCATTCCGCGCTTTAACGAAAGCGAAGGGCATGGGCCAAAGCGGGCGCATCCAGTGGAAGACTACTTTGACGATCTGTCGATGCATCTGGTTTACGAGATCTACAAACGGGATTTCGAGTTGTTCAAATACGATTTTGAAAACCCCGCCAACAAGATGCCGATTGGCGAGATTGATCTGCATGAGGTCCACGCGAAACTGGGCGACTGAGCGCGCACATCGGCTTTGAAGCCGATGGGAAGGCGCTTCGAAGCGCCTTGCCCGTTGCGCTTTCAGAGATCCGGTCAGGCTTTCGCTGCCAGCATCTCATCCCGCATCACGAATTTCTGCGGCTTGCCCGTAACCGTCATCGGGAATTCGGTGACGATCCGAACATGGGCAGGCATTTTGAAATGCGCGATCTGATCTTTGCACATGGCTTTGATCTGATCTTCGGACAGGTCATGCCCCGCCGCCGGGATCACCCAGGCACAGACGATTTCGCCAAAGCGTTCATCTGGCAGGCCAAAGACCTGCGCATCGCTGATCTCTGCATGTGACATCAGGAAATCTTCGATCTCGCGCGGATAGATGTTTTCGCCGCCGCGAATGATCATGTCTTTGGCGCGGCCGTTGATGGTGCAATAGCCCTCTTCGTCAAAGAAAGCCAAATCGCCGGTCATCATCCAGCCATCGCGAATGCTGTCCGCCGTCTTTTCCGCGTCACCCCAATAGCCCTGCATCACCGAATACCCTTTGGTACACAGTTCACCCGTGGCACCAACCGGGACGGTGTTGCCATCGGGGTCGACGATCTTCACCTCAAGATGCGGATGCACACGGCCTACGGTTTCACAGCGCTTGTTCACCGGATCATCGGTGAAGCTTTGGAAGGAGACGGGTGCCGTTTCGGTCATGCCGTAACAAATGGTCAGCTCGTGCATCCCCATCTTGTCTTGCACGGCGCGCATCACCTCCATCGGGCACAGTGCACCGGCCATGATCCCGGTGCGCAATGCGCTTAGATCGCGGCCTGTGCTGTCCAGATCCTGAAGCATCGCCAAAAACATGGTGGGCACGCCATAAAGCGCGACACAGTTTTCTTGTTCCAAAGTTTCCAGTGTTGCGGCGGGTTCAAATGCTTCGCCGGGAAAGACCATGGTGGCCCCTTTGGTCAATGCGCCCAGAACGCCCATCACCATACCAAAGCAATGGTAAAGTGGAACAGGGATGCACAAACCTTCACCGGTGCCCAGCTTGATTCGGTCCGTCACAAATCCCGCGTTGTTGACGATATTGCGATGGGTCAGCGTGGCCCCTTTGGGTCTGCCAGTTGTGCCAGACGTGAACTGGATATTGATCGCATCATCGGGATGCAGCGTGTCTGTGATCGCATCCAAAGCATCTGTGTCGGCGGCATTTGTCATCAAGCTGTCAAAGGGGATAGCCCCTGCAATATCCGTCTCGCCCATCGCGATGACCATCTGCAAATGAGGCAGGCGGGCGGCCTGCCATGCGCCGGGGTGAGCTGTTGTAATCTCGGGCGCGAGTGTCTGGATCATCCCTAGGTAATCGCTAGACTTGAATCGCTGCGCTGTAACCAACGCGCGGCATTCCACCTTGTTCAGGGCATATTCCAGCTCGTTCAAGCGGTAGGCCGGATTGATGTTGACCAATACTAGACCGAGGCGTGCCGTCGCGAATTGGGTCAGAACCCATTCATACCGGTTGGGCGACCAAATGCCGACACGGTCCCCTTTGACCAGACCCAGGTCCAACAAGCCGTGCGCCAGGGCGTCGATATCCTGCGTGAAGGCGGCGTAACTGCGGCGAATACCCTGTTCATGAAAAACGACGGCGGTTTCGCTGGAGTGTTGTGCGCTGATTTGGGAAACGAGTTGCGGGATCGTTGCATCGATCAACGGATCGTCCGTGCTTCCCTTGACATGCGACATACCATTTATAGGTGCCAGTTTGCCCATCTGGTCCTCCTCCAGCATTTATTAAACACTCGTTCAGATAACGCCAAACCTATCGTTTCTCAACCAGTTTGCTTGCGCATGGGCCTACGTGCGCCTAAATCCCTGCGCTATGGCCAAACAGAAACCTGATCCGAACTATAAGATTGTCGCGGAAAACCGGCGAGCGCGGTTCGACTACCACATCGACAGCGATGTGGAGTGCGGGATCATTTTGGAGGGCTCAGAGGTGAAAGCGCTGCGGGGCGGTGGCGTCAACATCGCCGACAGCTATGCTGCTGTGGAAAATGGGGAATTGTGGTTGGTCAACTCCTACTTCCCGCCTTACGAACAGGCCAAGACCTTTCGCCACGAAGAACGCCGCCGCCGCAAGCTGCTGGCGTCTCGCAAGGAAATTTCCGACCTGTGGAATGCAACACGGCGCAAAGGCATGACGCTGGTGCCGCTGGTGCTTTACTTCAATCACAAGGGCATTGCGAAGCTCAAAATCGGCATCGCGAAAGGCAAAAACGTGTCTGACAAACGCGAAACCAATGCCAAGCGTGACTGGGGCCGCCAAAAGCAACGGTTGCTCAAGCAAAACAGCTGACCTTGCCCCTGATCGCCGGGATCGTGTAGCAGGGCGACATATCGTGCAAAGGATTCCTCATGCAAGACGATCCGCAAACACTGGTTTCCACCGACTGGCTCGGCGCTCATCTCAAAGATCCTGATCTGCGGGTGCTGGACGGATCGTGGTATCTGCCGGATGCCGGGCGCGATCCGCGCGCCGAATATGAGGCCGCGCATATTCCGGGCGCGCGCTTTTTCGACATTGACGACATCTCAGACCAGCGTTCAGAGCTGCCGCATATGGCGCCGCCGGTGGAAAAGTTCATGTCGCGGATGCGGGCGATGGGCGTCGGTGATGGCCACCAGGTGGTGGTCTATGATGGCGCTGGCCTGATGTCAGCGGCGCGTGTCTGGTGGCTCTTCCGGCTGATGGGGCACCGCGATGTGGCGGTGCTGGACGGCGGCTTTCCGAAATGGCAGGCAGAAGGGCGCGAGATCGAAGATCTGCCGCCGGTGATCAAGGATCGTCACATGACGGTGCGGTTCCAGAACCACCTTGTGCGGGATGTGACGCAGGTCAGCCAGGCAGCCAAGCTGGGCAGCCCACAGATCATTGACGCCCGCGCAGCCGCGCGCTTTGCCGGCGCGGCACCCGAGCCACGCGAAGGGCTGCGCGCCGGCCATATTCCGGGGAGCCGCAACGTGCCGTTCAACACATTGTTGCAGGCCGACAAGACGATGAAAGACCCCGAAGACCTGCGCACTGTGTTCGAAGCGGCCGGAGTCGATTTGTCAAAGCCAGCGATTACCACCTGCGGGTCTGGTGTGACGGCGGCTGTGCTGGCCCTTGGTCTGGCGCGTCTGGGCCATGAAAGCTGGTCTCTCTACGATGGATCCTGGGCCGAATGGGGCCAATTCCCAACCCTCCCACTTGCAACCGGAGACGCTTAAATGCTCGAAAACCTGAAGCAGCAGCCACCTGATGGCATTTTGCAAATCATGCAAATGTTCCGCGAAGATCCGCGCGACACCAAGATCGATCTGGGTGTCGGGGTCTACAAGGATGCCACGGGCAACACGCCGGTGATGCGTGCGATCAAGGCCGCGGAACACAAGCTTTGGGAAGAGCAGACGACCAAAACCTACGTGGGTCTCGCGGGTGACGCAGCCTTTGGCGAGGCCATGATCGGTCTGGTGCTGGGTGACGCGGTAGATACGTCTTCCGTCGCGGCAGCGGCAACGCCGGGCGGTACCGGCGCTGTGCGCCAGGCGTTTGAACTGGCACGCGCGGCGAAACCTGATGTGCGTGTGTTCGTATCCAACCCGACATGGCCCAACCATGTGTCGATGCTGAACTACCTCGGGATCGAAATGGTGACATACCGCTATTTTGATGACGAAACGCGTGGTGTCGATTTCGACGGCATGATGACAGATCTGGCCGCCGCACAACCGGGCGACGTGATCTTGCTGCACGGCTGCTGCCACAACCCGACGGGCGCCAATCTGAACGCCGCGCAATGGGATGAGGTGATTGCACTTCTGGGCAAAACCGGCGCGACCCCGATGATCGACATCGCCTACCAGGGCTTTGGAGATGGTCTGGAGGCAGACGCCGCAGCGACACGCAAACTGGTGGCCGCCGTGCCCGAAACGCTGATCGCGGCCTCCTGTTCAAAGAACTTCGGGATCTACCGCGAACGCACCGGTATCCTGATGGTCACAGGCGCTAACAAGGGGCTGAACCAATCCACGCTGGCCTTCCTCAACCGCCAGAACTTCAGCTTCCCACCGGATCACGGCGCGCGACTTGTGACAATGATCCTGAATGACTCGACGTTGCGGTCGGATTGGGAAGCGGAGCTGGACGAAGTGCGGACCTCGATGCTGGGCCTGCGCGAACAGCTTGCGAGCGAATTGCAGCGCCTGTCCGGATCAGACCGCTTTGGCTTTCTCGCCCAGCACCGCGGTATGTTCTCCCGCTTGGGCACAACGCCAGAGCTGGTTCAAAAACTGCGCGATGATTTTGGCATCTACATGACCAACGACAGCCGTATGAATATCGCGGGCCTCAATACTGAGACGGTCCCGTCACTGGCGAAAGCAATCATTTCGGCTGGCGTCTGACAACTTGAACTGATCTGCATGGGGGCTCTGCCCCCATACCCCCGGAGTATTTTCATCCAAAAGAAACTGGGGCGCGTTTTTCCTTCTTTTGGATGAAAATACTCCGGGGTGCGGGGCAGCGCCCCGCGTGTCGGATGGGCGCAGCCCATTCGACTTTCTTTTTCCAAACAAAAAAGACCGGGCGCGAACGCCCGGTCAGTCATTTCTCGTTGGCTAGAGAGGAAGGAGTAACTCAGCCTTTGGAGAATTCAGGATAGGCTTCCATACCCAGTTCGGACATGTCGAGACCTGTCAGTTCGTCTTCTTCGCTGACGCGGATGCCCATGACAGCTTTCAGAATGAACCAGACGATGAGCGATGCGACGAAGGTAAATACGCCGTATGCGATGATGCCCATCAGCTGCGTGCCCAGGCTCGCTTCGCCATAGAAGATCACCGCGATAGTGCCCCAGATACCTGCGAAAAGGTGTACTGGGATCGCGCCAACCACGTCGTCGATTTTCAAGCGGTCAAGCAGTGGCACAGTGAAGACCACGATCACGCCGCCCACGGCACCGATCCAAAGCGAACCGAAGAGTGTTGGGGCGAGTGGTTCTGCGGTGATGGACACGAGGCCCGCCAGTGCGCCGTTCAGCACCATTGTGAGGTCAGGCTTTTTGAACATGACCTGCGACAGGATCAGCGCAGTCACGGCACCGGCTGCAGCCGCCATGTTGGTGTTGGCAAAGATCCGCGACACATCAGAGACGTCACCTACGGTGCCCATCGCCAGCTGGGAGCCGCCGTTGAAGCCGAACCAGCCGAGCCACAGGATGAATGTGCCCAATGTGGCCAGCGCCAGGTTGGAGCCAGGCATCGGGTTCACACGGCCATCAGTGTACTTGCCGAGGCGTGGCCCCAGAACAATCGCACCAGCCAAAGCGGCCCAGCCACCCACGGAGTGCACAACGGTCGAACCGGCAAAGTCAGAGAAACCCGCTTCGGACAACCAGCCGCCGCCCCACTGCCAGGAGCCGGAGATTGGATACATGAAGCCTGTCAGAACGATCGCGAAGACCAGGAAAGGCCAGAGTTTGATACGTTCGGCCAAAGCGCCGGAAACGATGGACGCGGTTGCCGCGACAAACACCAGCTGGAAGAAGAAATCAGAGCCGACAGACGCATAGTCAAGCGCCGCGTCCGCCGCAGATACTCCAACAGCATCCAGAACAGTCTGACCGCCGATGGCAAAGTAGCCGTTGAAGTCGCCTGGATACATCGTGTTGAAGCCCACCAGCCAGTACATGATGGCGGCGATGGAAAAGAGCGCGATGTTCTTTGTCATCTGCATGGTGACGTTCTTGGAGCGCACCAGCCCGCCTTCGAGCATGGCAAAGCCGGCTGCCATAAAGAACACCAGGAAACCTGCCATACAGAACAGCAGGGTTGTCATGATATAGGGGCCAATTTCATCAAAGCCCGGCGCAGCATCCTGCGCGAAAGCCGCCATAGGCAGCACGCTCAGAGCGGCTGCGGCGGTCAATGTCTTGAACGGTTTCATAATCGTCGTCATCCCTTGTCTCACCAGCGCTCTTACAGCGCGTCTTCGTTGGTTTCGCCGGTGCGCACGCGCACGGCCTGATTGACATCCAGAACGAAAATCTTGCCGTCGCCGATCTTTCCGGTCTGCGCGGTTTTGGCGACCGTCTCGACGATCTGATCGGCCATGGCATCGGCCACGACGATTTCGATTTTCACTTTTGGTACAAAATTCACGGCGTATTCGGCGCCGCGATAAATTTCGGTATGGCCTGATTGTGACCCGAAGCCTTTAATCTCCGTCACCATCATGCCGCGCACGCCCGCTTCGGTCAGTGCTTCGCGCACTTCCTCAAGCTTGAACGGTTTGATCGTTGCAATGATCAGTTTCACCACATGTCCCCTTTGGTTGGCAGGTGTAGCTCCTGCTGTCGCGTGGACAGACCTGCGGGAAAGAGGCGGTTGTTCGGAAGGTACAGGACGGGGAATCCGACCAAGAAAGGGGCGCAAATGATGAAAAATTAGGCAAAAGAGTTTATTTGACTAAAAAATAATCAAGTGGAAAACGTAAACTAGGGCTTGTGTGATGGTGTGCACAGACTCAGATCAAGGTATGAACGTTTTTAAAAGCGGTTGGCAAAACGCGCGGGCAGACAGGTTATGAGCGATTCACGCAAAGGCAAAAGGCCATTGGTTGCGGACAAACGGTATCCGCCCAAACCGACGTCTTCAGCGGCGGCGAAAAAGAAATCTGCGCCGGTTAAAAAGAAAGCTGCTCCCGCCAAAAAGACGCGTAAGTCGCCCGCGCGCAAGGTGAAACGGCCCAACATTCTTGTGCGCTTTGGCAAATGGTGTGTGCGGATGATCTGGGCTGTCACCTGGCGGGTCAGCGCGTTGGTGGCCGGCGCATTGGCGTTGATGGTGCTTTATATCTGGACGACCCTGCCTCCCGCGGAAGATCTTTATGATGGGCGTGCGCGGGGCTCGGTGACCCTGTTGGATCAGGCGGGATCTGTCTTTGCGTGGCGCGGCGACCAGTTCGGCGGTGTTGTCACGGCGCAAACCGTTGCGCCTGAGCTGCGCAATGCCGTCGTAGCCACCGAAGACAAACGGTTCTACCGCCATCTTGGTGTCAGCCCGCGCGGGATCGCCAGTGCCGTGCGGATCAACCTGCGCGAAGGGCGCGGGCCGTTGCAGGGGCACGGTGGGTCGACCATCACCCAGCAAACGGCAAAGCTGTTATGCTTGGGAGAAGCGTTTGATCCGACCAGCGGGATAACCGAGGCGCAATACGAGGCCGAGTGCCGACGCACGACAATGCAGCGCAAGGCGCATGAGGCGCTTTATGCGTTGGCGTTGGAAATGAAGTATTCCAAAGACGAAATCCTCACCATCTATATGAACCGTGCGTTTCTGGGCGCGGGTGCACGCGGGTTTGAGGCAGCGGCACAACGATATTTCGGCAAATCCGCCACGCAGGTCACTGCGGCAGAGGCGGCTATGCTCGCCGGGCTTTTGGTGGCGCCGACGCGTTTTGCGCCCACCAACAATCTGGAACGCTCGCAAAACAGGGCGGCAACAATTCTGCGGCTCATGCAGGAACAAGGGTATCTGAGTGAAGCCGCCCGCGCCGAAGCGGCGGCGAACCCGGCGCGTTTGTCCAAGGCTGCGGCTGCACGGGCGGGCGGGTATTTTGCCGATTGGATCATGTCGTCGGGCCCTGAGTTCTTCACACGCAACACGACCGAAGATGTGATCATCCGCACCACGCTGGATCAACGCATTCAAACCGCGGCCGAAGAGGCGATGGAATGGGTCTTTGCCAACAAGGTGCGGCCCGGGTCGACCGCGCAGGCCGCGATTGTGGTGATGAGCGCGGATGGCGCTGTGCGGGCGATGGTCGGAGGGCGCGACACGAAAGTAGCGGGGGCGTTCAACCGTGCGATCCAAGCTAAGCGACAGACGGGGTCAGCTTTCAAGCCGTTTGTCTATGCGGCTGCGTTGGATCTTGGGTACTCGCCGCTGGATACGGTCGAAGATGCACCGCTGACCATCAACATTCCCGGCTCTGGCCCTTGGTCGCCCAAGAATTACAGCAACAAGCATTATGGCTCTGTGACCCTGACGCAGGCGTTGAAAGACTCGCTCAACATCCCTGCGGTCAAAGTGTCGGAAAGTGTGGGGCGCGATATCGTGCGCCATGTGGCGAACGAGTTTGGTATTGAAAGCGATCTGGCCGCGGGCCCAGCGCTGGCGCTTGGGGCGTCTGAAAGCACGTTGCTGGAAATGTCCGGCGCCTATGCTGGGATCTTGAATGGGGGGTCATCGGTGACACCCTATGGGTTGGTCGAGCTGCGATTGTTGGGAGATGACGAGCCGCTGATGGGTGCCGGCGGTGGTATTGGCGAGCGCGTGATTCAAGAAGACGCAGCGCAACAACTGGTTTGGATGATGGAAAAGGTGGTGCGCGAGGGGACCGGCGCGCGAGCGCGGATCGGCAATCGCGAAGTGGCGGGGAAAACAGGCACAACACAGGCCGCGCGCGATGCTTGGTTTATTGGGTTCACGGCGGATTATGTGGCGGGCGTTTGGATGGGCTATGACGACAACACGCCGCTAACGGGTGTCACTGGGTCGGGCCTGCCTGCGGAGATCTGGCGCGAAACGATGGTACGGGTGCACGAAGATTTGCCGTTGCGCCCCTTGCCAATGCAATCCCCTCGTGGGGAAACTGGTCTGTTCGCCCCGTCGGCGCAACAGCGCGGGACAGCGCCGACAAATCCGATTGAACGAGTGTTATTGGAACTGCTGGGCGGTTTGACCGGTTCGGGCGATGGCAATCGCGACAACGGGTTGGAGCATTCAAACAACCGCTAGGCGCCTCTCAGGGGAAGCGCCTTATAGTTTTGCGAGATCTGCCGTCAGTTGATCAATGTTGCCCCCGCGCCGATCCAGCAGCGCTCCGATCTCTGTCCGTTCGGTGAGCAGCAGATTGATGCCCTCGATGAACATGTTGAAAAACTTGTCTTGGCCAGATTTGCCAGACACCAAAAAGGTGACCTCAAAGGGGGATTCACCCCGCAAGAAAGCGGTACAGCGGATTTCGTAGCCCGCATTGATGGCGCGGGCTGATTTCACCTCGATCTTTCCACCGATGAATTCGCGGAACCGTTTGCCGTATTTGCGGGAGATGTAGCCAGAGAACGCTTTGGTGAAACGCGTCATTTGCGCTTTTGTAGCTGTCCGGCTTTCAACACCCAGGGCATAGCGCGCCATGATGGGCACATCCGCATAGCGGCCAAAGATTTGTTCAAAGTCGGCGATCATCCCGGCTTCGGATTTGCCGGAGTTGATGACGGCGTTGATGTCGCGCACAACCGCATCCACCAATTTGCGCGCTTGCGCTTCCGACAGGGCCCATGCTGGTTGGGCCACAACGACCGAAGCGGCAAAACCGAACATCAGGGCCTTGCGGCGGGTGAGCTTAGTTTGCGTAGGGGTCGTCATAAGGATCCTCGTACGGGTCAGCGGCGGTGTTCGCCGTGTCCTGGCCCAATTTGAACCGGCGGTTTTGCAAATAGATCAAGCGGGATTGCGCATAGCTGTCGGCGCTTTCGTAAAGCACGCCGTCGATCGTGCTCGCAAACCGATCGCGCGTACCAAGGGCCGACGCCCCTCCTGCGATGGTGCCATAGTACTTTTCTGGCGCATCGAGCGCATAGCCCAGCGGGTTGGTAAAGAAATCGACGGCGCGCCCGGCGGCATCGCGCGCGGTAGATGGCCCGAGAAGCAGCAGCTCAACATAAGGCCCTTCGTCGCTGCCCCAGACATAGAGCGTTTCGCCAAAATCGGTGTCGTGTTGCGGCAGACCCAATTCGGTGGCCGCGTCGATCAATCCGCCGATCCCTATGGTGGAGTTCATCACAAACCGGGTCAGCGAAATGCCCGACCCACGCAGATCGCCTTGCAAAAGGCTGTTCACCAACACCCCGGGCTGATCGAGGTTGGTGGCAAAGTTGCTGACGATATTTTCGACCTCGTCCGGCAGAACGGCACCATAAGCACGGGCTGCTGGCCTGACAATTGCGCGGTCCAGATCCCGGTTAAGGTCGTGAACCTTGCGGTTTTGCGTCTCGTAGGGGTCATAGATGCCATTGGTCGGATCAAGATCGGGGCCGGTCGCGCAAGCGGCCAGCATGAGGGAAACCCCCATCATCGCCAAAAGCCGCACAGTGCGCGGGACATTAAAAAGACTGCTCACCACTGGCCTCCGAGGTGATTTGTTTTGTTCCACATAGGTGCAATCAGGGGTGGATCAAAAGGGCCAAGGTGAAAAAACGCTCTGGTTTTCTGGATAAAGCTGAAACTTGTGATCAAATCTGGTCTTTCGGAAATTGCAGGCGGGGCATAGCTTGCGCCTCGAATCGCAATTTAGGAGACATGCCATGTCATTCAAATCCCGCCTTGCCGAATTGGGCGTAACTTTGCCGGACGCGCCTGCGCCAGCGGCCAATTACGTGCCTTTCGTGAAATCCGGTGACATTCTTTACGTGTCAGGTCAGGTCTCCAGCGATGAAAACGGGTTTATCGTGGGCAAGCTGGGCGCAGATATGGAAACCTCAGAAGGCGCCGCTGCTGCGCGCCGCTGTGCCATCAGCCTTCTGGCGCAGGTTCAGGCGGCCTGTGACGGTGATATTGACCGGCTGGTGCGTGTCATCAAGCTGACCGGCTTCGTGAACTCCACCGCTGACTATGGCGAACAGCCGATGGTCATCAACGGCGCGTCTGATTTCCTGGTTGAGGCGCTGGGGGATGCCGGGCGTCACTCCCGATCAGCCGTCAGTGCGGCCTCTTTGCCCTTTGGCGTGGCTGTGGAAATCGAAGGCATCTTCCAGATTTCCTGATGCGGACCATGCTGCACCCATCGTTTCTGGAAATCCCGCTGGCGCATCGTGCGTTGCATGATGTGTCAGACGGACGCCCCGAAAACAGCCGCGCGGCCATTCGCGCGGCCATTGCGCATGGGTATGGCATTGAAATTGATCTGCAGCTTTCAGCCGACAATCAGGCGATGGTCTTTCATGACTATGCGCTGGACCGGCTGACAGAGGCTTCCGGCACGGTGCAGACCCGCGACGCCGCTGATCTGGCCGCCATTCCGCTGAAAGGGGGGCGCGAAGGCGTGCCCGCCTTGCCAGAGGTCTTGGAGCTTATCGGGGGCCAAGTACCTTTGTTGATCGAGTTCAAGGACCAGGACGGCGCAATGGGCCCAAACGTTGGCGCGTTGGAGGAGGCCGCCGCCGAGGTGCTGCGCTCTTACGCGGGGCCCGCGGCAGTCATGTCGTTCAATCCGCATTCTGTGGCGCGGCTGGCCACGCTGTTGCCGGATATGCCGCGCGGGATTGTGACCTGTGATTATGCCGAAGGGGATTGGCCCTTTGGCGCTTCTGTCCGGGACCACTTGCGTGAGATTCCAGATTATGATCGCGTGGGAGCCAGCTTTATCAGCCATCAGCACAGCGATCTGGACCGCCCGCGTGTGGCCGCGCTGAAGGCGCAGGGCGCGCATGTTCTGTGCTGGACCATTCGATCAGAGCGAGAGGCGGCAGAGGCCCTGCAGGTAGCAGAAAATGTGACCTTTGAAGGCTATCTGCCCGGCGCACCCGTTGAAGCCGCAGACACGCACCCCAGATAGTCATCCATGACCGATCAGGCCGACCCAAACAGCGATCAAGAGATCGAATTGCGTGTGCATCCCCGGATTGATGAGATCGGTGCCGCAGATTGGGATGCCTGCGCCTGCCCCGAGGCTGCTGATGGTGGGCGGCCAGATGATCCTTTCACAACCTATCGGTTCCTGAAAGCGTTGGAAGACAGCGGTTCGGTAGGCGCGGGCTCTGGCTGGCATCCGCAGTATCTGGCGGCGGTGGCGCAGGATCAGGTGATTGCCGTCGCGCCCATGTATGCCAAGAACCACAGCCAGGGCGAATACATCTTCGATTTCAATTGGGCCCATGCCTATGAAAACGCGGGTGGGCGGTATTACCCGAAACTGCAAATCGCGGTGCCCTTCACCCCGGCCACGGGGCGGCGGTTTCTGGTCAGGCCCGGTTTTGAGCGGTTGGGCATGCCGGTATTGATTGAGGGTGCGGTGCAGCTGGCCAATCAGAATGGCATCAGTTCAATTCACGCCACCTTCTGCACCCAGGCCGAAGCCGAGATCGGCGCAGAGATGGGCCTTTTGGCGCGCACCAGCCAGCAGTTTCACTGGCTCAACAATGACTATGGCGGTTTTGACGATTTCCTGGCTTCGCTGTCATCACGCAAGCGCAAGAACATCCGCAAAGAACGGCAACAGGCGCAGAATTTTGGCGGAGAGATCGTGGCCTATTCGGGCAGCGATCTGCGCCCGGAGCATTGGGATGCGTTCTGGCAGTTCTATCAGGACACAGGCGCGCGCAAATGGGGCACGCCTTATCTGACCCGGCGCTTTTTCGACATCGCGCAAGACACTTTGGCCGATGACATGGCTTTGGTGCTGGCGGAGCGGGACGGGCGGCCTGTGGCCGGGGCGCTGAACTTTGTGGGCCGCGAAACGCTTTATGGGCGGTATTGGGGCTGCATCGAACATCACCCCTGCCTGCATTTTGAGCTTTGCTATTATCAGGCCATCGACATCGCGATTGCCAACGGGCTGGCGCGGGTTGAGGCAGGTGCGCAAGGCGAACACAAGCTGGCGCGTGGGTACTTGCCCACACAGACCCATTCAGTGCATTGGATTGCGGATGACGGCTTTGCCAACGCAGTGGCGAAATATCTGGCGGCAGA
>JABSSA010000358.1 GCA_013214665.1 Paracoccaceae bacterium
GTATGGTTCCAGCAACAAAGACGCCAGACACTCTTGTGCTTCCTCGTCTAGATTGGTCTCGGCCCACTGATAAAGCCGATCCCATGGATAATCCGATTGCAGGTCAGCTTGACCAGCATGCTCTGCCAACTTGCCCAGGTCACTGCGCAAACGTTTGAGTTTTTCACTCTGACCTTTATGCGCAGAATGCCACAGATCGGCAGAAATACGTGATCGTTCAAGCACTTCAAGAAAGATCTGAACGTCTTCCTGTGTCACAGCAGACAGGCTGCGCACATTGGCAATTGCCTGTTCACGCGCCGCAATCCAGTTGTTGAACAGCATCGGATGATTGATCAAAAACGGTGCCATACCAAGCCCGGTGGAATTGCCAATTCCGAGGCTTCGCGCGATGGCCGGGTCCAAAGTGACCGCAGCCGCTCCGCCCTTAAGGTCCGCAATATGGTTCACCAAATCACGCACATAGGTTCGGGTCAGAAAGACGGACAACATTTCGATCTGAAATGGCGCGGCGCATTCGGGGCGGTCCGCGATCATCTCGTGATCTGCCGCACCAAGTTTCCCGGATCCATAGACCGCGGTGGTGCGCATCAGGTATCCGACTTTGGCAATCTCGCCGAGATCCGGTTGTCGGCCAGCTGCAAGCGAAGAAACAATATGATCCCACAACCGAACCGAGCGGTTGGCCCGCGACACGGACAGTTCGGTTTCACTGACCCGCCCGGCTTCTTGCAGCGGTATGTTCTGGCGCAAACGCGCTATATCAGCGGCGTTGGGCACACCATCGAAAAGGGTAAACGTGCAGTCCCAAGCGTGTGCAATCACCCTGTCGGAGCGGTGTTCAGCAGGGAGATCGTGCCCAAATGCGATCAGCGAATAAGTGCGATCGGGCGTATGCGCGCAATAGACGGCGTGGCCCACGCCTTTGTCATCAAACTCGAATACCGGACGCGAAAAAGTCCACTTTTCCCGCGTCATGCGCCGGGTCAGGATACGCATGAAAGACAAGCGAGATTGGTGAAAAGAACCAAGACGCGACAGCCGCATAACCAAGGCCGGATCACGCTTTGCAATGGTCTGTGTCGTGTTTGCCTGAGCTTGCATTGCCAATCCCCTCCCTAGGTCTGTGGCGTGAAACTTTCCGCGTAAAACCGGTGCCAGTTGTCCCCCATGATGCCCGCGACCTCCTCTTCGCTGAGCCCCGTGGCGCGCAAACCTGCTTCGATGTTTCCGAAATCGCGATTGTCTTTGAACCAGCTTGGCATCGGCGGGAATCCGGCTGCTGTGGCAGAGCCTTCGCCATAGTCCATTTCTTTGCTCCAACGCCCGACACGCATCCATTCGACCACGCTGTCAGCGTGGTCTTGGCAAAGGTCTGTTCCGATCCCAAGATTTTGCGCGCCGTATGTTTCAGCCGCGCGCGCAATCATGTCGCAAAAACTTTGGAGTGAGCAGTCGGATTTATCCTTCAAATGGTGCGGATACACTGAAAACCCCAGCATCCCGCCATTCTCAGTCACCGCACGGATCACAGGCGCTTTCTTGTTGCGCAGCGCAGGCGCCCACTCAAATGGGTTGGCATGCGTGATTGCGATGGGCCTTTCGGACAGCTCCGCGGCCTCGATGGTAGACCGATCAGCGGAATGGCTCATGTCGATCACAAGCCCGACGCGGTTCATTTCCTTGATCACCTGACGCCCCATACGTGTGATGCCAGTGTCTTCAGCCTCATAGCACCCCGTCGCGAGCAGGGACTGGTTGTTGTAAGTCAGTTGCATAAAGCGAGCGCCAAGACTGTGCACGATTTCAACGAGTCCAATGTCGTCTTCGATCGGGCTTGGATTTTGGAACCCAAAGAATATCGCGGTCTTACCCTCTTCCTTTGCGCGGTCCACGTCGCTGGCCCATTGCCCCTTCGTGATCAGGTTAGGGTATTGCTCGAACCAACGGTTCCATTGCTCAAAGTTCAGTACCGTCTCGCGGAAGTTTTCGTGATATGCGATCGTCACGTGCACCGCATCGATACCGCCCTCACGCATTTGGCGAAAAATCATTTCAGACCAGTTGGCGTATTGAAGGTTATCAATACGCATCATTCCGGTGTGCCCGAGGCAATATAGGCGGTTTTCACGATAGTATAGAAATCGCGCGCGGTTTGCCCCTGTTCGCGCGGCCCGTAAGAGCTGTCACCACGCCCGCCGAAAGGGACGTGATAGTCCGTGCCAGCGGTTGGTAAGTTCACCATCACACAGCCTGATTGCGCGTTGCGGCGGAAATGCGTCGCGCGGGCCAGATTGGTGGTCACAATACCTGCGGTGAGGCCAAAGTTCGTGTCGTTGACTACATGCAACGCCTCGTCGTAGCTGGCAACGGGGATCACGCAAGCCAAAGGCGCAAACATCTCTTCACGATTGATGCGCATGTCATTGTGGGTGCCCACAAAAACACCGGGCGACATATAATAGCCATCGGTCGCTAACTCTAACCGTTGACCACCGCAGAGCAGCTCGGCCCCTTCCGAAGCCGCGAGATCAACATAGGCGAGGTTCTCATTTAACTGTTGTTCGGACACGACCGGGCCCATCTGCGTCGCCGGTTCCAACGCATGGCCAACTTTGATGCCTTTGGCACCTGCGACCAGTTTTTCCACGAAATGATCATGTACCGACTGATGCACCACCAAGCGTGACGACGCCGTGCATTTCTGACCCGTGCCACCAAAGGCGCCACCCAACGCCAATGAAACGGCGAGATCGATGTCCGCGTCATCCATAATGGCTAACGCGTTCTTGGATCCCATTTCCATCTGAACGCGTGTCAGGTTTTGTATCGCACTGGCCGCAACCCCCTTACCCACAGGAACCGAGCCCGTGAAGCTGATGGCGCCCACTTTCGGGCTCTCAACGAGCCGCTGGCCAATCGAACTGCCTGAGCCCATAACCAAGGATACCAGACCTTTGGGGATGTCCTGTCGCGCGATGATTTCGACCAATGCAACGGCTGACGCGGGGGTCACATTTGCGGGTTTCCAAACAACGGCGTTGCCATAGCACAGCGCGGGCGCGATCTTCCAAGACGCCGTTGCCGTGGGAAAATTCCAAGGAGAGATGACGGCCACAACGCCAACGGCTTCGCGGCGTACGTCAATCTCGACACCGTCTCGGACAGAATCCGCTGTATCGCCCATCTGGCGCAGCGTCTCAGCGGCATAGTACGTGAAAAACTGACCGGCGCGGTAAATCTCGCCCCTGCCCTCTGCCAGCGGCTTGCCTTCTTCACGAGACAGCAAGGTGCCCAGCTCTTCGGCCCGATTCATCATCTCGGTGCCGATGGCCATCAACACATTGTATTTCCGTTCGATACCGCACGCGGCCCATTCAACCTGGGCACGCTGTGCCTGATCCAAGGTCTCATCCAACTGATCTGGCGTCGCCTGTGCGAACATCCCGATCAGATCGCTCAGATCAGACGGATTGCGGTTCTCAACTTCCGAAGCGCCCGCCACCCAGTTTCCGGCGATGTAGTTCAGATTGGTGTCGGGCATGATGTATCCTTTCGAGTGAGAGCCGCAGACGCGCGCACGCACAGGATACTTTGCCTCTTGAACTTAGGCATTTTGAAAGAAGTGTAATCTAATTCAGCTTTCCTGAATTCAGATGTCAGTGAGCAAACTACCGTCCCGCTTCATACCTGTGATCAGCTTAAGAAACTCCCGCGCTGCCGGCATGAGCAAATTATTGGGACGTGCCATAAGGTGCACTGTCCTACGCGCCGCCACATCGGCCAGCGGCAAGAACGCAAACTCATCAAGGACATTGGCAACCGCCAATCGTGGCAGAACGGTAATTCCACCCCCTTGCCGCACCAAACCCAAAAGCGACGCCGTATTGCGTACCATCATCTGCGAGCGGGCAAGGACGGGCGCAAAATCCGGATCTGTGATATGTTCACACAAGCCGTTTGCGATGATCGGATGATCTCCCATCGTGCGCCAAGACAACTGATCCCAGTCTTTGGCCAATGGATCATCTTTGCGGCATACCAACCCGAAGGCGTCGCTAAACAATTCTGTTCTGCGCATCCCTTCAACCTCAGGGAGCGAGCCAATCCCAATATCAGCCCTTTCGCCGCTGAGTTCGCGCGCGATGGCCACAGAATCCATGTCGCGCAAATCTATCTGAACTTTCGGGAACTTTTGCCCAAACTTGAATATCACGGGAGGCAGCACGGTTGTTGCAACCGAGGGCGTCACCGCCAACCTAAGGTATCCAAGCTCAGAACGTGACAAGCCTTCGATCACCGACACGGTGTTGTCGAAATGAGCAACCTCGCGGCGCGCTTCGGCCAGTATCAACTCTCCGAGCGGGGTGAGACGGGATTTTCGTGCGGTCTCGAAAAGGGCGGAGCCAACATGTTCTTCAAACTGCTTAAGCATCATGGACACCGCAGACGGGGTTCGCCCGAGAGCATCTGCCGCCTCGAGCAAGCTGCCGTGGGTGGCAACTGTCGTGAAGCATCTGAGCATATCGATCTTAATCGCCAACTTCAGAGTTCCTGAACTAGATTGCACTCAATATAGCTTGCCTTAAATCTAATCTCTTGACCATATGGCAATCAAATCTGTCTCAACCGGGATGGAAAACCACCAAGACTGAGGAAAACACCAATGATTGAGCGTATCGAAACAGGCACGCGATCGTCGAAAATCGTGAAGCACAATGGGGTCGCTTACCTTACCGGTCAGGTCGCCGAAGGCGACACGATCCAAGATCAGGTTCGCGGATGTTTAGAAAAAGTTGATACGCTTTTACAGCAGGCCGGATCGTCCCGCGAACAGATGCTGCGCGTCACCATATGGCTTGCAGATATGCAGGATTTTGATGGGTTAAACGAGGTTTGGAATGCATGGGTCCCGCAGGGGCACGCGCCGGCGCGTGCGTGTGGTGAGGCCAAGCTTGCCAGACCGGAGCTAAAGGTGGAATTCATCGTGGATGCCGCCTATGCGTGACGCATAGCGCTCCCACAATTGGAGCTTGGAAGACGAACGCCGCCAAATTTGGCGGCGTTTTTTTTTGAATGCTCAGGAACTTACTCAGCGGCGTTTGCCATAGCGGAACCAGCCTTGTTCCGCAGCCCGTCACGGTACAGAGCCTTAACAAGAGCCACGCACATAAGCCCCATCACCATAGTGAAGGGAAGCGCACCGATGATCATGGCATTTCGCAGCGCATCGAGCGGGTTGTTTTCACCAGCGGCGAGGATCAGTGCGCCGATGACAGCCGTCAGGATCAAACCCCAGACGATCTTGTGCTTGTTGCCAATCTCTTGATCGCCGCCGGACATGATGGTGTTCATCACCAGAATGCCAGAATCTGCGGATGTGACCAGGAAAGTCAGGATCAGAACCACGCACATGACGGTGATGGCCGAGAGGAAACCGCCGCTCAACATCTCGCCCAGCGTAACGAAGAGCTTCGCTGTGTTTGATGCGCCGATGATTGCGCCTTCGGCACCTCCATTCAGCTCCAGATCAATTGCCGTGCCGCCCAGAATGGTCATCCAAGCGAAACAGACCAACGCCGGTGCAAATACACAGCCCAGAATGAACTCACGGATTGTCCGCCCTTTTGAGATGCGTGCAAGGAACAAGCCAACGAACGGCGAGAACGCGATCCACCACGCCCAATAGAACGTTGTCCAACCGGCCTGCCAGCCGAATTGACGCCCTTGCTCGCCTGCGGAATACACGGCCGCCAACGTCTCTGCAGGCAACGCAGCCGCATCACCTTCAAGACCACCGACGAAGCCGTCATAGGATCCCCATGTATTGGTTGCCCCACCGCGGAGCGCATCGGCAAACGGTGCTGCGTCTGTCGGAAGCGCGGCCGCAAAGTCCGCCGCCGATTGCGGTCCGTAGGCGCCGAAACTAAGACCGATGAAATTCACAATGTAGTCGATTAACGCCGTCACATAGGTGCTCATTGCAAAAAAGAACGAGCCGAAAGCGATGAATGTGAACAACAAAACCAGCGACAACACCAGATTCAGGTTCGAAAGGTATTTAACCCCTCGCCCAACACCAGAGACAGCCGAAACGATAGACAAGCTCATGATCAC
>JABSSA010000359.1 GCA_013214665.1 Paracoccaceae bacterium
CGCCTCTAACGGCATGAATGATCTCGGCAAAGGCGCGCGTGTCAAAGGCTCCGGCAAATCGTGCGTCGCCATCGATCAAAAGCACAGCGATGTTGTGCTCATATCCGCCCCAATTGTCGGGGATAACCGTCACATCGAAGGTGCGCAGCAGCGCAGGCAGGTCATCAAGATGTGGGCGTGCGATTGTCCAGGGATTGCCGGTCGCGGTGTGCAAATCGGCATAGGTTCGCATTGCCTCAAGATCATCGTTCTTGGGATCGAAGCTGATTGAAAACATCGGCACTGACAGATCTTCTGCCGCCAGATGGTCGCGCAGTTCCGCAAAGTCACCGCCCAAAACCTGACAGATCGTTGGACAGGTGGTGTAGATAAATTCAACCAGAGCCGGGCCTTCGGCCGGTACCACCGATGCGCCGGCCATCGTCTCAACCACAATGGGCGGCACTGGGCGCGGGGTATCCGCCACGGCGACGCGGCGGGCCCCTTCGGCGGTGATGGCGCGCGCGCCATCCGTCGCCTGCCAAAGAGCGGCGCAGCCCACCAGGGCCGCACCAATGGTATAGATCGCCCCACGTATCAGGCGCTGCGGAGCAGGCCGCGCACGTAACGCAGCACGAGGCCAAGCGTCGCCAGAACCACGACACAAGCAAATACCGTCGCCAGCTGGCTCTGGAACTGCCATGCCTCATAGTGCACGGCCCAACGGCGTGGTATCGAGCTGGCACCGGACCACAAGAAGATGAGCGCAAATCCTGCCCCACCCCCGACGTAAGCTCGGAACACAAGCTTATCGAGCGCAGACATCGCCGTCTGGGCCTTGTCGCGCACCAGCCATGCGGCAAATCCGAAGGCCATCGCAACTTCGCCCAGCAAAAGATACGTGTGGAAGTGCCCAGGCACCCATTGCGTATTGTGCATCAACTTGTTGACCGCGATCATCCCATCGATGATGGCGGGAATAACCCCGATGCTCCAACCGACGACGCCCAACACCAGCAGGCTGGCTGGCAGATCCCATTTCAAGCCTGAGCCTTTGAGATAAAGCGCCAGCGAGAACATGGTCACACCAATCAAAGGCACACCCGAGGCATACGACACGATCTGACCCACGGCCAAGGCCCATGCGGGAATGTTCACATCTTGTAACAGGTGGTGGAAGTACACGGCCTGCACAAAGATCACGACCGCAAACCACGCCCCTACAAACAGCCGAGTGGTTTTCCAGGGGCGGCCTGTATAGGTTGGTACGATCTCGTACACTGCCGTGATCGCCATATAGATCGTGGCGTTGATGAAGACATGGCCAAAGAAATAGATCGCGTTCTTGGCAAAGAGGGGATCAACCGCGAAATCGGGCCAGATCAGGTTGATGATGCTGGCCGCAATCACAGCTGCGCCAAAAACGATACCGATGGTGTTGAACACCAAGACCGAAGCGGCAGCGATGAGTGTCGGCGGCGGGACGTCTTCAGCCGAGCCGCCAAACAAATAGTGCCACCCGAGTGCTTTGAGCAAACCGCCGTAGCGTTTCACCAGCTGGATACCGATCTCAAGATAGAACAGCAAAAAGCCAACACCGATAAAGAGATAGCCGAGGATAAACCCAATTGCGGCCCAGGCTTCCCATGCGCCACCGGATAAGGCAGGCAGCGGGAAAAGGAACGTCCAAGCGCCTCCGTACCCCCCGACAAAAATCGCTCCGAGGATTAGAACAACACCAAGCAGGAACAGGCCCAGAAATGCCAGATAGATACCGCTGCGCAAGGGCACATGGCGTCCGGTAAAGTACCACAGGATCGCAGCACCCGACAGCGCTGCGGACCCGACCATTCCCGCCCCATGGGCCGTCAACAATTGGTAGAACAGAGCCGGATCAAGATCGAGCCAACCACCTTGTTGGGCTCGCATCACCAACCCAAAGACCATCATCAGCAGAAAGACCACACCACCCAGCAGCATTGTCAGCTTGATCAGCCCATCGCCTTTGGCGGGCTGGGAAATATCAATCGTGCTCATGCGCCCGCCTCCACGACATCAAATTCATAGGTCATTGCGTGATGCGCGATGCCACAGAATTCCATACACAGGATCTGATACGTGCCCGGTTCTTCGAACGTGTAGACCACTTTGTTTGTGTAGCTTGGCATGGCTTGAACCTGGACCAGCAACTGCATGTCGCTGTTGTAAATCCCAAGGCCTTGGTTCACGTCTTCGGTAGTGACACGAAATTCGACTTGTTGGCCCAACGGAATTTCAGTCGTGTCTGTGTCCCACCACCATTGGCCGGACTCGATATTCACCACCAGGGCATCACCGCCAGCTTGGGTATGTGGCCACTCACGCAGTGACGTAACCGAAACGACCAGCCCAAGGACAACCATAGACCAGATTACTTTGCTGCGTGTCTTGGGAGCATTTGCCGAAGGCTCTGGCCCTTCGGTCGCAAGGACCGCGCGCATGATGAGCGCCAAGACCCCCATCATCACAAGCAGTGTTACAATGAGAATCAATGTTTGCATGACATCCTCTGTTGCTGTGTCAGAGGCCCACTCATATAATTCGCATTTCATATGTCAATTTAAATGCGCACTTGGAATACTTGATTTCAGCGGTTAGGATACCCCATGCAACTTTCAAAATTCTCAGACTACGCGCTTCGCATTGTCATGCATCTGGCCAGCTCGCCCGATCAGCTTTTGTCCACGCGTCAGTTGGCCGAGATTCATGGGGCAAAGTTCAATCACCTGTCGAAGGTGTCAGGATGGCTCGTGGCCAATGACTATGCGCATTCGTTGCGTGGGCGCGGAGGTGGGCTGCGCTTGGCTCGCCCGCCAAGTGAAATAAGTCTTGGGCACCTCTTGCGCCAATTGGAAGACGACAAACCGCTTGTCGAATGCCTTGGCGCTGACGGCGGTCAATGTCGCCTTTCGCCAGCCTGCGGTCTCTCAACAGCCCTGCAGACAGCGCAAGAAGCCTTTTTCACAGCGCTCGATCCCATCACGCTCGAAAGCGTGACACAGCTGTCTCCGGGCATGGGGAACCTGCTTAGTGCTTTGAATGCCGAAGCTCTGACCCTCAAGTAGCGCTGTGCACTTTTGCCATTTGGCGTCGGTATTCCCCAAAAGCGAAATTCCCAGCTGAAATGGTCCGTTTGGGTCGCGCCGCGATCAGCGCGGCTCACTCAACGCGCAATAAATCAAACTGCGCATGACGCTTTCGCAAATGACTTGTTGCGACACGCGGGCTAGAACAAACCTCTGATTATCTGAAGCGAGAATCCCGCCGACATGCCCGCGCTTTTGTATCATTGTCCGTTCAACTGCTCTCTCGCTGTCCGCTTTGCGGCCGCTGAATGCGATGTGCCTTTAGAAATTGATCTTGTAGACTTTGCCACCAAAGCGCTCGCTTCGGGCGGGTCGCTTTTCGATGTGAACCCGCTGGGCCAAGTGTCGACATTGCGCCTTGAGACAGGAGAGCTTTTGACCGAAACCTCCGCCTGTTTGCTTTGGGTCCAGTCGCAAGGAAAGGTGCAAATGCCGGTCGCCCCAAACACTTCGGATTACTTTCAGATGCTGCGATGGGTGAGCTTTACGTCCACGGAATTGCACAAACAGATCTTGCGCGTTGTTTTCTACCCGGAAGCCACAGACACCGTGAAAGACAACTTTCGCGCATTGGCGCCTGCGCGGTTCGCACTCCTGAACGAACATTTAGGTAATCGCGACTTTCTGGTCGGCGATCACTTTTCCGCGGCAGACGCCTATCTTGTCTGGTTCCTAGTGCTCTCAGCGCGCGCTAAATTGTCTATCGCCGAGTATCCGCAACTTGGCGCGTATTTTGCCAGGCAAACGGCGCGCCCCAAGATCGCTGCGCTAATTGCAGAAGACGAGGCTGCGCGGGCAAACACTTAGGCGCATCTCCTTCGGCTTACATGTTATTCCCGAAGCGCGGATTTTCCGAAGCGAATGCGCCAAGGCGATTTTGACCTGCGCCAACGACAAACACGCGCTTTCTAATCGAGGTTATCTTTCGGCCAGCTCCAACGCTCTGATTGGCCGTTCGTTATGTCATCGAGCTGCCGGTTGTAGTCTTTTCCGACGTTCTGTTCTCCGATTTGACAATTGATTTTGCGCGCGGAAGAAGCACGGTAGAGCGTCGCTTTTTGTGATGCGATTTCCAGCATCATTTTTTGTTCAAGAGCGCGGGCGAAATCATCTGGCTGGTCGATGGCGACAAGAAATGCGCCGGGCCCACCGATCACGCAGTCGCGGAAATACGCGCTCAGTTCTGGTGCTTCATCGGTGCTTATTGGCAATCCATTGATGGTGATGCCTTGCCAAAGCGCCTGGTCGCGCGCCTCTGTCACAGGCGCACCAGCGGTGTTGTAGCCATCAGCGGAAATATCGATAATCCAATGACTTGCGCGGGGCGCGGTTGAAAAAAGAGCCGTTGCCGCAATCAGAGCTTCAGAGATCGACGTTTCGCCGCTGCGGTGCAATGGGGCGGTTTCCAGGATATCGGCAGATGCCAGGGCAGCTTGTGGTCCGTCGATGATCGTCCATGGCAAAACAAGCCGCTGAGTTTTCGCGTCGCCCCATTCCAGATAGGCAATCGCAATTTGACCGTGCCGCCCGTTGGTCATGGCGTTGATAACCCGCGGCGAGCGCAACGCGTTCACATAACTTCGGCGCTGCAAATCCAGCTCATAGGGGCCGACCGAAAATGAGATGTCGGAGGCAAGCACAAGCGCCAAATCCACCCGCTCTTCGGCATGCGCAGGGAGCGTGCAAACCGCGAGAAAAAGGGCCAACAGATAGCGTATCAAAGATGTCATCTTGTGGCCTCATCCGTCATGTCGGCGTCCTGCGGCGATAAGCCATCAAGCCCAACGCAAAGAACTCCGACCCATGTGGCGCAGCGATCCCAAGAAACAGGCACGCCGATTGTGTGTAGCGCGCAAAGCAGATCGGCTCTACCGCAGCGGCGAAAAGGGGCACACTGCAGCCGGGGCTTTGCGCCGTAGCATTATGGATAGAATGCAATGAATTGAAAGAACATACGGTCAAAGACAAAACTCATCACAGTGACGATAGTAACAGAAGAGCAGAAGCACTGACCCAGATTACCCGCTCGAAGCGGCGTTTCTATATTTCTCGCAAACCGGCAGGTGTACCGTGCAGTTCGCGGATCGTGCCCGCCAAACGTGTCGCCTCATCCGAGTTATGGGTCACCAGCAAAACGGCTGGGGAAAAGGTCTCGATCAAGGTTTGCGTCAGATCCAGCATGTCTGCGTGCAAGGCTGGATCAAGCGAAGTAAATGGCTCATCCAGGATCAGAAACTCAGGTGCCCCCAGAAACGCACGCGCCAACGACAAACGGCGCTGCTGCCCCAATGACAATTGCCGGGGCCAGTGATCAGCTTTGTCTGACAGCCCAACCCGGTCCAGCATCTCACGTGCCGCTGTTTCGCCAATTTCCGGGTGCGTCAGCAACAAATTGTGCAGCACGCGCCGCCAAGGCAGCAAGTTGGGCTCTTGAAAGACCATGCCGATCCTTTCGGGCGCGTGCACCTGACCCTCAAAATCGGGATCCAACCCGGCAACGATCCGCAACAGGGTCGACTTGCCCACACCTGACCCGCCGACAATGGCAAGCGTCTCACCTTGCGCAATGTCAAACCGCACACCCTGTAACACCGGCGTCGAGCTGTAAGCCTTGGAGCGTACATGAACTGAGATCATGCTTGCCTCCATCTTCGGCTCGACCGTTCCCACGGCTGCAGCAAGCACCACTCAACCACCAGCATCACTGCGATGAACGAGAACGCATAGACCAGCACCATGCCGACATCGAACAGTTGGAAATAAAGGTGGATCTGAAAGCCAACCCCGTTTGACCGCCCTAGCAACTCAACGACCAAAACAATCTTCCAGATCACCGCAATCCCGCTGCGCGCAGCTGCGGCCACAAAAGGGGCCAGCTGTGGCAGATCAACATGCATGATCCGCGCCACACGCCCCATCCGGTATACCTGCGCCAGCGCGGCAGTGTCAGGGGATCGCGCGCGCGTCCCTTCGCGGATCACGACGGCGACGTTGGGCACTTTGTTCAATGTGACCGCAGCAATCGCCGCGGTTTCATTCAGGCCAATCCACAGATAGCACAATACGATCAGCACCAAGGCAGGCAGGTTCAGAAACACCACGAGCCAAGGATCAAGCCAATCATTCACCCGATCAGATGCCCCCATAACAAAGCCGATGCTGGTGCCCAAGATCATGGCCAGCGCAAAAGCCCAAACCACACGGAGCAGGGTTTGGGACAGGTGATAAATCAGCTCGCCAGACGCCAGTTCAGCGAGAAACGGGCCGACAAGCGCATCTGGGCCAGGCAGGATTTGCGGGTCCGCAATCTTGAAAGCTAAGGCAATCCAAAGCGCGATAAACCCGGCAATCGAAACGAATGATATTGTAATGCGCCGGCCCATCGCGCGTTAGTCAAAGGTTAGAAAGGTACCCGCAGGCAACGACTTTGCTGTGCCAACCAGCTTTTCACCACCCAGCTCGGCCATCACCGAAAGCATCGCATCCGCCTTGTTTTGATCAACCGCACCCGCTGCTGGAATCCCGGCGCGCCAATCCCGGCGCAGCGTGTCGAACTGGGCATCCGATTTTGCATTCATGATCTCGCGGATCGCATCCCAAGCGGCATCATCATTGCCCAGTACATCTTTGGCAGAACGAGACGCGCGATAAAGCCCTTTGGCCAATTCAGGATGTTCCGCCACAAAGCTGTCTTTCATCACATAGCCCAAAAGCGGTGTTTTCGGATCAAGCCCAAGCGCCAACGCCGCATCGGAAACGGATATCACTTGACGCATTCCCGCCGATTTCATCTTGGCCAGAAAGTGCCAGAAATTGATTGCGCCCCCCAGATCGCCCCCAAGCGCAGTTTTGAAAATCAGCGGCGGCGCGCCGTAAACCTGCTCCGTTTCACCTGCCAGATCAAAACCGTATTCCTTTTGCGCATAGGCCCGCAGGATCAGCCAGCTTTTGTCCAATGGTCCGCCTGCAATACCGATATTTGCCCCCTTCAAATCCGCCAGCGTTTTCACGGTGCTGTCTTTTGGCACCACCAGCCCGCCCACGGCAGTGGAATAGGGAAAGGTGGCAAACTCTTGGCCCGCCGCGCGCTGACGCGCCGTCCAAATCCAATCAGCCACGACCGCATCCGCCTCGCCTCCGGCAAAGGCAAGTCGGGCCGCATC
>JABSSA010000036.1 GCA_013214665.1 Paracoccaceae bacterium
ATCCCATTTTGGGTCAGTGGCCGGGTGACGTAATCCGACGAATATTTGACCTCGCGCACCACCCAATCCGGCAAGACCGACACGCCGCGATTTGAGGCCACCAACAATAAGATCACCGCCGTCAGTTCGGCCTGGCGCACCGCAGCGGGTTCAACCTTGGCCGGGTGCAACAATTGGCTGAACACATCCAGCCGTGCGCGTTCCACCGGATAGGTGATCAAAGTTTGATCGCGAAAATCCTGCGCCTCTACAAACGCTTTTTTCGCCAAGGGATGCGTGCTGGCAGCCACAAAAACCGGGGCATAGTCAAACAGTTCGATGAACTCGACGCCGGGCAGGTCTTCGGGGTCTGACGACACAACAAGATCCACGTCTTCTTTCATCAGGGCCGGCATTGCGTCAAAGGCAAGGCCCGGCCGGATATCCACATCCACATCAGGCCAGTCTTTGCGAAAGGCTTCCAACACCGGAAACAACCATTCGAAACACGCGTGGCATTCGATGGCGATGTGCATACGCCCCGTTGCACCGTCCCGGAGCGCGCTGAATTCAGCCTGCAGCGCTTCGACTTGAGGCAACACCTGCTCGGCCAAGCGTAACAGCCTCAGCCCAGCCGCAGACAGGCGCAAGGGTTTTGAGCGGCGCACAAACAATTCGACGCCAGCCTGCTCTTCCAGACCTTTAACTTGATGGCTCAACGCACTTTGGGTGATGTGCAATTGTTCGGCGGCACGCGCCAACCCTCCGGCTTCGTGGATGGCTTTGATAGTGCGCAGATGGCGAAACTCTAAATGCAAATCGAACTCATGTTTTTCTTGAGAAAGATGAATTTGCTTCAAGTTATGTCCTGAGGCATGGTCCGCGCAAGCCCAAACTGGAGCCACCTATGACTGCCTTGTCTTTTGAAGTCTTCCCACCAAAGTCGCTTGATGCGTCGTTTGATCTTTGGGAGACCGTTCAAACCCTTTCTTCCTTAGCGCCACGTTTTTTCTCGGTCACTTATGGGGCTGGCGGGTCGACCCGTACGTTGACACAGGATGCCGCCTGCACCTTGCGACGGCAGTCCGGATTGCCGGTGGCCGCGCATCTGACATGCGTTGATGCCACCAAATCCGAAGTGCTGGCCACCGCACGTGCCTTTGCCGACGCTGGGATCACTGATATCGTTGCCCTGAGGGGTGATCCAACCGATGGTGGCGACCGATTTGCCGCGCATCCGCTGGGCTATGCCAATTCCTGTGAGCTGATCGCAGCGCTGAAAGATCTGGACCTTTTTACCATTCGCGTAGGCTGTTATCCGGAAAGCCATCCTGATGCGCCGAACCCGGCGCAAAACATCGACTATCTCAAAGCCAAGTTCGACGCGGGCGCGGATGAGGCCATCAGCCAGTTCTTTTTCGAAGCGGAAACCTTTCTGCGGTTTCGCGACGCCTGTGCAAAGGCGGGGCTCGATACAAGCAAGCTCACGCCGGGTATTTTGCCTGTGTCCAACTGGGCCGCCGCGCGCAAGTTCGCCGCCAAGTGCGGCACCCACGTACCCCCGGACCTCGCGACAGCCTTTGACCGCGCGGCCCGCGAAGACAGAGCAGACCTTTTTGCTTTGGTCCACGCAAGCGAGCTGTGTGATGCGTTGATTGCCGAAGGTGTCGAGAACCTTCACTTCTACACGCTCAATCGCTCTCACCTCCCTTTGAAAATCGCGCAAGCAATTGGTGTTGTGCCTGCCGGGCTAAGGAACGTCGCGTAGCACTGGACGCCATCGGGCAAGGCTCCTAGCGTGGCGCCAAAGACGGCTCTACGAGGATCATTATGCCCATCGCACAAAACCCTGATGAGCTTCCGACACGCGCAGAAATCCTGTCGATGTCGGGGCTGGAGTTTATGCAATCCATTTTGCGCGGCGAGATTTCAGGCCCGCCGATTGGGGGGCTATTAGGCTATACACTGCGCAGCGTCGAAGATGGCGAAGTGATCTTTCGCGGTACCCCTCCATTTGAGGCGTCAAATCCCATCGGGTCAGTGCATGGCGGGTGGTACGGTACGCTATTGGATAGCTGCATGGCCTGCGCGGTGATGACCAAAGTGCCACGCGGCTCTGTTTACACCACGCTGGAATACAAGATTAATATCGTGCGCCCGATCCCCATCGGGATGGAGATTGACGCTATCGGCACCACGCAACATGCAGGGCGCTCCACTGGTGTCGCCGTTGGCCAAATCAGAGGCGTGGAAGACGGCAAGCTTTACGCCACTGGCAACACAACCTGCATCATCATGACGCCGTAACCCCATGCGCAGTTCCAAGATCATACATGTCGTGTCGGCCCATGCCGAAGGGGAAGTGGGTGATGTGATCGTAGGCGGTGTACCGGTGCCCCCCGGTGATACGCTTTGGGCGCAAAGCCGCTGGATCGCGCAGGATGAAACCCTACGGCAGTTCGTTTTGAACGAACCGCGCGGAGGTGTGTTTCGACATGTGAACCTTTTAGTGCCGCCGAAAAACCCCCAAGCCGCCGCCGCTTGGATCATTATGGAACCCGAAGACACGCCGCCGATGTCGGGATCAAACTCCATGTGCGTGGCGACCGTGCTGTTGGACACCGGCCTGATTCCAATGACTGAGCCAGAAACCAAATTCGCTTTGGAAGCGCCCGGCGGCTTGGTTCAGGTCACCGCCACGTGCAGCAACGGCAAGGCCGACCGGATCGCAGTGGAAAATGTGCCCTCATTCCCCTGCCTCATTGATGCGCAACTGCAAGTCGACGGCCTTGGCACTTTACGTGTCGACACGGCATTTGGGGGGGACAGCTTTGTTATCGTTGAGGCGGCAGACATCGGATTAGAGCTGGTGCCGGAAAACGCGCGCGAGATAGCGGAAACCGGGGTTCGCATCACCAATGCGGCCAATCAGCAACTGGCGTTCGAACACCCAACCAATCCAGATTGGCGGCATCATTCCTTTTGCATGTTTGTCGGTCCGGTTACCCGTGACGGAAATACATTGAGCGCGATGTCTGTGGTCGCGATTCAGCCGGGAAAGCTGGATCGCTCTCCTTGTGGCACCGGTGTGAGCGCGCGGATGGCCGTTTTGGCCGCCAAAGGGGACATGAGCCCCGATGATCGCTTTGTCGGGACGTCCATCATAGGCAGCACGTTTCACGGCCGCATTCTGGGCACCACGCAGGTTGGCGCGGTTGCCGCGATCAGGCCAGAAATTTCTGGCCGTGCCTGGATCACGGGAACACATCAACACATGCTTGATCCCGATGATCCGTGGCCCGAGGGATATCGCTTGTCGGATACCTGGCCGCGCCTGATGTAGATCACCGCGTTAGGACGGATGGGTTTTGCGCGCAAAAGGGCGCATCCACTCTGTCCATCCTTTCTCGGGCACTGCTGCGACGGAGGGGTGAATGCTCTCTGATGGATCACGCCCAACCCGGCGCTGCTTGCGGGTCATTAGCCACCGGCCAAGGCCGCGAAACGTGCCAACAGATGGCGCGGCTGCGTCTTGAGGAAACCGGCTGGCCCATCCTTCGGGGAGCGGCAATCCAACCTCGAACGCTTTGCCCAATAGCCACACGAAAGGGATATTGCCCAAGGGTCTGGCCTCTGGGTAATCCCCCAATTGTCCGCCCACATCCGCATGTGCGCCGCGAAACCACATCTGAACCAATTGCTCACCCGGCCAATCCGGGCGGCTTTCCCACATGACGGGCGCATACGCCACGCGGGTTTCATCCCGCGCCAACGCGTGAAACCCGTTGGCCACAGAATCGCCCAGCGCGTGGTTATGAAAGGCATGGCGTGGCGCGGTGAGGCGCCAAAAAATCGGCATATTTAGGCCAAGCGATTTAACCGTATCCCACACGCCCACCATTTCTATGCGCACGGTGTCATGGCACTGCGCGTGCTTAAACGCGCGGGCAGCGGCGCTGTCGGGGGTGCATTCATAGTGGCGATAAATCGTGCGAATGTTGCGCTCCGTCGCGTTTTCCGTGCGCAATAGGCCGACAAGGTCAATGACCCCCGCAAGCGACCGGACGGCATACGCCCCACGCGAAAACCCGATGAGGTAAATCTTATCGCCCTGGCGGTACCGGGAAGCCAACCACCCATAGGCGCGTCTGATCTGTCGATTGATGCCTTTGCCCGAAAACACATCATAAGCATTGCGCCAGTTCGACCATTGAATGCCCGGCTCGTAATAAACCGACACATCGCTGCCGACCTCCTGAAGCAGCTTGTAGGTCAGACCTGCGTGAGTTTCGTGCCCACGCGCAAGCGAAGACATTGTGCCATCAATGATGATCACATGGGTTGTCTGACCACGACGCGGCGGCGTCACTTTGGCCGGCGGTCGGCCAAAATGGCGGTGCATCCACGACCGGATCGAAGATCTGATCCCCATAAGTGACACGTAAGTGCGCTCCTGCCGGTTAGACTTCTTCTATCCTAACAGATGTGGAGCTTTTACCGGCAGCGCAATTCACTGTGCGAAACGGTTGCGTGACGCAATTGAAACACTTGGGGCGAGGTGGCGAAGGTTATTCCGCCGCCTGCTGTGTGTTCAGAAGGCTCCAGACGTGCAAAGGCGTGAATGGCATATCGACCTGCCTGATCCCCTGATCCCAAAGCGCGTCCTGCATGGCGTTTGCGACAGCAGCCAATGCACCAACAGTCCCCGCTTCGCCACAGCCCTTCATCCCCATGATGTTGGCCGTGGAGGGCACAGGTTCGGACGTGAAGGAAATCATCGGCACATTGTCTGCCCGCGGCATCGCGTAATCCATAAAGCTCGCGGTCAAAAGTTGTCCGTCTTCGTCGAATACCACGCGTTCTGACATCGCCTGTCCGATGCCTTGTACCACGCCGCCATGCACCTGCCCTTCGGCCAGCAGTGGATTGATCAGATTGCCAAAATCATCCACGACCGTATAGCGATCGACGGTGGAAACACCGGTTTCCGGGTCGATCACCACTTCGGCAAAGTGACATCCGTTCGGGAAACTGCGCCCTTCCAAAGTGGCACGCGCTTCGTGTGTCAACAAATCAGCCCGCCCTTTTGCGCGGGCCATTTCAGCCACTTCCATCATTGTTGGGCTTTCGTTGCGGCCCGCCACGCGGAATTGTTCATCGTCAAAACTGACGTCAGCGACATCCGCCTCAAACTCTTCGGCAAGGAAACCGGAAAACGCCGTGACCATGACATCGACCGTTGCAAGCGTTGCGTTGTTTTGCGTGGTCACCGAGCGCGATCCACCAGTTCCGCCGCCTTGTTTGATCAGGTCGCTGTCACCTTGAATGACGAAAATCTGTTCGGCCGGAATGCCCGTCTGATCCGACAAAAACTGTGCATAGACGGTTTCATGGCCCTGGCCGTTCGACTGCGTGCCCACAAAAATGTTGACCGTGCCATCGTCGTTGAACTCCACCCGTGCGCCTTCGCCCGGGTCGCCAAGAATACTCTCAATGTAATAGCAGAGGCCAAGCCCGCGCAGCTTACCTTCCGCCGCATCCGCGGCCTTACGCGCGGCAAAACCCGGAATATCGCCTTCCAGCTCACCGCGGGCCAGCACTTTGGAAAAGTCGCCGACGTCATAGGTTTCATCGGTTGCCGTCTTGTACGGGAATTGATCCGGCTTGATAAAGTTGATGCGCCGCAATTCCATGGGATCTACGCCCAATTCGCGCGCGGCGCGATCCATAACCCGTTCCAGCACATAGATGGCTTCGGGCCGGCCAGCTCCGCGATACGCGTCCACTTGGGTGGTGTTGGTATAGTAGCCCTCAACCTGCAACCATGTGGTTTGAACGTCATAAACTCCCATCAACACACGGCTGAACAATTGCGTCTGAATCGGCTGCGCAAACTGGCTGTTGAATGCGCCAAGATTACATTTGGTCTGCACCCGATACGCGGTGATTTTGTTGTCCGCGTCAAACGCCAATTCAGCCAAGCTAACCAGATCCCGCCCGGCATTATCGCTTAGCATAGCTTCGGTCCGCTCGCTGATCCAGCGCACGGGATGGCCCAAGGCTCGGGCCGCGTGGGCCACAATGGCAAATTCCGGGTAAGGCATGGCCTTCATCCCAAAGCCGCCGCCTACATCCGGGTTGGTGACATGCAAAACGTCTTCATCCACCGCAAGGGCACGTGCCAGAGCCGATTTTTGGCCCCAGACACCCTGCCCATTGATCGCGACATGCAACCGCTCGCCTTTGGGCTCAGCATAACATCCGCGCGGCTCGATGGAGTTTACGATGATCCGGTTGTCGTCGATCTCAAGACTGACCGTTTTGGCAGCTGCGTCAAAGGCGGCCTGCGTGGCGGCTTCGTCGCCCAAACCCCAATCGAATGCACAATTGTCGGCGGCTTCTTCGTGAATTGTTTCGCCACCTTTTGTCAGGTCAAGCTTGGCTGGCAAATCGTCATAGTCGAGCGAGATCAGCTCCAGCGCATCACGCGCTTCGGCGATCGTTTCGGCCACCACAACGGCCACTGGCTCGCCCACGAAACGCAGGCGATCCTTGGCCAACAAGTACCGCTTGGCATCCGCGCCCTTGGTGCCGTCGCGATTGTCGACCAAGGCTGCAAACATCACCATGTTCAAGCCGGCGGCTTCCAGATCAGCGTAGGTATAAACGGCCTTCACCCCAGGGGCTGCGCGCGCTTCGCTGACATCAAGATCGTTTATGACACCATGGGCAATGGGCGAGCGATACACGCACATGTGCCATCCATCTGCCGGGGCAATGTCATCGACATATCGGCCCGCGCCCGTCAGAAATCGGACGTCTTCCACCCGCGTTACGGGCTGCGATTTCCCGAACTTTTCCATGGTCATTTCCTTGCGATGAATGTGCTGAGTTGCGGCGGAGACTAGTCTGTTGATCGGCAGTGTCCAGACGCAGCGGCTGGGAGTTGAACTTTACTTCATCAAACTGCGCATCAGCAATCGCTTAACTGCTGCATCTCGCTCATCGCCGCGCATTGCCACGATGTGTTTCAAACGACCGCTCAGCACCAAATCGGAAATGCCATGCACCATGGCCCACACGGCGGCGGTGTCTTCCCAGGTCTCTGGATCGTCGAGGCTGTTTCCCGTGACAGCGGTGACCGCATCAAACAAATGCTGAAGCGCATTACCAGCTGCTCCAGCCAGATCCGGGTCACCGTCATCTGGCCGGGTCGACGAATGGATAAGGCGAAACAACGCCGGGCTATCGATGGCGAAATCCAGATACCCAAGTCCAGAAGCCAAG
>JABSSA010000360.1 GCA_013214665.1 Paracoccaceae bacterium
CATCCCAATATCACGGCCACCAGTACGAGGGTTCGCATCCGGAGCACGGCAACGTTCAATCGGATCTTCGGGTACCAGTGTTGCGCTGCCCAACTTGAGCTCGGGCCGTTTGAGCAGGTCAATCTCTTCCCAAGGGGCCAGCCCATCAAGCCACAGGTTGATCCGGAAGCGGCGCATGTCGATCTCCATCCCGGCCTTTTGGCTCAGCGCGCGGAGCGAGGCCAGATTACCGATGGACACAGACGGATACGGCACATCCGTCATCCCCTGCGCCGGAGCCTTAATGAGCCGCACAGGCGGATGCCGGTCTTCGGGCCAAAGATCCCCGACCCATTGCATCAACGCGTCTGATCCACCGTCGACCGAAATCTCCACCGGGTCGCGATCCGGGTGTGTCAGCATCACGCCCTTGTCGGTGGAAACGGCGCCCACAGCGGCAAGGCGCGGGCCAGAGGCGACCTGCACGAAATTGCGGCGTGGTTGCCAGATATCGCTATCTTCGCCGCCTGCGTTCAAAAGCGCATAGGCACGGTCGCCCACTACGGCCTCATCCGGGGTCAGCTCGGCTGTTTGCACAGCCTCACAGCCGATCCCCTTGATCGGATGCCGCCATATGTGGGCCAGCGTCGCCATTACTTCTTAGCCTCTCCCGCTGCTTTCTTTTTAAAGCTGGAGCGGATGTTGCCCAGAATGTCAGGCGTGTAGCCTTGGCTGCGCATGATCAGATATTGCTGGGCAAAGGTGATCACGTTGTTGGCGATCCAGTAGACCACCAGCCCGCTGGCAAAGCCACCCAGCATGAACATGAAGACCCATGGCATCCAGGCAAAGATCATCTGCTGGGTCGGATCCGTTGGGGCCGGGTTCAGCTTTTGTTGCAGCCACATGGAAATACCCAGCAGAATCGGCAGGATACCGATAAAGATCAACGCCATGAGGGAGGTTGGATCCGGCGCATCAATTGGCAACAATCCGAACAGGTTCATGATGGATGTCGGATCAGGGGCCGACAAATCCTGGAACGGGCCAAAGAACGGCGCGTGGCGCAGTTCGATGGTGACAAAGATCACCTTGTAGAGTGAGAAGAAGATCGGAATCTGCAACAGGATCGGCAAACAGCCCGCGGCCGGGTTCACCTTTTCCTTTTTGTAGAGCTCCATCATCCCTTGCTGCATCTTCTGGCGGTCGTCACCCGCCGCCTCTTTCAGCTTTTCCATCTCGGGCTGAAGTTCTTTCATCTTCGCCATCGAGACATAGGATTTATAGGCAAGCGGCAGCAGCGCGGCCTTGATGATGAGCGTCAGGCAGATGATGGCCCAGCCCATATTACCGATCAGCAGGTTCACCTCGTGCAAGAGCCAGAAGATCGGTTTTGTCAGGAAAAAGAACCAACCCCAGTCGATGCTGTCGATGAAGCCGGCGACGCCTGCGCTTTCGTACTGGCGGATCGTGTCCCATTCCTTTGCGCCGGCAAACAGCTGTGTGGTGATCGCAACGGCGGCGCCGGGGGCAACTGTCTGCGTCGGCAGGACCGCTTCGGCCTGATAGATGTCGCGCCGTTCGTCGTATTTCGCATTCTGGCGGAACCCTGTGCCCGACTCCGGGGCAAGTATCGTTTGCCAGAAATGGTCCGTGAACCCGATCCAGCCGTTCTGTTCCACCTGCGTCGTCGTCACGCGCGCGCCTTGGCGGGCGTCAAACTCCGCATCGGCGATGTCGTCATAATTGACCTCGGAAAGCTCCTCATCCGCCATGGCCACAAGGCCTTCGTGCAGGATGAAAAAGTTCTTGAGGTCTTGGGGCTCCCCATGCCGCGCGATCAGGCCATAAGGCGCAAGCGAAACGGTCTGGTCCGACGTGTTGGTGACTTCTTGGGTGATCGTGAACAGGAAATCTTCGTCCAGCGCGATGGTGCGACGGAAATTCAGGCCGGCGCCATTGTCCCAATTCAGCACGATCGGGCTGTCAGGCGTCAGTTCTGCGCCTTCGGCCACGCTCCAACGCGTGTTGGGGCCAGGCACCTGATCCGCGCTTAGCCCCGTGCCGGGGGCCCAGCCGTGCATGGCGTAATAGGCCGCATCGCTGCCAACTGGGGCCAGAAGCTGAACCACATCCGCGCCTTCATCCAACGTGACACGATAATCGCTCAGCCGTAGCTCATCAATGCGGCCGCCCTGCAGTGAAACGGACCCATCAAGGCGCGCAGAAGAAATCGGAACGCGCGGCGCATCTTCATCTGTCGCTTCAGATGTCGGAAGTGCGGACCCAGACGTGCCATCAGCCTGGCTGGGCACAGAGGCCGTGCCATCCGAAGGTGCCGCAAGATCGGTTGAGGCCGTTGTCGGCGCATTCCCGAGGTTTGGCTCGGGCTCCGGCGGTGGGAACAGAACGAACCACACAAGGATCACAATGAAACTTAGCGCTGTGGCCAAGATGAGATTTTTGTTTTGATCGTCCATTCGGACCTCTTTGACACACACCAGACGTTGGCAACCGTGAAGCCGGGTTCAATAGGCAAGTGGTAAAAAGG
>JABSSA010000361.1 GCA_013214665.1 Paracoccaceae bacterium
CTGGCGACGGCATGGCGCCGGGATACGCGTTTTCGCCCGGGGCATCCGGATCATCAATCTCATAGAGCCGCGCCTTGATCGATCCTGCACCAACCGAATAGCCGTTGGCGCGCAGCAGGTCACCCATAGGATGCTGCGACACAGTCAACAGCGTGCCGTACACAAACAGATCAACGGGGTCGGTTCGGGACATGATGCATCCTGATGTCTTTGCAGCGTGCGCGCCCGCTACACCAAGTTGATGGCGAGGAAAATGGCGTTTTGAGAATTAGTGGGGTCGCAAAAAAGTGTGTGTCCAATGCCGGTTATCGTGCTTAGACCTTAGGGCATGAAACTTCTTCTGCTCACCGCTGTGACCATGATCGCGTTTGCGGCAAATTCCGTGCTGAACCGGGCGGCTGTCGACAGCGGATTGATTGATCCATCGGGCTTTGCGCTGATCCGCGTCATATCCGGCGCGTTGGTTTTGGGTATGGTGCTCAGCGTGCGCCGGTCAGGGCAGGCGATGCAGATATTTGTGCGTCGACGGCTTGTTGGCGCGCTGTCTTTGTCGGCCTATTTGATCGGATTTTCCATGGCTTACGTCTCTTTGGACGCAGGACTTGGCGCATTGATCCTGTTTGGCACGGTGCAAGTGACCATGTTTGTCGTGGCCAGCCTGCGCGGTGATCAACCCGCAGCACGGCAGATGATCGGAGCGGGTATCGCGTTTTTGGGCTTGCTGATCGCTCTTTGGCCCGGTGGCCAAGTTGCGGCCACGCCGACCATTGGGGCCGCGGCGATGGTGTTTGCCGGGCTTGGTTGGGCGTTTTACACCTTGGCCGGCAAGGCCGCGAAAGATCCGTTGGCGGAAACGGCCGCGAATTTCTTGTGTGCCGTTCCGTTTGTGGCCCTGTTGATGCTTGGGCCTCAGTTGGACGCTTCGTTTTCTGGTATCTTCCTCGCGGTCCTGTCGGGCGCGGTGACATCCGGTTTGGGGTATGCCTTGTGGTACGCGGTTTTGCCCCAGCTCAAAGCCCAGACCGCCGCCGTTGTTCAGCTAAGCGTTCCGATCATTGCCATCATCGGAGGTGCTGTTTTGCTGGGTGAAGCGGTCGCGCTAAAGGTGGTGCTGGCGACTGTTCTGGTGGTGTGCGGCATCGCCTTGGCGGTCACGGTTTCCAAATCGTCTCAAGCGGGTCGTAGCTAAGCCCGGTGGCATCGCCAAAGGCCAATTGAGCAAGGCTTGAGGGTTTGTGGGGAACGCGCTCCAACAAATTCGCATCGGCCCATATGCGGCGTGCCACGATGTGTTCCGGGTCGTCCCATGTGTCTGGGCGGGCGCTGTCTTTGGAGATTTGGGCTTTAAAAAAGATCTCAACCTGATGAAACCCCGTATCTGGATCATGAAATTCGTTCACCAGACATGGCGCGCCGACCTCGATGGTCAGCCCGGTTTCTTCAAACACCTCGCGCGCGAGATTCTCTGGCAGGCTGCTGCCCGAATGCGCACCACCGCCCGGCAAACACATCAGCGGTATGTCAAGGTCGGCAAATGCGTTGACCAGCAAGACCTTGCCTTGCTCAACAATCAACGCGCGTGCCGCGAGACGAGGCATTTGTTGCTGCATTTGAACCTCTGGGTAAAAGCACCTGTTTTGTTGCACGTCACGACGGGGTAGGGGAAGCGTATGCGCATCATTATTGTGATCCTGATTTTGGCGTTGGCCCCGGTCCCGGCCATGGCAAAAGGCTGTGTGATCCTGTTGCACGGCTTGGCGCGGACTGAGGCGTCCTTTGTCGCGATGGAACTCGCGTTGGAAGGCGAGCATTTCGAAGTTGTCCGTCCGGGCTATCCCTCCACAACCGATACGGTCGCTGCTTTGGCCGACAGCACGATTCCAGCGGCGCTGGCGGC
>JABSSA010000362.1 GCA_013214665.1 Paracoccaceae bacterium
CAAAGGGGTCGTTTTCGCGGTGCGGAAGAAGGGCGCGGCGCAGTCGATGTGGACGAAGGCCAAATCACCTATCTGGGGCCATTGTCAGGGGGCAGCGTATCGCTACGCGAAGTTCACCGTTTGATCCTGGATAGTCAATCATATCCAGCGCATTGGCGTCTTGATCAGGCGGGCCAACCGCCTTTGATGATCCCCATAGATGCCGTTGGTGCCCATCACCTGTTTGATGCCTTTGCCAGCCTACCCGGTATGCGCATGGATGTGCTTCTGGCCGCGCGAGAACAGCCAAAAGCGGCACAAACGGTTGTTTGGGAACGCGCAGGAACCGCTGCGCGGGGGGCGATTGGCACTGCGGTCTGATCACGTTCCTGCGATCCGGGTGCACAGGCTGCATTGACACTCCCAATCGAAAAGATCAGACCATCCCGCAAGATCCCAGCAATCGGAGCCTGGTCACATGTCTATCCCTCAGTCCGGCGGCGGCCCTATCGAGCGGCACGAGCAACTCGCAGAATATCTGGCCGAGGGCTGCAAGCCCAAAGAAGACTGGCGGATCGGCACGGAACACGAAAAGTTCGGCTATTGCAAAGACACGCTGCGGCCGTTGCCCTATGACGGGCCGCGCTCAATCCGCGCCATGCTCGAAGGTCTGCGTGACCGCCACGGCTGGAACCCGCTGGAAGAGGGCGGCAACCTGATCGGTCTGGTCAAAGATGGCGCCAACATCAGCCTTGAACCGGGCGGGCAGCTTGAGCTGTCGGGCGCGCCACTGGAAACGATCCATGAAACCTGTGACGAGGTGAACACGCACCTGCGCGAAGTCAAAGACATCGCGGATGAGATCGGCGCAGGCTTTATCGGTCTGGGCGCCGCGCCGCTCTGGACGCATGAAGAGATGCCGATGATGCCCAAGGGCCGGTACAAGCTGATGGACAGCTACATGCAAAAGGTCGGCACCATGGGGCGCGTCATGATGCGCCGGACATGCACGGTGCAGGTCAATCTCGATTTCTCGTCCGAGGCCGACATGGTCCAGAAAATGCGCGTCGCACTGGCGTTGCAGCCTGTGGCAACTGCGCTGTTTGCCAATTCGCCCTTCTTTGAAGGCGCCAAAAACGGCCACAAAAGCTGGCGTTCGCGGGTCTGGCGCGATCTGGATGCAAACCGCACCGGGATGCTGCCTTTCGTCTTTGACGAAGGCTTTGGGTTTGAGGCCTGGGTGCAATATGCGCTCGATGTGCCGATGTATTTTGTCTACCGCGATGGCGAATATATCGACGCGCTGGGCATGTCGTTCCGCGATTTTCTGGCGGGCAAATTGCCTGCGTTGCCGGGTGAAACACCCACGCTGTCAGATTGGGCCGACCACCTGACAACGATCTTCCCCGAAGCGCGGGTCAAGAAGTTCATCGAGATGCGCGGTGCAGACGGCGGCCCATGGCGGCGGCTCTGTGCCTTGCCCGCGTTTTGGGTTGGGTTGACCTATGATCAAAGCGCGCTCGATGCGGCGTGGGATCTGGTCAAAGGCTTTGATGCCGAAACCCGCGAAGAGATGCGCGTGGCCGCCTCGGTCGAGGGGCTGTCTGCCAAGGTCGGCGGCCATTCGATGCTGGATCTCGCCCGCGAAGCTGTCGCGATCAGCCATGCGGGGCTGAAGGCCCGTGCCCGTCCGGGCGCCGATGGTCTGATCCCGGATGAGACGCATTTCCTGAACGCGCTGCATGAAACCGTGGAAAGCGGTCAATCTCTGGCGGATGAGCTGCTGGAAAAATATGACGGCGACTGGGGCGGAGACATGACACAGGTCTTCCCCGACTACAGCTACTGATCACGCAGTTGAAATCCGGGGTAGGGCGGGGTTAACCCCGCCTTACGGCATTCCCGTTTGCCGCGCTCAGGCTTTCTTTTGTCCGATCTTTGGCTCTGTCCCGGCGCGGATGCGTTTGATGTTGTCGCGGTGCCGGTTGAACACAAGAAACGTCAAGATCAACGCCAAGAGCATCGCGGTGCCTTGGCCCATCACCAACAAGAACACGATCGAAAATGAGGCCGCGAAAATCGCGCCAACGGACGAGATGCGAAAGGCCAATGCGCCCACCAACCACGCCAGACAACAGGCAATGCCCGCCGGCCAATGAAAGGCCAGCATCACACCCAGAAACGTTGCAACGCCCTTGCCGCCTTTGAAATTCAGCCAGACCGGAAAGCAATGTCCGATCATCACGGCAAGCGCGGCCAGCTGGATCGCATCGCCTGCACCCACCAAGGCGCGCGCCAACAGAACCGCAACCGCGCCTTTGCCGCCATCCAACAACAGCGTCATCGCCGCCGCCGCCTTGTTTCCCGTGCGCAAGACGTTGGTTGCGCCGATATTGCCTGATCCGATGTCGCGCAAATTACCCAATCCCATGATCCGCGTGATCACCACGCCAAAGGGGACCGAGCCCAACAGATACGCGCCAAGCGCCACGATCAGCAGCAAAAAGAGGGAAGTTTCTAGTTCAGGCATCAGTTCAGTTTCGTTCGTATATTTTTTCGCCAGCGACATAGGTTGCCAGCACCTTACCCTGCATCAACGCACCATCAAACGGTGTGTTTTGCGATTTTGACTGCAGCGCAAACCGGTCCAACGTGTAGGGCGCGTTCACATCACACAAAACCAGATCCGCAGGCGCCCCCGCCTGCAACCGCCCTTGCGGCAAGCCCAGCCGCTTTGCCGGGGCCAAAGACATGGCCCGCCACAGCACCGCCAGCTCCAGATATCCCGCATGGTAAAGCCGCAACGCAGCAGAGAGCATCGTCTCAACACCCACCGCTCCGCTAGCCGCCGCCTCAAAGGGCAGGCGTTTGCTTTCTTCGTCCTGCGGCGTGTGCATGGACGAGATGATGTCAATCGCGCCGCTCCCCACAGCCTCAACACAGGCCAGCCGATCCTCTTCATCGCGCAACGGCGGCTTGAGCTTAAAGAACGTCCGATAATCCGCCACATCCAGCGCATTCAGCGTCAGATGATGGATCGACGTGCCCACCGTCATATCCAGCGCGCCCTTGGCGCGGGCCAGCGCGCCCAAGGCCTGTGCGGTCGTGATCTGATCCACGTGATAGCGCGCGCCGGTCATCTCGATCAGCGCTAAATCGCGCTCCAGCCCCATCCGCTCCGCCATGGGCGACACGCCGGGCAACCCGCGCAGCGAGGCGAATTTGCCGCTGGTCACAGCCGCCCCATCGCTCAGCACAGGCTCTTGCACATGGCCCAATACCAAAGCGCCCAGCGAATTGGCATAGGTCAGCGCACGCGAAAATACCTTGGTGTTGGTCACCACCCGGTCGCCATCCGAAAAGGCCACTGCCCCTGCATCCAAGAGAAACCCGATCTCGGTCATCTCGCGGCCTTCGCGGCCCTTGGTCAGGGCCGCCATCGGATAAACCCGCACATCCGTCGCTTCACGCGCGCGGCGCAGCACGAATTCCAGCGTCTCAGGGCTGTCAATCGCGGGCAGCGTATCGGGCCGCGTGACAATTGAGGTCACGCCCCCCGCTGCCGCCGCGCGGCCTGCGGAGCGAAAGCTCTCCTTGTGCCGTTCACCTGGCTCGCACACTTTCACGCCGATATCGACAAGGCCGGGCCCCAGATGCTTTTCCGCGCAATCGACCACTTGGGCGGCCTTGGTCTCGCCCGGAGCGGCCCCTTGCCAGACCTCTGCAATCTGGCCGTCTTTCACGCCCAAAGCGCCTTGGCCCACTGTGCCCGTCTCCGGGTTGATCAATTGTGCGTTCTGAAAAAGCAGATCCAGCGTCATCAGGCGATCCAAACCATAAGAAGAACAATCAGCGTCAGCACCAAAAGCGCCGCCATCGCAATGCGCCCCGACATGGCCGCATCCGATGGCTTTTTGCGCGCAGCCTCGGGGGCCGAATAGGGCTGTGCCGCCTCAGGCGTCGGGCTGTCGTCCGCCTGCCAATCGGTGCCCGCCACAGCATAGCTGGCAATCAGTGTCAGCTCCGGGCCAACAGACAGCGTCGCGGGCCGTGCCTCAACCGCCGAAGACAGCACAACAACCCCATAGCCGCTGATCTGGCTCAGCTTAGCGGCATCCTGCGCCAGCGCGCTTTCGGGCACGCCATAGCCATCCTGCAGGTACTGGCCCAAGCCAATGGCGGCCAGATCCGCGACCGAAAAGATCTCAAGAAAATCGGTGTTCAGCGCCTCTACACCCAACAGCCCGGCCAAACCGGCAGGGGCGTCGGCCAGCGCGCGGGCCTCTGCCTCGGGCAGGTTCACCGCGAAAAGGCGCACCACATCCACCTCTTTCACCGCAATGTCGATGCGCTGGCTCATGCCGCGCCACGCGATGCTTGCAGGTTGCGCGCCAAAAGCTCCATCGCGGCCATGCGCACGGCCACACCCATCTCCACCTGTTCGCGGATCACCGAGCGGTTGATGTCATCTGCCAGCGTGCCGTCAATCTCAACGCCCCGGTTCATCGGGCCCGGGTGCATCACAATCGCATCGGGGGCCGCATGGCTCAGTTTTTCCGCATCCAGCCCAAAGCGATGGAAATATTCGCGTTCCGACGGGATAAACCCGCCATCCATCCGCTCTTTCTGAAGCCGCAGCATCATCACCACATCCACATCGCGCAGCCCTTCGCGCATGTCTTCGAAGACCTCGACCCCGAAATCGGCAATGCCTGATGGCATCAATGTGGGCGGGCCAATCAGGCGGATGCGATTTTCCATCTTGCCCAGCAGCATGATGTTGCTCCGCGCCACGCGGCTGTGAGCGATATCGCCGCAAATTGCGATCCGCAGCCGGTGCAGCCGCCCTTTGGACCGGCGGATGGTCAGCGTATCCAGCAGCGCCTGCGTGGGGTGTTCGTGCCGCCCGTCGCCCGCGTTCAGAACCGCGCAATGCACCTTCTGTGCCAAAAGGTCGACCGCGCCGGAATGCGGATGGCGCACCACCAACAGATCGGGCTGCATCGCATTCAGCGTCATCGCCGTGTCGATCAGCGTCTCGCCTTTGGAAATGGACGAGGCGCGCACCTCCATGTTCATCACATCCGCGCCCAGCCGCTTGCCTGCAATCTCAAAGCTGGCCTGCGTGCGGGTGGAGTTTTCAAAGAACATGTTGATCTGTGTCAGACCCTCCAGAACCGAGCTGTGCTTGTTCTGGGACCGGTTCAGATCAACGTAGCGTTCCGCCAGATCCAACAACGTCACAATGGCGTCAGGTGAAAGCTGTTCGATCCCCAGAAGGTGACGATGTGGAAAGGACATTGGCGCTCCGCATTCGCATTCGCGGCCTTATAGGGAGGCGATCGTCAGGCGTCCAGCCTCAGGCTTTTGTCTTGGCCGCATGGTGGGTAACGTGGCGGGATGGATTCGGTGGAGTATCATAGCGCCAAGGCGATGCTGGAGTGGCAGATCGAAATGGGGGTGGACGAGTGTATGCTTGACGCGCCCGTCGACCGCTATGCGCTTGAGGCGGTGCAACCCAAGGCCAAGGCACAGGTGCCCGCCGCCGCCGCTGCGCCCGTTGCCGCGCCTGCGGTGGTGCAGTTTGACCCGGCGGTCGAGGCGCGCGCGATGGCCGGCGCCGCCCAATCGCTGGAAGAGCTGCGCGCCGCCCTTGGCGCGTTTGAGCATTGCGAGCTGAAGCTGGGCGCGCGCAATCTGGTGTTTTCGGATGGTCAACCGGGCGCGCGGCTGATGATCGTGGGCGAGGCACCGGGCCGCGATGAGGACCGGATCGGCAAGCCCTTTGTCGGGCGCGCGGGCCAGTTGCTGGACAAGATGCTGGCGGCCATTGATCTGGGGCGCGACCGCGAAGAGGCTTCTGTCTATATCACCAACGTGCTGCCTTGGCGTCCGCCACAAAACCGTGACCCCAAGCCGGACGAGATTGCCATGATGTTGCCGTTTCTGGAACGCCACATCGCGCTGGCCAAACCCGATGTGCTGGCCATCGTCGGCAACATCTCTTGTCAGGCGCTTTTGGGCAAGCGGGGCATCACGCGGCTGCGTGGGAACTGGGCTGAGGCGTGTGGCCTGCCAGCGATGCCCATGTTTCACCCCGCCTATCTTTTGCGCAACCCGGCCGCCAAACGCGAAGCCTGGGCCGATCTGCTCAGCCTGAAAGCCCGGCTGAGCGAACATTGAACCATCCGGGGCGCGCGCCGCCTCGCATCCACATTTTCGAACCCAGAGGTGAGACATGAGCCGCATTGACGAAAGCCGCCCCTTTATTCCGGTCCGCATTGCCATTCTGGCCGTCAGCGACACCCGCGACATCAGCCAGGACCGCTCCGGCGATACGCTTGTGCAGCGCCTTGAAGCTGCCGGGCATCAGCTGGCGGATCGTATGATGTTGCCCGACGAGAGGGCGCAGATCGCGCAGGCTCTGTGCACATGGTGTGACAACCCCGAAATTGACGTGATTATCAGCACCGGCGGCACCGGTCTGACAGGGCGTGATGTGACGGTTGAGGCCCATCGCGACGTCTATGAAAAAGAGATTGATGCCTTTGGCACTGTCTTCACCATGGTCTCGATGCAAAAGATCGGCACCTCCGCCGTGCAAAGCCGCGCCACGGGGGGCGTGCGCAACGGTACCTACCTCTTTGCGCTGCCCGGCAGCACCGGGGCCTGCAAGGACGCCTGGGATGAGATCCTGATCAAACAGCTCGATTACCGCCACCGACCTTGCAATTTTGTTGAGATTTTACCGCGACTTGATGAACATCATCGCAGAAAATAACGATTTGGTGCGACGGAACCTGCACAGACTGGCGTAACATAGGTGTTTGCTGGTAATTTTGAAAAACCACCTAAGTCTTTAAAGGCACAGACAGAGGGTACGGAATGCGGTTTCTGAGACAAAGTTTGGTTGGGTTGTTCCTGACCGCGCTGACCCTGGCGTTGCTTGCCTATGCGGGCAACACAATGGTGCAGGCCTTCCGCGACCGCGCGGAGCAACAGGCACGCAAACCCCCTGCACGCGAACGCACCTTTTCGGTTGCCGTGGTCCAAGCCGTCGCCGGTGTTGAAACCCCGGTACTGGATGCCTTTGGCGAGGTGCAAAGCCGCCGCTCGCTTGAGCTGCGCGCCTCTGCGGCTGGGCGTGTGATTTCCCTCGCGCCCGAATTTGTCGACGGGGGCGAGGTGAAAACAGGCCAGGTTTTGGCGCGCATCGATCCGGCGGATGCCCAATCCGCTGTGGACCGTACCATGGCTGATGTGGCGGATGCCCAGGCCGAGGTGCGCGATGCCGACCGCAACATGGCATTGGCGCAAGACGAATTGGTCGCGGCGGAAACGCAAGCTGAGCTGCAGGAACGTGCTTTGCGCCGCCAAAGAGATTTGCAAGCGCGCGGTGTTGGCACCGCCGCTGCCGTTGAAAACGCGGAACTTTCGCGCAACTCTGCCACGCAATCCGTTTTGTCCCGCAGGCAGGCCTTAGCCCAGGCCGAGGCGAGGATTGATCAAGCCAAAACCCGGCTGACCCGCGCAAATATCGCGCTGTCCGAAGCGGAACGAAATCTGGAAGACACAATTGTCACCGCCCCTTTTGACGGCACTCTGTCGGCGGTGTCTTTGGTCGAAGGGCGACTGGTTTCACCCAACGAAAAGCTCGCGGATTTGATTGATCCGGCGCAGCTCGAAGTATCTTTCCGGGTATCCACGGCGCAATTCTCACGGTTGCTTGACCCATCGGGTCGTTTGATCAAGGCGGATGTCGCAGCGAAAATCGATGTCTCGGGCATTGATCTGGTGGCCGAAGGGTGGATCACCCGGTCAAGCGCTGGGGCAGGGGCCGTGCAAACAGGCCGGTTGGTCTTTGCGCAGCTCAAGGATGCGGTCGGCTTCAAGCCCGGCGATTTCGTCACCGTTGCGGTGACCGAGCCCCAGATCGAAAACGTGGTGCGCTTGCCAGCGTCGTCTTTGGGGCCAAATGGCGATGTGCTTGTTCTCAATGGCGAAAACCGGCTGGAAGCGTTGCCGGTCAGCTTGGTGCGGCGCCAACGTGATGATGTGCTGGTGCGCGGGCAGGGCCTTTTGGGGCGGCAAGTTGTCCAAGCCCGCTCGCCACTTTTGGGGGCCGGGATCGCCGTCACGCCGCTGACCGAAGGCGAAACAGACGTTCCGGCAGCGCCCGCTGAACCGGAATTGGTGGAACTCAGCGATGAACGCCGCGCAAAATTGGTGGCCTTTATCGAAGGCAACAACCGAATGCCGAAAGATATGAAGGATCGGGTGCTGACCCGTCTGGCGGAGCCCAAGGTGCCCGCGCAGATGGTGCAACGCATTGAAAGCCGGATGGGAGGCTGATCATGGTCCGCGATCTACCATCGCAAGCCAGCGGCGTGTTTTCATATTTCACCCGCCACAAGACCGTCGCAAACCTGTTGATGATCTTGATGCTTCTGGGTGGGTTGGCGTCGATGCCAAACATGCGCACCCAGTTCTTCCCCGATGTTGTGTCTGACACGGTGCGCATCTCTCTGGTTTGGGAAGGGGCCGGGGCCGAAGATGTAGATTCCGGCATCATCCAGACTTTGGAACCGACATTGATGGCGATTGATGGGGTTGCGAATGCCTCTTCCAGCGCCCGCGAGGGCGGCGGCAGCATCACGCTGGATTTTGAGCCGGGCTGGGACATGTCCGCCGCGAACGAAGATGTACAGGCTGCCATCGACGCGATGACAACGTTGCCGGAAGATGCCGAAGATCCGGCGATCCGGCGTGGTTCATGGCGCGATAGGGTGACCGATATCGTGGTCACTGGCCCGGTTGCGCCGCAGCAGTTGGCCCTGTTTGCCGATGAAATGCTGCAACGGCTTTTCGAAGAAGGCATTTCCCGCACCACCATCCGCGGCATTGCGGCGCCTTTGACGCTGATCGAAGTGCCTTCGGTCAATCTGATCGCCAACAACGTCTCTATGTCAGACATCGCCCGCGCTATTGCGTCTGAGGTGGACACGGATCCGGCAGGGGATGTCAGCGGTGCCAATGCCCGAGTGCGCACCGGCACGCAAAAGCGCAGCGCCGAAGACATCTCGGGGATCGTGCTGCGCTCCAATCCTGACGGATCAAAGCTTACGATTGGCGATATCGCTAAAGTATCGAGCGAAGGGGTCGACCGGGATCGCAGCTATTTCGTGGGTGAAAACCCAGCCATGTCGATCCGTGTGGATCGATCCAGCACGGGTGATGCCATCGAAATTCAGCAGACCGTCGAAGAGGTTGCCGAAAAACTGGAGGCGACCCTGCCGCCGGGGGTTGAGGTGACGCTGATCCGCGCCCGTGCGGAGGCGATTTCATCGCGGCTTGGTATTTTGGTTGATAACGGCCTGATCGGCCTTGGTCTGGTCGTGATCCTGCTCTTCCTGTTCCTCAACGCGCGCACGGCGTTTTGGGTGGCCGCGGGTATTCCGGTGGCGATGTTCACCGCTGTGGCCTTCATGTATTTTGCTGGCATCACCATCAACATGGTGTCGCTTTTCGGGCTGATTATCACTTTGGGCATTGTTGTGGATGATGCCATCGTGGTCGGAGAGCACGCGGATTACCGGTATCGCACATATGGCGAAACGCCCTTCGTGGCCGCGGAAAATGCCGCGCAAAAGATGGCGATCCCGGTTTTTGCGTCGATGATCACAACCGTGATTGCCTTTATCGGCCTGACATTGATCGGCGGCCGGTTTGGCACGCTGATCCTCGATATTCCTTATACCGTGATTATGGTGCTGATCGCGTCGTTGATGGAATGCTTTTTGATCTTGCCGCATCACATGGCCCACGCCTTGCAATCGGCCACCAAAGAGCGGTGGTATGATTGGCCGTCCCGGCAGGTCAATCGGGGCTTTGAATGGGTGCGCGACAGGCTGTTCCGCCCGTTTATCGGTCTGGTGATCACGTTCCGTTATGTGGTGGTCGCAGCCGTCATTGTCGTTTTGGCATCACAGGCGGCGTTGTTCGTGCGCAAGGATGTGACCTGGCGGTTCTTCAATTCTCCTGAAAATGGGTCTGTGACGGGCAACTTTGCCATGGCACAGGGCGCGACCCGGGAAGACACGCTTGAAATGATGCGCGAATTGCAGCGCGCGACCGAAAAGGTGGCGGCGGATTACGAGGCCGAGCATGGCACCAACCCGCTTGATTTTGTGCTCTCGGAAGTGGGTGGCAATGCGGGCGCTGGCCTGCGGAACGCGGCCACGATCGATCCCGACCTTCTGGGCGGCATCGCCATTGATCTGATTGATGCCGATTTGCGTCCGTATTCCAGCTATGCCTTTGTCGCCGACCTGCGCGATGAGGTGCGCCGCCATCCGCTGGCTGAAACCGTCAGCTTCCGCAGTTGGTTCTCTGGCCCGGGTGGCGACGCCCTGTCGGTCGAGTTCTTTGGGGCCACGGCAGAGACACTCAAGGCCGCGGCCGAAGACCTCAAAACCGCGGTGGAGCGTTTCCCCGAGGTGTCGGGTGCCGAAGATAATCTGGCCTATGACAAAGAAGAGTTGATCCTTGAACTGACAGCCCAGGGGCAGGCTTTGGGCTTTACCACCGATAGCCTTGGCTCGGTCTTGCGCAATCGTTTGAATGGGATCGAAGCGGCGACCTATCCTGATGGCTCTCGCAGCGCTGAGATCCGGGTGGAACTGCCCAAAGAAGAGCTGACTGCAGACTTCCTTGAACGCACGTTGATGCGCACGCCTGATGGCGATTATGTCCCGCTTGCCGATATCGTAAGCGTGCAAAGCCGCCAGGGCTTTTCCGTGGTTCTTCGCGAAAACGGGTTCCGCACCATTTCAGTAACCGGCAGCATCAACGAAGACGACGCGGCGCGCGCCAATGAGATTTCCGAAATCCTGTCGAGCGAAGTGCTGCCAAAGATCGCTGCCGAACGGCAGGTCGAATGGCGTCTGACCGGATTGAGCGAACAAGAACGCGACTTCCTCCAAGACGCCACGCTTGGCTTTATGCTGTGTATTTCGGGCATCTACCTCGTGTTGACTTGGGTGTTTTCCAGCTGGACCCGCCCGATTTTGATCATGGCGATCATTCCGTTCGGATTGATCGGCACGATTTACGGCCACTATGTTTGGTCGGTGCCGATGTCGATGTTCACAGTGATCGGTTTGATCGGGATGACCGGGATCATCATCAACGACTCCATCGTTTTGGTGACAACGATTGATGAATTTGCCGAAGACCGGGGCTTGGTGCCCTCCATCATTGATGGGACAGCGCAGCGTTTGCGGCCAGTGATGTTGACCACGCTGACGACCGTGCTTGGGATGGCTCCGCTGCTGTATGAAACGTCGCAACAGGCGCAGTTCCTGCGGCCAACGGTGATCACGCTTGTCTATGGTTTGGGCTTTGGTGTCGTGATCGTCTTGTTGGTCGTGCCTGCGTTGATGGCCATTCAGGCGGATATCCATCGGCAAATCGGGTCTGCCCGCCGCGCGATGCGCGCGCCCAAAGCCAGCGTGCGCTTTGGCACATTGGCCATCGTCACAGCCTTGATCGCATGGGCCGGAGGCACGTTGGTCTCGGCTATCGTAACCGGATCAATGGCGGCCCCGGTGACACAGTTCGTGGGTGAAGCAGCCCCGGCAATCGCGGCGGTTGATCCGGTGCGGGGGGCGTTTGTGGTCTTTCTTGCAGGAGCTGCTGCAGTCTTGCTGCTGAGCTATGTGATTGGCGGGCTGATGCACATGATGCGGCGCAGCAAACGGCCCGCATAGAGCCGGGCTCTAACCTGCGGTACAGCCTTTGACGTCAACGGCGTAATCGGCGCCGATCACCGTGATCCGCACATCTGAGCGGTTGAGCGAAAAAGCCCCGCCGGATTCGTGCAAAACCTCGGCCTGCGCAACAAGGGTTCCGCCTGCGCGGCGCGTTTTGGTGGAGCTGACCCACAGCCCATGTCCGCCCGCTTCGATCACCGCCACTTCTTGCCCGCCGGTGTGCGGCAGGGTGACCTGAGCCTCAATGGAAAGACCGTCGGAGGTAGGGCGGATCTTGCAAACTGAAGAAGACACCTCTGCCTCGTCTGCCGTATAAGGCGCGTCAGCAAGGGCTGCGGCGATGACAGGCGTTGGCCGTGTTTCGGAATGGCTAAGTGTTTGATCAAATTGCAGCGCATGGGGCATGCACACATCTGAACACACGCCCAAATCCATGTCTCCTCGGAAACGCACAGGTTTCGAGGCCGATTTAGGTGTGACGGTCACGGGGATCACAACAACATCGTGATAGCCAAACGATTGCAGGCCGTTTTGCACATACACGTTGGGCGTAGGCCACGTCATATCGATTGCGGCAACATTTTTCGCGCGCTGCCAATCAAACCGTGGGGGAATGCCCCCTTCGCCGGGTGCGCGCCAATAGGTTTTCCAGCCTGGCAACAGCGTCAGCTTTATGCCGACAACCCGGCGTCCGTCTTGCAGGGACCAACCAGGCAAAACTTCAGCCGAAATAGGATCCTGAAACGGATCGGTGGATTGAGCGGCCACAGAGCCCGCAGACAAGGCTGTAGCAGCCACAAAACAAGAGCGCACGAAATTCAACATGCACCTTAGATGCGCAGCCGTATGATCAAAGCCAAGTCACGATCCAGTTAGCATTCTTTCGCCCAAGGCGATGCGTTGCTTTTTTACAATGCTTGAACCAAAGCCCCATGCACCGCATCCTGCATCTGAACACGAGGCAGGCGTATGTGATGGCGAATATGAACAGCACAATGGACCTTTCCGGGCATTTTCTGATTTCTATGCCCGGTATGTCCGATCCCCGGTTTTCACAAACGGTGATCTTCATGTGCGCCCATTCTGACGAGGCCGCGATGGGCTTGATCGTGAACAAACCCGCTCATGATATCCGGCTAGGTTCCATCCTTGAGCAGCTCAGCATCGACACAACCGATGATGCCGCCGGGCAAACCGTCTACATCGGTGGGCCTGTGGAAACCGGGCGGGGGTTTGTCCTGCATAGCCCCGATTACCGATCTCCGTTGGAAACGCTCGATTGCATTCCCGATGTCAGCATGACCGCTACGGTCGACATTTTGGAAAGCATCGGGCTCGGCAAAGGGCCGGACAAACGGTTGATGATGCTGGGGTACTCGGGGTGGGGACCGGGGCAATTGGAAGATGAGATTGCCCGCAATGGGTGGCTGACTGCGCCCGCTGATCCGAAGATCGTGTTTGACTTGCCGGATCAGGACAAATGGCAAGCCGCTGTTTCCAGCCTTGGCATCAACCCCATTGGTCTTTCCGGGGCTGCGGGACGCGCTTAATCGCGGGGGGCGGCGGCGCGTGCCAACCTGTCGTTGATGGCCACGCCCAGCCCGTGGAACGGGATCGGCGCGACAGCGATGGGCTGGCCGCTCGCGTTGGCCAGATGCAGCACGTCAAACAGCCGCGCCGCCGCCTCATGGAGATCACCGGTTTCGGAAAGGCTCACGTCGCCACAAATATCTCCGAACCCAATCGTGAAGGCATGTGGGTCGGCTTGTGTGACGTTCAGGCGGACCGCTTGTTCGGGCGCGTAATGCGACGTCATCTGCCCCGGAGCGGTGATCTTTCCGCCTTCGGCCGAGGCAAGCGCTGTTCCAAGCGCGGCCTCGATCTCTTCTGCGGCCAAGCCGCCGGGGCGCAAAAGCCGTGGCGGGGTATCTGGCGCGATGATTGTGCTTTCCAGCCCCACCTTGCATTCACCCCCGTCAACCACGCCTGCGATGCGACCGCTGAGGCCATCGATGACATGCGCCGCGCGTGTCGGGCTGATCTTGCCAGACGGGTTGGCTGATGGCGCCGCAACCGGGCCGCCAAACGCGCCCAACAGGCCTCGCGCGACAGGATGGGCCGGCACCCTAACGGCAACGGTTGGCAAACCCGCTGTCACCAACGAGGCCAAACCATGGTTTGGTCGCAACGGCAAAACGAGGGTCATTGGCCCGGGCCAAAACGCGTTTGCCAATGTGCGGGCGACAGAATTGAATTCGGCGAATTGCGCCGCCTGATCTGCGTCACCGACATGAACGATTAACGGATTAAAACTGGGCCGGCCTTTAGCGGCATAGATCCCTGCAACCGCCGTTGGATTGGTCGCGTCACCGCCCAAACCGTATACCGTTTCGGTGGGAAAGGCGATCAGATGACCGGCGCGCAATTCCTGTGCTGCGGCCTGCAAATCCGGCGCGGATGTGCCGAAAATCCGTGTTTGATCCTTGCTCATGTCCGGTCTTGCCATTAGCAGATGACGCTGCGTTTGAGTTGCGCGTATGGCGCAACCTGCGTGAATTGAATAACGTCATGGCCATACGCGCCTGAACATGCTTTGCCAAGCTCAACGCCTCTACATAGGACACTCCCATGCCTTTCCGTGCGCCTGTTGAAGACTTTTCATTCCTGCTCAAACACATCGTCGGCTTTGAGGCCGTCCAGGGCACCGAGCGTTTCGAAGACGCAACCGATGATGTGACCGATGCCATTCTGACCGAAGCGGGCAAAATGTGCGAAGAAATCATAGCGCCTGTTCAGCGCAACGGCGATTTGCATCCCGCACGGTTGGAAAACGGCGTGGTACGGACCTCTCCGGGCTATGCAGAGGCATTCAAGGGCATCGCAGAAGGTGGATGGATCGGCATCAGCGCGTCTCCGGATCATGG
>JABSSA010000363.1 GCA_013214665.1 Paracoccaceae bacterium
GCTGTCTGCGCAGACAGCAACCCTGACGCCATATGCGCCCCAACCAATGCCACAGCGCCAAGGCCGTAAATGACGCCTTGAACACGGACCTGTTCAGTTTTTTCCGTGTTCAGCGCTGTGAGATACATCACGGTCGGAGGCCCCCAAATACCCGACAGCCCACCGAGGAACCCCGCAAGGACGCCGATGCCGGTTTCCATGCGCGGCGTTTGGCGCGCAAGCTCGGCCCGCCAGCCAAGCAATTGAACGGATGAAAAGAAAACCAGCGGGATACCGATAATCAGCAGAAGCGCGTTGAGCGAGATGACATTGACCAACTGAGCGCTCAGCAACAAGGTGATCCCACCAGCAATCAAGTATCGTCGGAATTTGAGCGTGGATTTCCACGCTTCACGCCACCCTTGTCTGAGTGCCTGCAAACCGTTCGACATCAGCGTTGGCAACAAAAGGCCGGCAAGAGCCAGCTCTGGCGAAATGATGCTCGACAACCCCGAGATCATGATCATCGGCATGCCGAAACCGACAACCCCTTTGATCAGTCCGGCCCCAAAAGCCACACAAAGACAAAGCGCCAGATCGGTAAGAGAAAATATAGAGAAACCAAAGTCCATTGCCTGAGGTATACTGGGGCCAATCGAGAGACGCAAAGAAGAGCGCGCGTAATTTTCGTACAATCTGACGCAGGTAAACGAAAAAATGTTGTGCTGCACCTGCAAACACACTACCTGCTCTACGATGAAAAAGAGGATGTGAACCATGGCCCATGACGGACAATCTCTATCGGCACCTGCGCCGGTACTATTGGATGATTTACTTTCCCTGACAGGCGCAGCCGTTGCGCCCGTCGAGCAGATTTTGAAGATAGCCACTGACAAGGTTCGGGCTTTGGTCAGCGTTGACGGCCGTGTTTCAAACGCGATAGTCGAACAAAACCAAACCGCTGCACACGGCTTGGCGTGGCTTGCGACCTATGCCCAATCCCTGCGCGAGATGCAGAATTGGGCCCAAGGACTGCAAGACAAAGGCGCGTTCGGCGAAACTGAAGCTCTTATCCTGCAGATCACCTTTGGTGAGTATCTCTGGCAGGTTTATGGCGGCATCCAGATGAACCAAGGCGAGGTTGTGCGCCTGCAAGACCTTGGCCTGACGCAAGAAGACATGCGCGCCATGATGGAGCCTGCGGTTCAGCAATTGACCCAGCACGGCAACACCGAAGCCGCGCGCGTGCGTCTTGTTGAACTGATGCAGGAACATTCCGCCAATGTCACAGTCGGCGCCTCAGGCCTCGATGAAGAATTGGAAATGATACGGGACCAGTTCCGCCGATACGCGGTGGAAAAGGTGGAGCCCTATGCCCATGAATGGCACCTCAATGATGAGCTGATCCCAATCGAAGTGATCAACGAGTTGGCCGAAATGGGTGTTTTCGGGCTAACGATCCCCGAAGAATTTGGCGGCTTTGGCCTGTCCAAAGCATCGATGTGCGTGGTCTCAGAAGAGCTGTCTCGCGGCTACATCGGTGTCGGATCGCTTGGCACCCGCTCTGAAATCGCAGCCGAGCTGATCCTTGCGGGCGGCACGGACGAGCAAAAAGCCAAGTGGCTGCCAGAGTTGGCTTCCGCGGAAAAACTGCCCACAGCTGTGTTTACGGAGCCAAATACCGGGTCCGACCTTGGTTCATTGCGGACGCGCGCGGTTAAAGACGACAACGGCGATTACGCGATAA
>JABSSA010000364.1 GCA_013214665.1 Paracoccaceae bacterium
ATGCATGGTTGTTCGACAACAATGGCGGCAAGCATTCGACGTTGGACTTGGCAGGAGGCGGTGCATTCACGCTATTCACCGGGCTAGGTGGAAAAGCTTGGGCTGAGGCCGCTGCAAAAGTTGGCGAGAGCCTTGGCATTAAGTTGCAAGCGCATGTCATCGGGCCGCGTCAGGAGTATATCGATCACACCGGCGATTGGGCGCGTGCGCGGGAGATTGGCGATTCAGGTTGTATTTTGACCCGCCCAGACCAGCACGTCTGCTGGCGCAGTGACGCGATGGCGGATGACCCCACGTCGGAACTTACCCGCGTTCTTTCTCAAATTCTGGCCCGGTAGGAGGCAACGATGTCACAGCAAGATCAAGGTTACTTCACAGAAGAGAACTCGGCCGACGTCGTTGTCAGCCAGATCGCCGATACGACGGAACCAAGGCTCGCAGAGGTCATTGAAGCAATCACGAGGCACTTGCACGCAGCGGTAAAAGAGATTGAACCGACGCAGGAGGAATGGCTGGCCGCCATTATGTTTCTGACCCAAACAGGGCAAATGTCCGACGATTGGCGCCAAGAATTCATTCTTCTAAGTGACATCCTGGGGGTGTCTATGTTGGTCGACGCGATCAATAACCGCAAACCGAGCGGTGCTTCGGAGTCAACCGTTCTCGGCCCATTCCACGTGCCTGATGCGCCCGAACTGCCGATGGGATCCAACATTTGCCTTGATGGCAAAGGTCACCCAATGCTCATCAAAGGACGAATTCTGAATACTCAGGGCGAGCCAATTGAAGGCGCCAAGATTGATGTCTGGCAAACCAACGACGATGGTTTCTACGACGTGCAACAAAAAGGCATTCAACCAGACTTCAATCTAAGGGGCGTATTCCGCACGGGCGCAGACGGAGCGTATACGTTCTGGGGTGCAAAGCCGCGTTTCTACCCAATCCCGGATGATGGCCCGGTCGGCAAATTGCTTGGTAGCCTTGGCCGCCATCCCAATCGCCCGGCACACCTTCATTACATCCTTGAGGCTGAAGGCTACGAAACCCTGATTACTCATATCTTTGATCCGGATGACAAATACATCCGTTCCGACGCCGTTTTTGGCGTCAAGGAGAGTTTACTGGCCAAATTCGACTTGATTGAAGATCCCGCCAGAATTGCAGAAGAAGAGGCGGAGGGGCCGTTTTTTGAAGTCGTGCATGATTTTGTTCTGGCGCCCGCCACATGACCAAACCCTGTATCATATGCGTTGCGATCACCGGCAGCCTGCCGCGCAAATCGGACAATCCAGCAGTGCCAATCACGGTGTCCGAACAGATTGAGAGCACGCATGCGGCATTCGAGGCCGGGGCGAGCATTGTTCATGCGCATGTTCGTAACGATGATGAAAGCCCGACCAGCGATCCAGCGAAATTTGCGGCCCTCAAGGAAGGTCTTGAAAAGCACTGCCCCGGTATGATCATCCAATTCTCGACAGGGGGACGATCTGGGGCCGGCAAAGAACGCGGCGCAGCACTTTCGCTAAAACCCCACATGGCGTCATTGTCCGTTGGCTCCAACAATTTTCCCACGCGCGTCTACGAAAACCCGCCGGACCTGATCGAGTGGCTTGCGGCTGAAATGCGCGCTCATGACGTCAAACCGGAAATCGAAGCCTTCGATCTGTCCCACATCCTCAATGCTTCCGAAATGCACAAAAGGGGCCAAATCCTGGCTACCCCCTATGTGCAGTTTGTCATGGGCGTGAAAAACGCGATGCCCGCGGACCGCCCCGTTTTCGATTTCTACGTGCAGACCGTTAAACGCCTCTTTGGAGAGGACGCACCATGGTGCGCCGCCGGTATTGGGGCAAACCAAGCCGTTCTAAATGAATGGTCGGTGTCCGCGGGCGGGCATGCTCGTACCGGGCTTGAAGACAACATCCGGATGGACAAGCATTCCCTAGCTCCTTCTAACGCAGCATTGGTCGAAAGACTGGTCGCTATTTGCGAAAAACATGAAAGGCCGGTGGCCGACCACAAGCAAGCGCGAGAAATTCTGGGCATATCTTAAATTCGGTACGATCTGCCCGGTCACCAGCTTTCCCGGCACGTGATATCGAGGCGCAAAGAGCCTTTCGCCGATAATGACGCATCAGGATCGGGCGCCAAAGCTGGTCTCCAGCTCAAAAACACTTACTGACTGACAGTTTGCACAACCATTTGATGGAGCAAACAACTTCGAAAGCGACGTTTCAGGGACGTTCATGTCATCAGGATGATCAAGGAAAAAGCCGCACGCCGGACGGCCCAAGTGTTCCGAATACACCCGTCTAGCCAAGAAAGGTCCGTAAAGAATAAGCCGAAGTACGGCGCCCTAGCACCGCACACCAACTTCTCTATGCGGCAGCTGTTTTCAAGCTGGCCATCAAATGATGGAATTTCTCACCCTGAACTGCGACATGCGCCCGAACGGCATCTGACGCTTGAACGGCATCGCCATTTTCAAGCGCCAACACAATCTGCTCGTGTTCCTTCATCGACTGTTTGAGCCGTCCTCTGAGACGCAATTGCGTGCGACGGAACGGCTGTAGTCTGCGCTGCAAACGCAGGCACTCCTGCTCTAGGAAACCGTTCCCGGACTCTCGGTACAAGATCGCGTGGAACTGCTCATTCTCGCGATAGTATTTTTCGGTGTCCTGTGCCTCGACCGCAGTATTGCATCGTTGGTTTGCGTCTTTGAGCTCGCCAATTGCTTCATCGGTTATGCGGTGGGCTGCGAAGCGCGCGGCAGTTGCTTCAAGCTCAGCCATGACTTCAAACATCTCCATCAATGCAATCGGCCCAGGCTGCTTAACAAACACCCCACGCCTGGGGCGATGTTCGACCAGTCCTGATTGAGCGAGTCTGAGCAAAGCTTCGCGAACAGGGGTGCGCGACACTGCGAACCTGTCCGCAAGCTGAACTTCGTCCAAGCGATATTCGTCACCAAAAGTACCGTCGAAAATCAGCTCTTCGATTTGATTGGCGATTATGTCTGAACGCTTCTGTTCCATGTCACTTTCAGTAACAGAAGTTGGAGTGATACGCAATATTCGCATTCTTGTATACAAGGTTGTTGACTTGATATGCATAAAGTGCGACTGCGTATGGAACCCGATGGTGAATCGGGATTTTCAGGGAGGAAACCAATGAACTTAAAACTCACCGCCACCATCGCATCGGCTGCAATGCTCGCCGGGGCATTTACCGCGAGTGCCGAAGAGCTGCGTTTGTCGCACCAATGGTCAACCAAGGATGTGCGTCACCAAGTGGCACAAATGGTCGCTGATGAAGTTGCAGCAGCAAACGTTGATCTTGAAATCAAGATCTTCCCGTCAAAATCATTGTTTAAGCCGCGCGAGCAGTACAAGCCGCTGAGCCGTGGTCAGCTTGACATGACGGTGTTCCCACTCAGCTACGCGGGTGGTCAACAGCCTGCGTATAACCTGACACTGATGCCCGGCTTGGTTAAAAACCACGATCATGCTGCGCGCTTGAACGAAAGCGAATTTATGGGCCAGATCGAAGAGATCATGGCCGGTGACGACGTTATGGTTCTGGTGCATGGCTATTTGGCCGGTGGGTTTGTTGGGAAAGACAAATGCATCACCGCGCCCGAAGACGTGAAGGGCCAGCAAACGCGCGCTGCAGGCAAAGCGTTCGAGCAAATGCTCGCCGGCGCTGGTGCATCTATCGCATCGATGGCGTCTTCAGAAATCTACAACGCTATGCAAACCGGCGTTTTGACAGCGGCCAATACATCGTCTTCGTCGTTCGTCAGCTATCGTATCTACGAGCAAGTCGCGTGCTACACGCCTGCCAGCGATTTCGCACTGTGGTTCATGTACCAGCCTCTTATGATGAACAAGTCGACCTTTGACGGATTGAACGCTGATCAACAGGCCGCGCTTCTGGCCGCGTCCGAAAAAGCCGAGGCTTTCTATCTGGCAGAAGCCAAAAAGCAAGATGCTGCTTCGGCTCAGGTATTTGCCGACAACGGCGTGGATATCGCCGAGATGACACAAGAAGAATTCGATGCCTGGCGCGCTCTGGCGCAAGAGACGTCTTATGTGAAGTTCGTCGAAGATACGCCTGGTGGCCAGGCGCTTTTGGACCTCGCACTTTCAGTCGAGTAATCTTCTGATCGGGGCGGCGCACACCGTCGCCCCATCACACACAAGTTTTCCCAAAAAACCAGGAGGCCGCTATGGCTGGCCAAAGCAGCGCCACCGTCGCAAACGTTGGCACCAACCCTTTCTTGCGTGTTGTCGCAGCGATTTCGACCCTCGCGGGGTGGTGTTCTGCGGCCATGATCGTGACGGCGGTCTTTATTACCTGCCAGATGATATTCATTCGTTTTGTGCTGAACGGCTCAACCATTTGGCAAACCGAAGCTGTTATCTATCTTGTGATCGCTGCAACCCTGATCGGGCTGCCTTACGTGCAACGACTGCGCGGACACGTGAATGTCGATCTCGTCCCGCTGGCGTTGCCCATGCCGGCGCGCAAGATTTTGGCCTATGTCACGCTATCCGTGTCGATCCTGATCGTCGGAATAATGCTCTTTTACGGCTATGAGTACTGGCACTTTGCATGGGACAGGAACTGGAAATCTGACACTGTTTGGGGCGTTCGCCTTTGGATTCCTTATCTGTCGATCCCCATTGGGTTTGGCCTTTTGATGCTGCAACTCATTGCCGACCTCGTCGCGGTGATACTTGGCATTGATAAACCTTTTGGTCTGGAGGACGCATAATGGATCCGCTTCTTCTTGGTGCAATCGTCGCGGTTGCGACAATCCTCGTTCTGTTTTCCGGCGTGTCTGTCGGGTTGGGTTTGCTGATCGTTTCGGCTGGGTTCTTGATCATCTTTGACGGAATGCGGTCTTTGGAATTGATGCCGGAAATCCTGTTTGGCAAGCTCGACAATTTCGCGCTGCTCTCGATTCCGATGTTTATCATTATGGGAGCGTCGATTGCTTCAACACGGGCCGGGGCGGACCTTTATGAAGCGTTGGAGCGTTGGTTGACCCGTTTTCCAGGTGGGCTGGTGATATCCAACCTTGGGGCCTGTGCATTGTTTTCGGCGATGTCTGGTTCATCTCCTGCGACATGTGCCGCAATTGGCAAGATGGGCATTCCTGAGATGCGCAAGCGGGGTTACCCAGATGCGATTGCCTCTGGGTCTATCGCGGCGGGCGGGACACTTGGCATCTTGATCCCACCGTCGGTGACGATGATCGTTTACGGCATCGCGACAGAAACTTCGATCGGCCGACTTTTTCTTGCGGGGGTATTCCCCGGCCTGATGCTGGTGGCCCTGTTTATGGCTTGGTCGCTCTATGCGACGTGGCGCTCGGGCGATGCTTCGGTTCTGAGCGCAACCAACTATTCATGGCGTGAACGGTTCGAAATCTTACCCCGTGTTCTGCCGTTTATCGCGATCATCATCGGGGTGCTTTATGCGATGTACGGTGGCGTGGCGACACCGTCAGAAACAGCTGCCGTGGGTGCCTTGTTGTGTCTGATCATTGCGATGGTGATTTATAAGCTATGGAACCCAGGCGATCTTTGGGTTGTCCTGCGCGACAGCACCAAGGAAAGCGTGATGATCC
>JABSSA010000365.1 GCA_013214665.1 Paracoccaceae bacterium
GAGGGGAATGTTTTTCTTGAGCCTTATCCGAATGTGCGCGCGTGGCTTGCGCGGTTTGAAGCGTTGCCCGGTTTTGAAGCCATGCCTGCAACGGCTGTTGGCCTTGCCGCTGAGTGAAGGGGGCATCTCGTGACAACCGATGTACAACGGCACCCATTGCCGCCGTTCACCAAAGAAACCGCCATCCAAAAGGTCCGGCTTGCAGAAGACGGCTGGAACGGACGAGATCCGGCAAAGGTCGCGTTGGCCTATACGCCAGAGAGCAAGTGGCGCAATCGAGCTGAATTTCCCGAGGGGCGCGATCAGATTGAAGCGTTTTTGACACGCAAATGGGCCAAAGAGCTGGACTACCGTCTGATCAAGGAGCTGTGGGCTCATGGCGGCAACCGCATCGCTGTGCGTTACGCATACGAATACCACGACGATAGCGGAAACTGGTTCCGGGCTTATGGCAACGAGAATTGGGAATTCGACAAGGATGGTTATATGGATCGCCGGTTTGCCAGCATCAATGAACACCCCATCCAAGAGGCAGACAGAAAGTTTCGTTGGCCGCTGGGGCGCCGTCCGGATGACCATCCCGGTCTGAGCGACCTGGGCCTCTAGCGCGGCCAAAGTGAAAGGATCAAGCGATGGCGCAGGTACACAAGTCTCACTGGGGTGAATTGTTGCTGCAAAAACGGCGACATACGCCAAAAGAGCTGAGCGACGCGATCCCACACTATATCGACCGAAACATGCCCCAGCAGCACGCGGAGTTCTTTGCCGGGCTTTCCTATTTGCCTCTCGCTACGCTTGATCATCACGGGCGCCCTTGGGTGAGCCTTCTGGTAACGCAATCCGATACTGATCCTTCGGTCGGCATTAAGGTTACGGGTCCGAACACAACCGATGTTGTGGCGGAAACCAATCCGCATGATCCATTTGTGCGTTCCGTGATTCAAGATCAGGGGGCTAGTCTTACGGCGCCGCTCTTTGCTGGGGTCGGGGTGGATTTTACCAATCGACGACGCAACAAGATCGCGGGCGCGATAGGCGCGGCAAACGTCGAGGGCAGGGGAAAGATTAGCTTAAAATTGCTGTCTGATCAGCATTTGGGGAATTGCCCGAAATACATCACACTCCGTACGCTTGAACACTTTGAACGTCGTCCTGAACTTGATCACGACAGGTTCGACGCACCGTTTTCTGCGCTGCCGGAGGCGGCCAAATCTGTCGTGGCTCGCGCAAGCACCGTATTTCTCGCGACAAAACACACAGGCGATGGCACCGCTGCGGGCGCTCCAACCGATATGGGCGTCAACCATCGTGGAGGGGCGCCTGGCTTTGCCCGGCTCTACGAAGAGGACGAGGGTGGGCGTGTTACAACTTATTTGGTCCTGCCCGATCATTCCGGCAACCGTTTCTATCAATCGCTGGGCAATATCGAGACGGATCCGCAAGTTGGGTTGGTTTTTCCGGACTTTAAGACAGGTGATATCCTCTACGTTACCGGGGATGCCGAAAACCTGCTTGGGCATGCCGCAGATGCTCTCATGCCGCGCGTGAACCTGCTGACGCGCATCAAGATCACGGGGGCAGTTTTCGTGCGGTGCGGCCTGAACCTCAAGTTGACATCAGAGGAACAACCTTCGCCTTACAATCCGCCGGTTAAATATTTGCGTGCGGAGCTGGAGCAGAAGGGGCATGCACTTGCAGAGCCGCATACTGCAAAGCCATTGACGGCCACGATGGTCGCCACGC
>JABSSA010000366.1 GCA_013214665.1 Paracoccaceae bacterium
GATTACAAAGGGCTTTCCATGTTCCTGGCGGAAAAAACGCCCGGCACAGACGAAGCGCCTTTCCCAACCGATGGCATGACCGGTGGCGAAATCGAAGTTCTGGGCTATCGTGGCATGAAAGAATACGAGCTCGGCTTCGACAACTTCCATGTGAAGGGTGAAAACCTGTTGGGTGGCGAAGAGGGCAAAGGCTTCAAACAGTTGATGGAGACCTTTGAATCTGCGCGCATCCAGACCGCGGCCCGCGCCGTGGGTGTTGCGCAATCCGCTTTGGACGTGTCCATGCAATACGCGCAGGATCGTAAGCAATTTGGCAAATCCCTGATCAACTTCCCTCGGGTGGCGAGCAAGCTGGCGATGATGGCCGTCGAAATTATGGTCGCGCGGCAGCTCACTTACTTCTCTGCCTTTGAAAAGGATCAGGGCCGCCGCTGTGATGTTGAGGCTGGCATGGCAAAATTGCTGGGTGCGCGCGTGGCTTGGGCCGCGGCGGACAACGGCCTGCAGATTCACGGCGGGAACGGTTTTGCACTGGAATACAAAATCAGCCGCATTCTGTGTGATGCGCGCATCTTGAATATCTTTGAAGGTGCGGCCGAAATTCAGGCGCAGGTGATCGCACGGCGGATCCTAAGCTAACCGACTTTCCCCTTCGGAGACCTTCACACCGCGCCGTCTTGCGACTGGCGCGGTTTTTTTGTGTATCGGACGCCAGATTGCAAATGTGCTCCCCCCATCGCCCCAAATCACGCAGGCGCACACCACGTTTCCGATAACCTTACGTCTAAATGCTGCAATGCAGCAAAAATCGCTGCCGTATCTCAGAAGCCGTGTTAAAGTTGAAAAATGCCACGGGATTCGCTCACACCATCCGATTGGATTTTCGCCGGTCTTCAAGAACTGGCAAACACTGGCCCGCAAGCTTTGCGCGCAGAACCTTTGGCGCGTGTTGTCGGCACGACAAAGGGATCGTTCTACTGGCATTTTAAAGACGTCCCCGCCTTTCAAACGGCCTTGTTGGCGCATTGGCAACAGCAAGCTTTTGGTGCCGTCGTTGCGTTGCTTGAGGCTGACGGGTCGGCGCCGGACCGGTTGCGCCAGATCGGCGTGCAAGTGGCTCAAGATCCTGCGGATGCCGCTTTGCGCGCCTGGGCCCTCTCAAACACTGATGTGGCCCAAGTGGTGTCGCAGGTCGATGCCGAGCGGGAAAAGTTCATTCAGGCGTTGCTTGCAGCTTTGGGTATAACCAACGAAGACTATAGCCGCGCCGCATATGCGACGCTTGTCGGGCTTCGGCAAACGGGGCACACTGAGGATGAGGCCGAAGCCGCCTATATTTCTCTCATAGATCTGATCCTCGCCCTTCGATGAACTTTGCCAAATTAAGCCTTATTACCGCCCTCGCCCTTTTCGGATGCGACCGCGATGAAACCGCTGCTGCTTACGGGGCCGCGGATGCAGTGTGGGTTTTGCAAGAGATCGACGGCGCAAGCTTCCCGGCGCGCGCGAGTTTGGAATTTGGCAAGGATGGCGCGGTGTCGGGCGAAGCCCCGTGCAACATCTTTTCCACCAACAACTCCGTGCCCTACCCGTGGTTCAAAGCCGGGCCCATCGCGGCCACAAAACGCGCCTGTCCAGACTTGAAAGCAGAAGCGCAATATCTGGACGCCTTAAGCCGCATGACGCAAGTTGAGGTTTTGGGCGATGTCCTAATCCTGCGCGATGAAAACGGTGCCGAAATGCTGTTTCGAGCCGGGCTTAGCAAACAACCTTAATTCTGGTCGCGAGTTTTCCGGTTGAGCTTACCAATCAATCCGGGATCGAAACGCTCTGAGAAATCGATCTCGTGCTTCAGGCAAGGGGCGGTTCCCTAACCCGGCGGCTACCTTTTCCTGCAAAAAGTAGCCCGTCGTGTCCAATCCCTGGCTCACTTCGGCGTCCTCGCCCGCTCCTTCGCCTTTCATGACTGGTGGCAAGGCAAGCATACGATCCGCCCATTCCCCCGCCGCATCACGCGCCACAGCGCGCCCGGATTTGGGCGAAAGATAAACCAAATCTTGGTTGCTGCCGGTCACTGCGCACGCCGTCAGGTCGAGGCCAAACCCCAAATCATCCAATAGCGCCATTTCCCAACGCAAATAGGCCAAAGGCCATATGTCGGACTGGCCCAAAAGATCCATCAGCTGTTCTGTACGATCATAAAGCCCCGCATTGGGATCACGCTCAGGCAAGCAAAAAACCAGCAAAGCCGTCACACAATTCAACCCAGCCAAAGCCAGCCTGTCAGACATGACTTGCGCTGCACGTGATCGGATCGGTTCAACACTATACGCGCCGATATGGTCTTCGAGCCGCGCGCGCCACCGCAGATCAAGCTGCGCCCCCGGTTGCAAGATCGGCGCCAATTTGCGGCTTGTGCCGCCGCGCACCACTCCCGCATGACGCCCGTGCGCTTTGGTCAGCACATCAATGATGACACTGGTTTCCCCGTGCTTACGCACCGAAAGCAATATGCCCTGATCATGCCATTCCATACGGTCAGCTTGACGCAGATCGCGCCAATGGCAAGTCAATCAAGACCGGGATCGCCCAAAAGATGGCGGCCTAGCCGATCCTCGACCTCAATCACCCACAGGTCAGGGTCAAAAGACAGCTGTTTGCGCGCAGCTTCATCCACCTCGGCTTCGCTCCCCTCTGACAACGCTACCCAAGCGGCCTTGCCGGACAGAAGATCGAAAGAACGTTGATAGAGCGCCGCCTGTCCGTCGAGCGTGTTGAGCTTGACCAAAACTGCACCGCCGGTGTCATCGCCATGCGCCGTGACAAATGCGGGAATGTCATAGACCTTGAGCCGCGCGATATAGGCATCAACCCAAAACCGAGTGGTGATGCGCACCATGGATCAGGCGTTCCCGTCTTTGAAATCCAACCCCATTTCCGAATAGCGTGCGGCCTCTTCCTGCCATCCGGTGCGAACCTTGACCTGCAAGAACAAATGCACGGGGCGGTCCATAAACGCCTCCAACTCGGCACGGGCGGCTTGGCTGACCGCTTTGATCGTTTCGCCGCGCTTACCCAAGACGATCCCTTTGTGCCCATCGCGCGCGACATAGATCACCTGATCAATGCGGGCGGAGCCATCTTTTCTTTCCTGCCACTGCTCTGTTTCGACCGTCAGCTGATAGGGCAATTCCTGATGCAAGCGCAGAGTGAGCTTTTCGCGTGTCATTTCCGCTGCAATCATGCGCATAGGCAAATCCGCGATTTGATCTTCGGGATAAAGCCACGGACTTTGAGGCATGAGCTCTGCCAGCCATCCGCGCAGGTCATCTACCCCATGTCCTTTTTCGGCGGAAATCATAAAGGTCTGCGCGAATTCAAACCGATCGTTCATTTCCTGCGTCAAAGCCAAAAGCACAGGGGCTTCGACCCGATCAATCTTGTTGATTGCCAAGGCAACAGAACGGTCGCCGATTACGTCTTTCAGATTGTCCAGAATGCGCTCAACACCGGCTGTCAGCCCACGGTGCGCTTCGATCAGCAACACCACCACATCCGCATCCGCCGCACCGCCCCAGGCCGCCGCGACCATGGCGCGATCCAAACGGCGGCGCGGCTGGAACAGGCCCGGCGTATCAACAAACACGATCTGCGACGCACCTTCCATCGCAACACCGCGAATACGAGCCCGGGTGGTTTGGACCTTGTGGGTCACGATCGACACTTTCGCGCCAACCATACGATTCAGCAGGGTCGACTTACCCGCGTTGGGTTCGCCAATCAGCGCAACAAATCCGGCTTTGGTCTCGGTCATGTCTGTCCCATCACTTTTTTCAAAAGCGCGGTTGCAGCCATCTGTTGCGCCTCGCGTTTTGATCCGGCGGTTGCCTGCTCGGCCTCGCCGGTTTTCAGTTGTGCTTCGATCGTGAACACAGGCGCATGATCAGGGCCGGACCGCGACAGCTCACGATATGTGGGCGGCGGCAATTTCCGGGCCTGCGCCCATTCCTGAAGCGCTGTTTTTGCGTCTCGGGCGTCTGGTTCTACGTCTGTAACCCGCGTGCCCCAAAGCCGAATAACAAGATCCTGCGCAGCCGCAAACCCGCCGTCCTGATAGACCGCCGCGATAACGGCTTCCATTGCGTCACCCAGCAACGCCAATTTGCGTCGCCCGCCCGACAGCATTTCCGACCGTCCAAGCCGCAACACATCGCCCAAGCCAACGTCGCGCGCCACCTCAGCACAGGTTTCTTTTCGCACCAGCGCGTTAAAACGCGGTGCTAAAGTGCCTTCGGCTGCGCGGGTATCTGCTTCCAACAGCGCTTGCGCCATCACCAGCCCCAAGACCCGATCGCCAAGAAATTCAAGTCGTTCGTTATCGCTGCGCGTGGTTGACGCGTAAGAAGAATGCGTGAGCGCGCAGATCAACAAATGAGGGTCAGCGAACCTGTAACCGATCCGCTCCTCAAATGCGCGCAGCTCGGAGGAGAGTTTCACTCGATCCTCTTAAAGTATCGATCACCGCGCCACGTCCAGAAAAAGAGCATGGACCGGCCAGAGGACGAGAACATGATCCGATCCGCACGACCAATCAGGTTTTCGTATGGAACAAAACCAACCCCACCGGCGAGTTGCGACATGCGACTGTCAGCGGAATTATCCCGGTTGTCCCCGATGAAAAAATAGTGCCCCGGAGGGACGTCGATCACGCGCGAATTATCGACACCAAGGCTCGTCGTGTTCAAAACCTTATAAGACCGTCCGCCGGGCAAAGTTTCGGTATAGCGTTCCTTGAGGCATACGCCGCCCGTACCCACCGGGCCATTTGCACAGCGCGGGCGCAAACGCTGTGGGCCTTGCGGCAGCATCAGCTCTTCGAAGTTCCCGTCTGCGTCCTGTGGGACGGCCTCACCATTGATGAAGATCTGTCCGTCACGCAGTTGCAGCTTGTCGCCGGGCAGGCCGATGACACGTTTGATATAGTCACTGCCGTTCACCGGATGACGGAACACAACCACATCGCCCCGTTCAGGCTCTGATCCCCAGACGCGCGTGTTGTCGCCGTCCAGAAAACCGCACAGGGTTTGCGCATCGATGCCCGCAAAAGGCAGGTTGGGGCAGGACGCGTAGGAATATCCGTAAGACAGTTTGTTAACGAATAGAAAATCACCAATCAGCAGCGTCTGTTTCATCGACCCCGAGGGGATCCAGAACGGTTGAAAGAACAACGTCCGCACAACGCCCGCGATCAACAGCGCATACACAATTGTTTTCACCGTCTCGACAAACGCATTTGCCTGTTTTGTTTCGCGTGCCATAAATTACCTGCCCTTAATCATGCGCTTAAATGCGGTGGCCGCGGTGGCCTGTCAATGCCAGCCCGCACAAATTGATGGCAGCTTATTCAGATGAGGGCAGCAACCGGGCTTCAATCACGACAAATGCCTGCGCCCAAGGGTGATCATCCGTCAGCGTCACATGAATAATGGCTTCATGGCCCGGTGGCGTCATCTGGTCCAGTCGTTCTTTGGCCCACCCCGTCACATGCATCACGGGCTGGCCCGTGCGCAGGTTGCTGACGGCCATGTCTTTCCATGAAATGCCCATCCGCAACCCAGTGCCCAGCGCTTTGGAACATGCCTCTTTCGCCGCCCAGCGTTTGGCGTAAGTGCCGGCCACATCTTTGCGCCGTTCTGCTTTTTTCTGTTCGATCTCTGTGAATACACGGTTGCGGAACCGATCTCCGAAACGATCCAGCGTATTCTGGATTCGCTCAATATTGGCCAGATCGGTGCCGACGCCCAAAATCATGTTAGGCGCGCCGTCAGTATTTTGAGGCTGGCAAATCCGAAAAAGCCCGCAAAGGCAAAGTCGAACCAGCGCTTGCCTTTCGCATAGACGCGCACGGCGCGCTCTGAGGAAAAGAGCATTGCGTACCCCAGGAAAATTAGGATCGATCCCGCGTAGAGCATTCCGAAATATCCAAAGAGCAACAACAGAGTTGCATCCGGCGGGGCCACAATAGCGTAGATGGATCCCCAAGCCAGAATAGCCTTGGGGTTGGTCACATGGATCGCTGCACCTTTGGCAAAGAGTGAAACATACGAGCCTTCAAAAGGTGTTCCCAAGCGCGTTTCACCCGGCAACAGGGCAGACCGCAGCGCTTTGATCGCAAGCCAGCCCAGATACGCGGCACCAAGGTAACGCACCACCTCAAAGACCCAAACATTGGCCAGCATAATCGCCGACAAGCCAAGTGCTGCGGCAACACCCCAGAGCGCAGACCCAAAGAGGATACCCAAGGCAAAAGCGAGCCCGGAACGCCGGCCAGCATTCATTGCGGTTCCCGCAATGCCCAACGTGGCCGGCCCCGGTGAGCCACCAGCCAGCATCCATGCCAGCCAAATCGCCACGAATTCGGGCGTGATCATTCGGCGCGCGCCTCGTCCATCAGGCGGCGCATTTCCAGAACGGCAGGTTCCAGCCCGCGGAAAATAGATTCACCGATCAAGAAGTGCCCGATGTTCAGTTCCATCACCTCTGGAAACGCGGCAACCGGTTGGACCGTCTCATAGTTCAACCCGTGACCCGCGTGCACCTCTAGCCCGAGACCGTGCGCAAACGCAGACATCTCGCGCAGCGCCTCAAGATGAGCGTCGCGTTCTTCGAACCGGCCTTCGGCATGGGCATCGCAATAGGCGCCTGTGTGCAATTCGATCACTTCGGCACCGATCCGATGCGCCGCCTCGATCTGCCGTTGATCGGCGGCAATGAAAATCGAAACCCGGCAGCCCGCATCACGCAACGGGGCGATGAAATGCGCCAGCTGGTTTTCCTCGCGGGCGACTTCCAAACCACCTTCGGTCGTACGTTCCTCACGCCGCTCTGGCACAATGCACACCGCGTGCGGTTTGTGGCGCAACGCGATCTGCTGCATTTCCTGTGTCGCGGCCATCTCAAAGTTCAGAGGCACCGACAGCACTTCCATCAGCCCGTCAATATCCTTGTCAGAGATGTGGCGGCGGTCTTCGCGCAGGTGCGCAGTAATCCCATCCGCACCCGCCGCTTCGGCGATTTTGGCAGCGCGCAAGGGATCGGGGTAATCGCCACCGCGTGCATTTCGAACGGTAGCCACGTGGTCGATGTTTACACCAAGACGCAAACGAGACGTATCAGACATCAAAGACCTCCTCTTAGGTGATGTGGGCATCTAGTCACGAGCAGCACAGAAAGAACAGGCCTATCGCTATTCCGCTTTTCCAGCCGCACCGCCTTTGGGCTTTGGTTTAGCTTTTGCTTTCAGCGCGTCAAATTTTGCTTTGATCGCGCCCCGCCGCCGCGCTTGATAGGCGCGGATAACTGGCACGGAGAGGTAGTAACAGATCGTTGCGGCAATGATCCCCGGTACGATCCCGCCAATGAGGTAGGGAAAGAACACTTCATCATAAAACACGTGCAGGCCGGTCCAATCGGTGTCACCCCCGAAAAGCCATGCTTTTAGGTTGCCCCAGAGGTCTGACCAGGCATCTACGAACTTCCCGCCAAAAGACCGTTGCGCTTCTTCGTTAAGCTCAGCTCCCAGGATCCAATGGCCCGTTTGCAGCGATACTAACCCGATAGGCACATACGTCAGCGGATTACCAAAAAATGTTGCCATCAACGCCGCAATCAGGTTGCCCTGCATCAACCGCGAAATGATCGCCGCGACGATAAAATGCATCCCATAGAATGGCGTGAACGTGACGAAGACGCCCGCCCAAATTCCCCGCGCGATGCGTTCGGGTTGATCAGGCAGACGACGCAGACGGTGTTTGACGTATTGAAACGCGCGCGCCCATCCTCCCCGCGGCCACAGGAATTCCCATATGGCGCGCAAAAAAGGCTTTGGCGTACGACGTTTAAATACCACCTTCAGGTGCCTCTTGGGGTTGGTCCACGCAAAGCGTCACACCATGCGCAGCGACGAGTCAGTCTTGGCTGACGGTTGCAGCGGATTGCGATGACGCTCGATCGCGGCCACTTCGCTTTCAGCCTCTAGCGCAGCCATCAGCGAATGCAAATGCATCACATCGCGCAATTCGACGTAAATCAGCAATCGGTAGAAATCTGGCTTTCTGTCCAGAAATTCCAAGTCTGAGATATTGGCCTTGGTCTCACCGATCAATGTGCAAATTCGCCCCAGAACACCGGCGTCGTTGCCAATGGTCAGATCCAGCGTCGCGCCGTATTCGGCAGCATGGCTGCCGTCGTGCCAATGCAAATCCACCCAGCGGTCCGTTTGATCTTCGTATGTGGCCAGCTTTTCGCAATCAATGGCGTGAACCTGTACGCCCTCTCCTCGGAAAGTGATTCCAACGATTCGTTCACCAGGCAGGGGTTGGCAACATGGCGCCCGTTTGAACGATTGCCCCGGCTGCAGGCCGATCACGGCTCTTCCCGCTTCAATCGGCGTCCCCTCTTTGGGGGTGATATCCGGGTAAATCGATCGAACAACCTTTTGCCCGGTCAACTCCGCCGACCCCAAGCGCGCCAAGACTTCATCCGCATCAGGCAGGCGCAAATGGCGCGCGGCGGTCAGCAAGGCCTTGTCAGTTGCCTTCTTGCCCACATGCGCAAAGGCAGAGCGCGCCAGCTCTTTGCCCAGAGTGATAAATCTATCGCGGTCCGCTTGCCGCAAAGACCGCCGGATCGCGCTTTTGGCTTTGCCGGTCTTGGCAATGTCGAGCCATGTGGATTGGGGAAACTGCCCTTCGGCCGTCATGATCACAACAGATTGACCGTTTTTCAAACGGGTCCAGAGCGGAACACGCATCCCATCCACTTTCGCACCGACACAGCTGTGCCCGATCCGCGTGTGGATTGCATATGCAAAATCAATCGGGGTCGCACCGCGCGGCAGGTTGACCACATCTCCCTTGGGCGTGAAGCAGAAAACCTGATCCGAATACATCTCAAGCTTCACAGCCTCGAGGAATTCTTCGTGGTTATCGTCCGCCTCGAATTGCTCCGTCAGCTGGGCGATCCACTTGGTTGGATCAACGGCAAACGGGTTGTTAGAACGCTCGCCATCCCGATAGGACCAATGCGCCGCAACACCGGTTTCTGCCACGTCGTGCATTTGGCGTGTGCGGATTTGTACTTCGACAAGCTTGCCATCCCGCCCCGAAACGGTGGTGTGGATAGACCGATAACCGTTTGATTTCGGCTGGCTGATGTAATCCTTGAACCGTCCCGGCACAGCTCGCCAACGGCGATGGATCGTGCCCAGCGTACGGTAACAATCCTCTTCCGTCTGCGTGATCACCCGAAAGCCGTAGATGTCTGACAGCCGCGAAAAGGATTGCTCCTTTTCCTGCATCTTGCGCCAAACCGAATACGGTTTCTTGGCCCGCCCGAAAACTTGTGCCTCAATGCTGACCTTTTCAAGTTCCCGTCGCATATCACCCGTGATGCGCTGGATCACATCACCGCTGTCGCGTTGGAGGCTGATAAAGCGGCGCATGATGGACTGGCGGCCTTCGGGGTTGAGAACCTTAAACGCCAGATCCTCAAGCTCTTCGCGCATCCATTGCATCCCCATACGCCCAGCCAAGGGCGCAAAGATGTCCATCGTTTCGCGGGCCTTTTGAACCTGCTTTTCCGGACGCATGGATTTGATCGTGCGCATATTGTGCAGCCGGTCACCCAGTTTGACCAGGATCACACGCATGTCTTTCGACATCGCGATAAACAACTTGCGAAAGTTCTCGGCTTGTTTGGTTTCCACCGACGACAGCTGCAGATTGGTCAGCTTGGTCACACCATCGACAAGGCGCGCGACTTCATCGCCGAACTTTTCGGATACCATCGCATAGCTGGCTTTGGTGTCTTCGATTGTGTCGTGCAGCAAAGCGGTGATGATCGTGGCATCATCCAACTGCTGTTCAGACAAAATCGCAGCGACGGCAACGGGGTGGGTAAAGTACGGGTCACCGGAATGGCGCAGTTGCCCATCGTGCATCTGCGCGCCAAAATCATAAGCCGACCGGATCAGCTCTGAGTTGGATTTAGGATTGTAGTTGCGGACCAGCGCGATCAGGTCATCGGCAGTGATCATACAGCCCGCACCTCAAATTAGCCCTGGCCTTGGGCCGCCATCAGTTGGCGCAGCAACGCCTCTTCGGACATGCTGTCTTCTTCTGGCTTGTCGTTTTCCGCACCCATCAAAAGCGCCATTGCGTCATCTTCGGCTTCGTCGACCTCAATTTGAGTCTGGTTACTTTCGATCAGACGCTCGCGCAGTTCATCCGCGCTTTGAGTTTCTTCTGCGATCTCACGGAGAGAAACGACAGGGTTCTTGTCGTTGTCGCGATCAATTGTAATCGGCGATCCAGAGGAAATTTCGCGCGCACGATGCGCGGCCAGCATAACCAGTTCAAACCGGTTCGGGACTTTATCAACGCAATCTTCGACGGTGACGCGAGCCATACTGTTCTCCTACAGAATATCCTGAGACAAGATGAAGATTGCTATCTAGTCCCGTTCAAACCGAAAAACAAGCGGATAACGGGCGACATTTTCATCACGAAAGAGGTACAACATCCTGTGTGAGGTAATCTGGCAGTGCATTGTGCATCTCAGCTACAGTTTTGGACAAGATCGGATGCATCCAATCGAGCGCGATATCCGCAAGAGGAACCAGCACAAACGCCCGTTCTTGCAACCTTGGGTGAGGGAGCAAAATACCCTTTGGAACAGCTTGCGACTGCAACTCCAAAGGCAATTCCATCCAACTTTTGAGTGTATCATGATCGGGCAAAACAACCGCCCCAAAGGCCAGTAGATCGAGGTCCAATGTCCGCGCGGCCCACCGCTCTTTTCGAGACCGATCAAAGCTGCGTTCTATGTCGTGGAGGTGTTCCAAAATCTGCGCCGGAGACCATGCTGTCTCAACCGCGAAACAGCCGTTTACAAAGTCTGGACCGGAGCCCGCAGGAAAAGCTGGTGTGCGGAAAAGGCGGCTGGTTGCTCGAATCGTGAAGCCTTCAACCTCTGCACGTTTAAGTGCAGAAATCACGGTTTCCTGAGGCGAACCAGCGTCAGTTGGTAGGTTTGACCCTACGGCAACTAGTGCAATTGATGCAAAATCGTGCAGCTGAACGGGAGGTTTCATGATTTCGTCATCTTGCGACAAACTCAAAATTCACTATTTTCCCCCACCTATGCCTGCCTGGTAAATTTTCACTCTTTCATACCGCGGGCTAATGGACAATTGGAAGGACATTGAATGTTCTATAAGGACGAACGGCTGGCGCTGTTCATCGACGGCTCGAACCTTTACGCCGCTGCCAAGGCGTTGGGATTCGACATCGACTACAAACTGCTTCGCGCTGAATTCATGCGCCGGGGCAAACTTCTGCGGGCGTTCTATTATACTGCTCTGTTGGAGAATGATGAGTATTCCCCTATTCGACCCTTGGTTGACTGGCTGAACTACAACGGCTTCACCATGGTTACTAAACCTGCGCGGGAATATACTGACAGTGCGGGCCGACGTAAAGTCAAAGGCAATATGGATATAGAACTAGCCGTCAATGCGATGGAGCTTGCACCACATGTCGACCATATCGTCCTGTTTTCCGGCGATGGTGATTTCCGCACTTTGGTCGAAAGCCTCCAAAGACAAGGCGTGCGCGTTTCCGTGGTGTCCACAGTTCGCAGCCAACCGCCAATGATTTCCGACGAACTGCGCCGTCAGGCTGACAATTTCATTGAACTTGACGACCTGAAAGACGTCGTTGGCCGCCCCCCTCGCGAAGTTGTACCCGAACGAGAACGTGCTGACGTCGAGCAATAGGTGCGCCGAAACTCTGGACCGGACGCACATAAAGGAATACCTGTAAACTATTGCTTACAGGATGGTGGTGTGACCAAACCAGCGCTCAACATATATCTCGCTGCCCCGCGCGGTTTCTGCGCGGGCGTTGATCGTGCGATCAAGATCGTGGAAATGGCGCTCGATAAATGGGGCGCTCCAGTCTACGTGCGGCATGAAATCGTGCACAATAAATTCGTGGTGGATGGTCTACGCGAAAAAGGTGCGGTGTTCGTCGAAGAATTGGATGAATGCCCCGACGACCGTCCCGTTATCTTTTCGGCGCACGGCGTGCCCAAATCCGTTCCCGCAACGGCGCAAGCACGCGAGATGCTATATGTCGACGCGACCTGCCCTTTGGTGAGCAAGGTCCACATCGAAGCGCAAAGGCATTCCGAAAAAGGGCTGCAGGTCATCATGATCGGGCACGACGGGCACCCGGAAACGATTGGCACTATGGGCCAGTTGCCGAAAGGCGAGGTTTTGTTGGTCGAAACTGTCGAGGATGTTGCGCATGTCGATGTGCGCGATCCCGCCAAGCTTGCTTTTGTAACCCAGACAACGCTTTCAGTGGACGACACGATTGACGTTGTTCACGCTTTGCAGGCGCGCTTTCCCGACATCGTCGGGCCTCACAAAGAAGACATTTGTTACGCCACGACCAACCGGCAGGAAGCTGTAAAAGCGATGGCTGAAAAGATCGATGCGATGCTGGTTGTGGGCGCGCCGAACTCGTCCAACTCCAAACGTCTTGTGGACGTTGGGCGCGCGGCTGGATGTGAGTATGCGCAATTGGTTCAACGAGCGGCTGACATTGATTGGCGCGCATTGGAAGGTGTTCAGGCGATGGGCATCACCGCCGGAGCCTCGGCCCCAGATGTTTTGATCCAAGAAGTGATCGATGCATTCCGCGACCGTTTTGATGTAAACCTCGAGCAGGTCGAAACCGCCGTTGAAAATGTGACCTTCAACGTTCCGCGCGTTTTGCGTATGCCTGCTGAATAAAGCTGGTTCTGCCGTCTTCGGCACTTGGCTCAACACATATCGCAGTATGAGGCTCGGCGTCTTGTTCAACATTCCACGCGCACCGTTGGTCCTGGGGCTTGCTGGCTTGATCCCTTTCGTTTGGGGCGCGGCAACGCAGCTTTTTCCTGAGTTAGGGATTTGGGGCGCCGCCCAATTCGGCGCGCGTATGGTCGGACCTTACGTGCAGTTGTTTTACGGCTCCGTCATCTTGGCTTTCATGTCCGGCGTGCTGTGGGGCTTTGCCACCAAGACCGAAGGCAACCGCGCGGCTATGGGCTATGTCCTGTCGGTCATCCCCGCGCTTTGGGCATTCTTCATGACAGGTGGCGGGCCCGTCGGCGCTTCGATGAACCTGATTTTTGGCTTTCTTGGTTTGCTCATCCTCGATTTTGCATTCCATGCGTGGCGCCTGACACCTGAATGGTGGATGCGCTTGCGCATTCTGCTTACAAGCGTTGTTGTGATAAGCCTCAGCGTAACGGTGATCTAATGCCTGATCAGAAAACCCTGGATGTGTACGCAGCCAAAGCGGATGACTATGTCTCCTGCGTGAAAGGCGAAGGGGGCCGCAACATTCGCCAGTTCATTGAGCGTTTGAAGCCCGGTGGCACGGTGCTTGATATTGGGTGCGGCCCCGGCCAGGCCTCTGCACAATTGGCTAAAGCCGGGATGCAAGTGACAGCGATTGACCCGGTTCCCGAAATGATCGCGTTTGCCAAGCAAAACCCGGGTGTCGATGCGCGCGTCGGGACGTTTGACGACATTGACGGCGATGAAATCTATGATGGCGTCTGGGCGAACTTTTGTCTGCTACATGCGGATCGAAAGGATATTCCCCGCCACATCGCGGCGATTGCGCGCGCCCTGAAACCAGAAGGGGTGTTTCACATCGGCATGATAACGGGCACCGGTGCACATCGTGACGATATCGGACGGCTCTAC
>JABSSA010000367.1 GCA_013214665.1 Paracoccaceae bacterium
GAGAGCATTCCGGCAAGGGCCGCGGGAACGGCAAGAAGGTTATAGATCAGCGAGAACCTCAGATTTTGCCGGATGAGCCGCGCCGCATCGGCGGAAAGATTGACGGCTACGCCCACTTGCCTGAAATCCGCGCGTGCGACCACCACATCTGCCACGTTTTGCGCGATCTGAGTTGCGCCAGCAAAGCTCATCGACACGTCCGCCGCGCCGAGCGCGATTGCATCGTTCAACCCATCTCCGATCATCAAAACCGATGCGCCGTCTCGTTGAGCGGCTTGCAGCACACGCAGCTTATCCTCTGGCGATTGCCCGGCCATCACAAACTCCAACCCCGCCATTTTCGCAAACCGCCCAACAGCCGCGCTTTGATCACCAGATAGAAGCGTGACGCGGTGCCCGCGTTCTTCCATTTTGGCCAAAAATCCTCTCAACCCCGGGCGTGGTTTTTCAGTGGTGGCGATCGGCCAAACCTTGCCGCGCTGATCTCGATAAAGCAGAGATGTTGTGGACATTTCAGCGGCACCAACAAACGCAGCATGTCCCAAACGACTACCCTGAGGGCCGGTGATCCCTTGGCCAGGTATTTCTTGGATGTCAGGGTCATCCGGAGCAATCGCGCCATCAGACAGCATACGACTGTAAGGATGGTTGCTATGCGCCGCCAGCCGTTTCAAGAGCGCGTGCGCATCGGGTTCCAGTGCGGCGGGCAGCGTGGCATTCACAACCGAAGCTGTGCCCGTCTTGTCCAAAAACACACGTGAACATGCGCCGAGCCGTTCGAGTGCCGCGCCGGATTTGAAAACCACGCCGATGGACAGGGCAAGGTTCATCGCACGCGCCGTGACCGCTGGTGTCGCCAGACCTGCCGCACAGGGGCAGGTCACGATCAAGACCGAAATTGCGATCATAAGCGATTGGGCAAATCCAGCGCCTAAGATGAAATACCAGCCCAAAAATCCAACGGCGCCACCAACAAGCACCAAAGGGATATAGCTGCTCGCAAATCGATCGGAGGCGCGTTGCAGCGCGCCTTTGTGTGTTGCGACCTCGTCGGCGAGGCGCGTCAGCTGTCCCACTTGTGATGCCGACCCCACATGGGTCACACGCATCTGTGCTGGCCCATCCAGAGCAAAACTTCCCGCGACCAACGGTGCACCTTGTCGAACCTGCCGCGGCACGCATTCACCGGTCAAAATACTCTCGTCCACATACAGCCCCGATGACATCAGAACGCCATCCGCAGGAATGCGATCTCCTGCCGCCAAGAGCACAATATCACCTGCCAAAAGCTCGTCAGATGACACGTCGGTCTGAACACCGTCAGCGGAGAGCCGCGTGGCCGTCAGATCCAATACTCCGCGCAAATTCTCGGCGGCATCTCCGCTGCGCTGATGCATGTATTGTTCAAGCACGCGCCCAATGAGCAGGAAAAAGATCAACCCGATCACCGCGTCGAAATAGACATGCTCCGTGCCGCGGATCGTTTCGACCAGTGAAGCCACGTAAGTCACAAAAATCGCGATGGAGATCGGTGTGTCCATCGTCATACGCCTGCGCCACAGGGCTGCAATCGCGCCGCGATGAAACACCCATCCAGAATACAGCATCACCGGAAGAGCCAATGCCGCAGCAATCCAGTGCAGAAATTGCATGGTGCCGCCGCCCATGTCCGTCGCTACGCCGAACCAGACGGAAAGCGACAAGGCCATGACGTTCATCATCGCAAAGCCAGCCACGCATAGACGAGACATCAGGCCGTGGCCGTCGGATTTCGGTGCGCTGTCCCCGACCAACTCCGCAGTGTAGCCCAGATCGCGGATCGCATGGCGCAACGTGTCGACGGATTGGGAAACGTCGTCCCAGATCACGTGGATGCGTTTTTGAGTGGCATTGCCCCGCGCGTGTTCGACCCCGGTCAAACCACACAGTGTTCGTTCAATCTTGACGATACATCCGCCGCACCGCGCGTCGGGCAGGGCAAAGGTTTCAGCGGCACGGCTCATTTTGCGGCACCCCATGTATCGCCGGTCAGGGTCTGCCCTTGATACGCCTCCAAAGCCAAAGCGACGTGGTTGGCCTTGTAGACACCATAGCAGAGCAACAACCCGATGATGAGGATCCAGTACGCCGACTGTGGGTCCCGCAAAAGCCTAGCCATCAGTTTGCCCCTGCCACAGCAAGTAGAGCGTTATTTGCTTAATCTCCGTCTCAGTCAGGCGATCGGACCAAGCAGGCATGCCCCCTGCGCGTCCGTGTTCCAATGTGTACATGATCGCAGCCCGACTGCTCCCGTAAATCCAGGCATCATCCGCCAGACTTGGCGCCCCGTTTTCATATCCACCCACGCCCGCATCGTTATGACAGGACGCGCAGTTATCCTCGAAAACGACTGCCCCGATTTGCGCCGCATCCGCATCGTGGTCTTGGCCTGAGAGCGACAGAACATACTCCGCAACGTCGCTCAGCTCCGATTGCGACAGCCATTCATCGCGACCAAAGGCTGGCATCTGAGCAAACCGTGTTTCGTCATGATCGGCGTTGATGCCCACTTGCAACGTGTACTCGATTTCTTCGGCGGTTCCGGACCAGAGCCAATGGCCATCCGTCAGGTCCGGAAAACCCACTTGCCCCCCGGCATCGCGCCCATGGCAGGCCGAACAATTGTCGCGAAAGAGGACCGAAAACGCCTCTTCATGATTTGCGCGAAAACTAGGATCGCGTGCGAACTCATCTAAAGGCACTTCGTTCAGGGCTGCAAAACTGGCTTCCCGGGTTGCAATTCCATCTGCCACAGCCGCCAACACATTTTGCCGCGCCGAATACCCCAAAACTCCCTGAAGCGCGCCTGTCACTAAGGGAAAAGAAGGGTACAACACCCACATAAATGCCGCGACGGCGATGGAAGCCCAAAGCCATAGGCGAAATGCCTTGGGCATGGGCGTGTTCAGTTCTCTAATACCGTTCCATTCATGGCCTGTGGTCTGTTTGCCGCTGATTTCATCGAACTCGGGTCTCATCGCTGAATGTCCTCCGAGCCAAGCGGCGATTGTGCAGCGCGGTCATAGACGAACCGACGTTTTGGCCAATAAATCCACGCGGCGGCCAAAAGGAACACGCCGAGTAAATATACCGCCCCCCAAGTTTTGGAGAGGTACAAGACAAAGTCATGGGGCTCTGAAATCATTGGTTCAAATCCTCCAACCGCAGGTTTTCCAAATCGACCAACGAGCCCAGCATCTGCAGGTATGCCACCAGCGCGTCCATTTCAGTCAGCCTGTCGGGGTCACCGTCAAAATCCCTGATCTGAACAGTGTGGCCATAGCTGTCCCAAAGATCATCTTCGTATTCAGCCTCAGCATCAGCTTGACGGACTGCATCTCGCGCAGCGCCGGTGATCTGCTCAGAGGTGTAAGGAACGCCAATCCGCGCCAGCGCAGCCAGGCTCTGGGGCAAAGTTTCGGTGTTGAGACGTGCCTCCGCCAGAAATCCGTAGCCCGGCATAACGGAGCCAGGTACAGTGTCACGGGGCGCGCTCAGATGCGCCACATGCCAATCATCGGAGTATTTTCCGCCAATGCGCGCCAGATCCGGCCCTGTGCGTTTTGACCCCCATTGGTGCGGGTGATCATACATGCTTTCCGCAGCCAGGCTGAAATGGCCATAGCGCTCCACATCAGAGCGCAAAGTACGGATCATCTGACTATGGCAGGCATAGCACCCTTCGCGCACATAGATGTCGCGACCCGCCAGTTCTAGAGGAGTGTAAGGGCGCATACCTTGAACGCGTTCCACCGTGTTTTCGATCGTGAAAAGGGGCGCGATTTCAAACAAGCCACCAAGGGATGCGACGCCCAAAATCGCAAAGGCGAAAGCCACGCCGTGTCGTTCCAACTTTGCATGATCCATTATGCTTACTCCGCCGGTTGGGCCAGCGGCCCGGCTTCGGTGCCATCTTCAGGGCGGCGTGCGCCGCGCACGGTCATGGCGATATTGTAAGCCCCGATCAGTGCACCAATGAGATACAAAAGCCCGCCAATTGCCCGCATCCAGTAATAGGGGATCATCGCATCGACCGTGTCGATGAACGCGTAAGTAAACACGCCAGAAGGCTCGTATGTCTGCCACATCAGCGATTGCGTGATGCCAGAATTCCACATCGCGCCCACGTAGATCAGCGTTCCCGACAGAGCGAGCCAAAAGTGCCAGGCCTCCAGCCGCAGAGAATAGATGCCATCGCGTTTCCAGACCCAGGGCACCATCTTGTACATCGACCCGAAGGTCATGAACGCCACCCAGCCAAGCGCACCAGCATGCACATGACCCACGGTCCAGTCTGTGTAGTGGCTAAGCGTGTTGACCGACCTAAGCGCCATGAACGACCCTTCGAAGGTCGTCAGCCCGTAAAACAGGATGGCGACCATCATAAAGCGCAGTGCCGGATCGGTGCGGACCTTGTCCCAAGCGCCATTCAAGGTGAGCAACCCGTTGAACACAGTCCCCCAGCTGGGCACCAGCAAAATGATCGACATGGTCATACCCAGGTACTGCACCCAGTCCGGCAGCGCCGTGTAGTGCAGATGGTGCGAACCCGCCCAGAGATAAAGGAACGTGATGCCCCAAAAGCCCAGAATAGACATGCGGTAAGAATAGATCGGACGCTCTGCCGCTTTGGGCAGGAAGTAATACATCATTCCCAGGAAACCGGCCGTCAAAAGAAATCCGACCGCATTGTGCCCATACCACCATTGGGTCATGGCGTCCTGTACACCCGCAAAGATCGGATACGATTTTGGCACAGAGATGGACACCGGAACCGCCAGATTGTTCACCACATGCAACATTGCGATTACAACGATGAACCCAAGATAGTACCAGTTGGCGACATAGATGTGCGGCTCAACCCGACGGGCCAGAGTGCGCATATACAGCGTGAAATAGCCGACCCATGTCACCAACAGGATCAGATCTGCGTACCATTCAGGTTCGGCATATTCTTTGGATTGGGTGATCCCAAAGGGATAGCCCGACACCGCCAGCACGACGAACAGATTGTAGCCGCCAAGCACAAACCACGGCAGAAGCTCGCCGGCAAGCCGCGCCCGGGAGGTGCGTTGCACCACGTAAAAGGACGTTGCAATCAAGGCATTCCCGCCAAATCCGAAAATGACGGCAGTTGTATGCATCGGGCGGATACGTCCGAAATTGCTTCCCGCCATATCCCCGTTCAAATCTGGGATCGCCAATTGCCACGCCAGCACATCACCGATGGTAAAGCCGAACACACCCCACGCAAAACAGGCCAACACGCCCACTTTGATCACGCGATCCTGATACTCGAATGGGACGACGGGCTCGGGATCGCTCCAGTGTCCGATGACTTTCAGCAGGCCCCAACCCGCCGCTGCCGCAATCAACCAGCCATGTAACACATAGCCTGTCCCCCGGCCCAATCCGAGGATCGCGGCACCCATGACAAAGACAACAAAGGTCGCTAGCGCCAAAATCAAAAGTTGAAGGTCGCGTGTCATGGCATCACCCGGTAGAATTCAACCCGAAAGCTGACCGGCGCAGGGACGCGGATAAAGTGTTTCTCTTCGGGGTGGATGACCGCCGGAGCCCCCTCATCAACCCGCTGCGCCGGACAGTCATCTCGCAGATAAAAAAGATGCCCGTCCGTTACGACCAACTTGCCCCAAACACCTGCCTTTGTGCTGTGATCGCGCAGCAATCCTGCGGGCACAGTCGTGTCAGTGTAAGTTGGGGTTTCGCTATATTTCTGAACGTTTTCAGGAAGCTCACAACGCATCGGTGTCACTTTCAAAAAGATCGGCATAAGAGTGCCAGGTGGCATAGCCGAGCAAAGGGAAGGCGAGGATTAGCCCAACAAGCCCGGTCAGCAGGCTGACCCCAATCAACGCGGTCACTGTGCCGCCCCATAGAACGGTGAGGCGAAAGTTGCGCAGTGTGGCATTGAAACTGAGTGCCATCGCGGAAAACCCGCCGATGTCTCGGTGAACCAGCATGGGAAATGAAAACGCCGAGATTGCAAAACCCAGCGCAGCAAAAAGCCCACCAACCAATGACCCAACGACCAACAAAGCTATGCCTTGCGGTGTGTTCAGCAGCGTTGTCAGGGTTTCAGGGAATCCCGCAAACGGGCGTAAGCCAAAGAAAACCGCGAAGAGCAAAGTCGCCGCGCGCACCCACATCAGCGCGAGCACCATCATCACGACGCCGACTAGGAAAATCTGCCTGGGTGCCGCGATACCGCCGCCTCCAAGGCCAGCGCGTCTTCGGCTGTGGCGATAAAGGTCGACTGTCGCCAGCGGGCCCAGCATCATGGCCCCTGCCGCTGCGGGCAAGATCATCCAGCCAAGGTTGAGTTGATAAAGGCCAAGCACTGCGCCCCATCCAAGCGCGAACAACGACGTGCCAAAGAGCAGCGATCGCAACGGATTTGCGCAGTAGTCACGCCAACCAGCGCCCAGCCATCCCCGCACGACCGAGGAAGCAGGCAACCGTAGGATCTGAGCCTTTTGTCTTTGTTTTGGTACACTCATCGAAAATTCTTGGATTGAGTTGCGGAAAATTCGCTTAGGACGGCGAGAGAAAACGTGGAGGACCGGACGGTGGCGCACGGAATTGCGTCAAACCCATCGACAGACTGCGACCAATTCGGTCGGCCAAATCCGCGATCGTCTTTGCCTCAGATTGAGGCAGAAGCTCGTGAGCCGTTTCACGAAACAGGCCAAGCCAGATCGGGAAATGCTCAGGCTGGATTTCACCGTTTGCCAGATGCTTCATCATCGGGTTGCCCGAGAAGCCGCGATCCAACCCCAAAGCATTGCGCCAGAAGGACGCAATATGCGCCTCATGGCGAGACCAGGAGACGTCGTCTGTTCCGATGGCCCGCATGAAGATCGGACCAAGTGTTTCGTCCTTACGCACGCGCGCATAGAACGCTGCAACAAGCCTGTCGATCTGATCGAATGAGGTGTTATGAGGCGCAACAGCCATGGTCAGAGCCCTTTGAGATACGCCATCAGGTTGGTCAGGTCGGCTTCCTTTTTGATCCCGCGAAACCCCATCCTCGTTTTTGGCACTGTACCTTTTGGATCGGCCAGAAAAGCGCGCAACGTGCTCTCGTGCCAGACAAGACCGGCCTCGGCCATTGAAGCCGAGTATTTGAACCCTTCCACGCTGCCGGCTGGCCGACCCAAAATGTCTTGCAGATGCGGACCGGGCTTACGCTGCGCCGGATCAGCGCTGTGACATGCGGCACATTTCTTGAACACACGTTGGCCTTTGGTTGCATCTCCGTCGGCATACGCGGCGCTGGCTGCCAGAAATGGCACGGCCAGGATCAATCGATATGGGGTCATGTTTCACCTATTTCTTGTCTGGCAATCGGGTAACTCATATAATATGCATCTACAATGCATATTTTGTCGCACATTGAGCATTCACCAAAGAAAGGTCTGGGTCATGACAGCAATTCAGAAAATACAGCTTGCCGCCATTTGGTTGTGGGCAGGCATCGCCATCGGTGGCAACATGATCGCCGCCCCGGTCAAGTTTCAGGTCAGCAGCCTGACAACGGCAGAATTGCTTTTGGTGGGGCGCGCGCAATTTGGATGGTTGGGCGTGGTCGAAATCGCCTTCGCCACTGGGATTGCGGCGATGGTCATATTCCGCTGGCACGCTGCATCACCGGCATTGATCGCGGCAATTGCTCTCTTAGCTCTGCAGCAAGGGGTGCTGACCCCCATACTGCAATCTCGCTCTGACATGATGCAAACAGACGTCGTACCGCCAGAAAGTCACGTACATCTGATCTTTATCGCTGCTGAGCTGGTCAAACTGACGATGTTGTTTTGGGCTGGATGGCGGGTGATGCCGCCCGCGGGCGCCCAGCTGCTAGCCAATAACCCAACCCCATGATACCCGCCCCAGCAACGGCATTGCCGGCCGTGACGTAGGCCAGATTGCGCAGCGCCCAGGCAAGGCTGATCGTGTCGGGGTGATCCGAAAGCAAAGCGACCGAGAAAACGGTCATGTTTGCGATCGAGTGTTCGAAACCTGCCGCGATGAACGCGTAGAGGCAAAACCATACCAAAGCGACCTTTGCCACGTCATCCTTGGCCCGCGCTGACATCCATAATGCCAAGCAAACCAACCAGTTACACAGAATACCGTTCAAAAACAGCGACAGGCCTGACCCATTCATCTTTTTGGCGGCAACTTTGTACAAAAGGCTTTCTTCGCCCCCTAATATCAGTCCACCGCCGCCATAGACAAAGAGCAGAGCCAAGCCCCCTGCCCCGATCAAATTGCCGCCCCAACTTGCCGCCCAGCACGCCATCAGGTCTCGCAAGCCAGTGCGGCCCGTCAGCACGCCATGTGTCATGTACATCGTATGCCCGGTGAAAAGCTCGGACCCGGCAAAGATCCCCAACCGCAA
>JABSSA010000368.1 GCA_013214665.1 Paracoccaceae bacterium
GCCTGGATCACCGCCTCGCGTGGTTGGGATGTCTGGGCGTCGTCCATCAGACCCCCATCTGCGCAAAGAAAATGGAAAAGAGTGCGTCCACCACGATCACCAGAAAGATCGATTGCACCACGGACTTTGTGGTCTGCCGCCCCACGCTGTCAGAGGAGCCTTCGACCTGCATCGCCTGCCAACAGGCGACAACACCAATGACGAGCGCAAAGAACGGCGCCTTGATCATGGAAATGCCCAGATGCCAGATGCTGGTGTTTTCGTTCAGCCGGGTGATGAACATGCCGGGGCTGACGCCCAATTCGATCCATGACATCAATGCGCCGCCCAAAAGGCCCGCGACATTGGCCACAAAGCCCAGAACCGGAAGCATGAACAAAAGCGCCAGAACGCGCGGGATCACCAGCACTTCGATCGGGTCCAGCCCCAGCGTGCGCATGGCGTCGATCTCTTCGCGCACCTTCATGGAGCCGACGGAGGCGGTGAACGACGAGCCCGACCGCCCAGCCACGATGATTGCGGTCAGCAGAATGCCCAACTCGCGCAGCATGGAAATGGCGATCAGATCAACAACAAACACCTCTGCCCCAAACTGGCGCAGCTGGGCGGAGCCTTGAAAGGCAAGAACCACACCGATGAGAAAGCTCATAAGAATGACGATGGGCACAGCGTTAAAACCCGCATCCTCCATATGGCTGAAAAGCGACGCCCACCGCAGCCGCCAGGGCCGCAGCATTAGCCCAAAAAGCCGATGCAGCGTGGCACCAAAAAAGCTCAGAAGCGATCCAAACCCCTTGAGCGCACCCAGGGTGCCCGCGCCGATCCCTTCGACGAAGGGGCGCAAACCCCGTGGCGGTGCGCCGTCGTCTGCGTCTTGCGGCATCGCCTCGGCCACCGTCTCAAGCAGGGCCGTCTGCGCGGGATTGGCCCCGGAAATCGTGACCTCCGCCCCATCTGCCGCCAGACGTTTTTGCAAGTTCAACACCACGAGCGCCCCGCTGGTGTCGAGCGCCTCCACCCCGCTCAGATCAATGCGCAAAGGCTCTGCGGGTGCTGTGATCTGCGCGACCTGTGTTTCGACCGTGTGCAGCGCGTCGCTGGCCATACGTCCGCTCAGACGCAATACCGGCGCATCAGAATCAGATGTTATGGTCAGGGCAGGGGCAGTCATAGCGTGCGGACTGTGCGGGGCGTCCCGCGTAAGTTCAAGGGATTTCACCGGTTTCGGTGCGCTGCGCGCCCCGATCCGTGGGGCGCTGCCCCACACCCCGGAGTATTTTGTTCCAAAAGAAGGAGAGACAATACTTCTTTTGGATCCCCAATACTCTGGGTGAATGCGCCGCAGGCGCAGAGGGCAAAGCCCTCATGGTACGCGTTCAAGGCTTGGACCAGTCGGTGTCCGTTGCTTCGCGGATGTCCAAAAGACCTTCCGGCCAGGGGCGCATCAGCGCTTTGGCAGCGTCCAGATCATCGCCTTGCCAGATCGGAATATCTTGTACGCGCAGCAAGACGCCCATCCGGTGATGGATTGGTTCCACATCTGCATTCGGAGCGCAGGTCACCGCCGCGACTTGTGGAACGCTCAGACCTCCTGGCGCGTTCCAGACATCGGTGATGGCCGCGAAATAGAGGGGAGAGCCGTCTTTGGACGATATCGCCCAGGCGGTTTTCCTACGTTTTTCGCCTGTCCATTCATACCAGCCATCCACCGGGATCACCGCGCGTCCCACGCCAGCAAAGGCGGTTTTGTCGAACACCGTTTCAGAGCGGGCGTTGATGATGGTTTCCATCACCGGGCGGCCGCGCGCATTTTTGCGCCCCACAGGGATGATGCCCCAACGCATGTGCGACAGCGCGCCGTTTTGCAGCACGATGATCTCTTCGCCCGGTGCCATGTTCTGGCGCGGTGGCGCGTTGCTGGTGGGCCAGGGCGACACGCCCAGTTGTGCCGCAAGGTCGGCCACAGGGCGTGTGAGAAAGAACCGCCCCGGCATGGCTTAGCTACCTACGCGGGACAAGAGCTCTGCCACGGCTGGCCCGATGGCTTTGATGATCTCGCCAACCCCGTCGGCGTTGGGGTGGATGCCATCGCCCTGCATAAACGCGCCCAGCGCAGCCGGGTTTTCGCGTGCGTCACCAAAGCCCGCAAAGAAACTGTCGAGGTAAAGCGTGTCATAGGCCGCTGCCAGCTCCGGGTACATCGCATCAAACGCCACTTTGTAGTCCGGCCCGTAGTTCCCGGGGGCTTCCATACCAACAAGCAACACGTCGACCTCTTTTGCCTGGGCAGCTTTGAGGATCCCGTCCAGGTTGGCGCGGCTGAGCGCCGGGTCGATCCCGCGCAAAAGGTCATTGCCCCCCAGTGCCACGATCATGGCATCCACGTCGTCGGTCAGCGTCCAGTCCACACGTGACAAACCGCCCGTCGTCGTATCGCCCGACACGCCCGCATTGATCAGGCGCACGTCATGGCCCTGTTCAGTCAGCCAGCGTTCTAATTGCGGGACGAACCCTTGCTCCACCGGCAGGCCAAAACCTTGGGTTAGGCTGTCGCCCAATGCCGCGATAACCGTCTCTGCCTGCGCCTGTGCGGCCCAGAAAATGACTGCTGTTGCCAGGATCACCTTGCGGATCATCTCAATGCCTCCATATCCCAGTGTAATGTCAATAAAGGGTGCCGCCCATGTCTGATCCAGTCCTTCGCCTTGATAATGCAGCGCTGACCCTTGATGGCAATGCCGGACCGGTCGAGATTTTGCATGGCATCACCCTTGATGTGACGCGGGGCGAGACGTTGGGCCTTGTGGGGCCATCGGGGTCTGGCAAGTCATCCCTACTGATGATCATGGGCGGTTTGGAACGCGCCACAGGTGGCCGGGTACAGGCCTTGGGGCAGGATTTGATACAGATGTCAGAGGATGCGCTGGCCCGGTTCCGGCGCGATCATATGGGCGTTGTCTTTCAGAGCTTTCACCTGATCCCCACGATGACCGCCCTGGAAAACGTGGCCACACCGCTTGAGCTGGCAGGCGCGCCAGATGCCTTTGAGCGGGCCCAAGCGGAGCTTGAGGCGGTGGGCCTTGCCCATCGCGCCGGCCATTACCCCAGTCAGATGTCAGGCGGTGAGCAACAGCGCGTGGCGCTTGCCCGCGCCTCTGCCCCGCGGCCCGACATTTTGCTGGCTGATGAGCCGACCGGCAATCTGGATGGCGCAAATGGCGCGGCGATCATGGATTTGCTCTTTGGCCTGCGTGACAGGCATGGGGCGACATTGGTCCTTGTCACCCATGCCAACGCTTTGGCCGAACGCTGTGACCGGGTGATCCGCCTGGAAGACGGGCGCATCGCGGATGCGGCCAAGGTGGCCGCCGCATGAGCCTGTCCACCGCAGCCCGCTTTGCCCGCCGCGAATTGCGCGGCGGTGTGCGGGGGTTCCGCATCTTTCTGGCCTGTCTGGCGTTGGGCGTGGCTGCAATTGCCGCTGTGGGTTCTGTGCGGTCTGCCATCGAAGCCGGGTTGGCCCGCGAGGGCGCGGCGCTTTTGGGCGGCGATGCGGAAATTGATTTCACCTACCGCTTTGCTAGCGACGAGGAGCGGGCCTGGATGGAAGCGCGCGCGCTGGCTGTGTCAGAGATTGCCGATTTCCGGTCAATGGCCGTGGTGGAGCGGGACGGCACCACAGAACGCGGCCTGACGCAGATCAAGGCGGTGGACGGGCTTTATCCGCTTATCGGCGCGGTCGAGTTACAGCCTGCCTTGCCGCTCCATGAGGCACTGGGCACGGCAGATGGCCTGCCCGGCGGGGTGATGGAGCGCGCGTTGATCGACAGGCTGGGGCTGGCCGTGGGCGATACCTTTCGTCTGGGCACACAGACCTTTCGGCTGACCGCGGCGCTGACGCGCGAGCCAGATAGCGCAGCGGGCGGCTTTGGGCTAGGGCCCCGCACGATCGTATTGCGCAGCGCGCTGGAAAACGCGCAGCTTCTGGCGCCGGGGACGTTGTTTAACTCCAAGTATCGTCTGCAACTGCCGGACGGCGCCGATTTGCCCGCGCTGGAACAAGACGCGCGGGACCGCTTTGAAAACAGCGGCCTCAGATGGACAGACAGCCGCAATGGCGCGCCCGGTGTGGCACAGTTCGTGGATCGGCTTGGCGCGTTTTTGGTGCTGGTGGGGCTTTCGGGGCTGGCTGTGGGCGGCGTGGGGGTCAGCGCGGCTGTGCGCGCTTATCTGGCGCAAAAGACATCTGTGATCGCGACCTTGCGCACGCTCGGGGCCGAACGGGCCACGATTTTCCAGACCTATTTTATCCAGATTGGCGTGCTCTCGCTTTTGGGCATCGCGCTGGGCATATTGCTGGGCGGCTTTGGGCCGCTCCTCTTTGCGCCAGTTATCGAGGCGCGCTTACCCGTACCTGCGGTTTTCACACTGTTCCCCGAACCCCTGATCGAAGCGGCGGTATACGGCGTGTTGACTGCGTTTCTTTTCACTCTTTGGCCGCTGGCGCGCACCGAAGATATCCGTGCGGCCACGCTCTTTCGTGATGCGCTGTCGGCCGGGCGGCTCTTGCCTGCGCCACGGTATTTGGCCGCCTCTGCCATCGCACTGGCGCTGCTGTTGTCTGTCGCGGCGTGGTTTTCGGAAACCTGGGAGCTGACCCTGTGGACAGCGGGCGGCATCGCCGGGGCGCTTTTGCTATTGACGCTGGCAGCTTATGGCATCCGGCGCCTGTCCCGCGTGGGGGCACGCCGGGTGCGGCGGCGCGCGGCACTGCGCTGGGCGCTGGCCTCCATCTCGGGCCCGCGCGAAGGGGCGGCGAGCGTGGTGCTTTCGCTGGGGCTGGGCCTGTCGGTGCTGGCGGCGGTGGGCCAGATCGATGGCAATCTGCGCAACGCCATTCAGGGCAATTTGCCGGACGTGGCGCCTAGTTATTTCTTTGTCGACATCCAGAAAGACCAGATGCCGGGCTATACCGAGCGGCTGGAAAACGATCCAGCGGTCAGCCGGATCGACAGCGCGCCAATGCTGCGCGGCATCATCACCAAGATCAACGGCGTGCCCGCGCGTGAGGTGGCTGGCGATCATTGGGTTCTGTCTGGTGATCGTGGTGTGACATATTCGCAAGAGGTGCCAGACAACACCCGTGTGCTTGCCGGTGATTGGTGGGCGCCCGATTACCAAGGGCCGCCGCTGATCTCCTTTGCCGCCGAAGAGGCCGAAGAGATGGGTCTGAAGCTGGGGGATGAGATGACGATCAATATCCTGGGCCGCGACATCACCGGCACCATCGCCAGCTTCCGCGAGGTGGATTTCTCGACCGCTGGCATTGGCTTTATCCTGTCGATGAACCCTGGCGCGCTGGCGGGGGCCCCCCATACCTTTATCTCGACCGTCTATGCCGAGGAGGCGGCAGAGGCGGCGATCCTGCGCGATCTGGCCTCTGCTTATCCTAACATCACGGCCGTCCGTGTGCGCGACGCGATTGACCGCGTGGCTGGCATTCTGGCGGGGCTGGCCTCGGCCACGTCTTATGGCGCGGCGGTGACGCTGCTCACCGGGTTTCTGGTGCTAATCGGCGCGGCGGCGGCGGGCAATGCGGCGCGCACCTATGAGGCGGCGATCCTGAAAACGCTGGGGGCGACGCGGCGACATATCCTGTGGTCCTTCGCCACGCGGGCGGCATTGCTGGGCGCCGCGGCAGGCAGCGTGGCGCTGGCCGCCGGGATCATCGGCGGCTGGGCAGTCAGCTACTATGTGATGGAGACGCCCTTCACCGTGATCTGGCCTTCGGCGCTTGCCATTATTTTGGGCGGCATTGGCGCAACTTTGCTGGCCGGGCTGGCCTTTGCCTGGCCCCCTCTTGCGGCGCGCCCGGCTGCGGTGTTACGGGCGCGCGATTGAGCTTAATGAGACAAAAGATGACATCAGATACATTGCCCATGTCGGTAACAGCACCGCTCACCCCGGCACAGCTCACCCAAGTTCTTAACCTCATCCGCCGCGCCGCGCGCGCAGAGATCTTGCCGCGATTCCGCCAGCTTGACCCCAGCGATATCGCCGTGAAATCACGCGCCGATGATCTGGTCACCGTGGTTGACACCGCCGCCGAGGCGATGATCACCCGTGGCCTGCAAATGGCCTTTCCCTCCGCGCTGATCGTGGGCGAAGAGGCGGTGGCCAAAAACCCAGACCTGCTCGACAAAATTGCAGAGGCCGAGCTCTGTTTCATTATTGACCCGGTCGACGGCACCTGGAACTTCGCACAAGGTATGAGCCTTTTTGGCACGATCCTTGCGATGTGCCGGTTCGGGCGGCCCACCTTCGGGCTGATTTATGATCCGGTCAATGACGACGCTTTTTTGTGCGATGTAGAGCGTGCCTCTGTCTCACGTCGGGGCCGGGGGCGCGATCACCCGTTGCGCACAGCCGCCCCCAAACCGCTGGACGAAATGCAGGGCTTTGCCCATATCCGCCTTATGGCGCCAGAAGACCGGGCGCTGGCCTATGCAAAATGCACAGGCCTGGGGCTGGTATCGAATTTGCGCTGCTCCGCGCATGAATACCGGTTGCTGGCCAAGGGCGCTGTGGATTTCGTGATGTCCAGTATGCTCAACCCGTGGGATCACGCCGCTGGTGTGATGCTCTGCCAACAGGCGGGCGGCCATGCCGCGATGTTGGACGGATCAGACTACCTGACCACGACGCGCAAAGGCTATCTGCTCTCTGCCAGCTCCAAAGAAACATGGGACGCCTTGGCCGAACACTTCGCCGATCTCCTATCAGAGAACTGACACCCCCCCAAGGAACCCTGCATCTTCTTTTGGACAAAAATACTCCGGGGTGTGGGGCAGAGCCCCACGCACAGTGACGCAAAGAAACCCGTCTCAATAAAAACTCTGCGGATCAATATCCACCGACAGCCGCAGATCGCCCTTGATCTGCACCTGCCCAACCCACTCCGCCAGTGCCCGTTGCAACGCAACGCCCTTGGCCGCCTTCACCAACAGCCGCACCCGATGCCGCCCGCGCACGCGCGCGATGGGGGCGGGGGCGGGGCCATAGACCTGCGCGCCCACCGCCAGCAAGGGCCGGTTTGCACGCGCCAGATGATTGCCCAGATCAAACACCTGCGCCACATCCGTGCCGCTCAGGATGATACCTGCCATGCGCCCGTAAGGCGGCACGCCTGCGGCCTCACGCTCGCGCGCTTCAGCTTGCCAAAAGCTCTCTTCATCCCCCGCCACAATCGCGCGCATGACCGGGTGGTCGGGCTGATAGGTCTGCAACAGTGCGGTGCCCGGCGTCTCTGCCCGGCCGGCACGGCCAGAGACCTGGCGCATCAATTGAAACGTCCGTTCTGCGGCGCGCAGGTCAGAGCCTTGCAGGCCAAGGTCACTGTCAATCACACCCACCAGCGTCAGGTTCGGAAAGTTATGCCCCTTGGCCACAATCTGCGTGCCGATGATGATATCCGCACCACCCTCTGCGATCCCTTCGATCTCCGCTTTCAGCGCGCGGGCAGAGCTGTACATGTCTGAACTCAGCACCGCGCGGCGCGCGTCGGGAAACAGTGCTTCGGCCTCTTCGGCCAGCCGCTCAATGCCGGGGCCGACCGGGGCCAGCCGCCCTTCTGCGCCGCAAGAGGGGCAGGCCTCGGGCATTGGTTTGGTCTCACCGCATTGGTGGCACATCAGCCGCTTGAGAAACCGATGTTCGACCATGCGCGCGTCGCAATGATCACAGCCGATCTGATGCCCGCAGGCCCGGCACAGTGTCGTGGGCGCATAGCCACGCCGGTTGATGAACAGCAGAGCCTGTTCGCCCTTGGCCATCCGGTCTTCGACGGCGGCGCGTAAGGTGGGCGATATCCAGCGCCCCGGCTCCATCCGTTCTGCGCGCATGTCGATGGCGCGCATGTCGGGCAGCACCGCAGCACCAAAGCGCCCGGGCAGGTCCAGCCGCGTGTATTTTCCGCTTTGCCCGTTGGCCCAGCTTTCCAGCGATGGTGTGGCTGAGGCCAGCACCACGCTGGCCGCGTTCAAAGAGGCGCGCAGCACCGCCATATCGCGCGCGTTATAAAGCACCCCGTCTTCTTGTTTGTAGGAGGTGTCGTGCTCTTCATCGACAACGATCAACCCCAGATCGCGATAGGGCAGAAAGAGCGCTGATCGCGCCCCGATCACCAGCTGTGCCTGACCTTCGCCCACCATGCGCCAGACGCGGCGGCGTTCGGTCATCGTCGCCCCCGAATGCCATTCCGCAGGCCGCGCGCCGAACCGCGCCTCCACCCGTTTGAGAAATTCGGCGGTCAGCGCAATCTCGGGCAAAAGCACCAGCGCCTGCCGGCCTTTGCGCAACACGGCGGCCACGGCTTCAAGGTAGACTTCGGTTTTGCCAGAGCCGGTGACGCCGCGCAAAAGCGTGGTTTCATAGCGTTCTTCGCTGATGGCTTTGGCGATGTGATCCACCGCGCCCTGTTGATCGTCGGTCAGTGTTTTGCCCGCGCGGCCCGGATCAAGGCGCGGAAAGGGCAGATCGCGGGGGCTGTCTTCTTCGTGCACCGTGCCTTGTTTGACCAATCCTTTCACCACTGATGTGGTCACGCCCGCCATTTCGGACAATTCGCGCAGCGTGAAAGACAGATCGCCATAATCGCGCAGCGCCTCCAGCACACGGCGGCGCGCGTCGGTCATCCGGTCGGGGTCTGTGCCCCCGCGCCGATAGATCTTGCGCATCGACGGCGGATCACCCAGCCCCGGCGCGCGGGTGGCCAGCCGCAGCATGGCGGGCATTGGGGTCAGCGTGTAGGCCGCTGTGCGGCTGAGAAAGGCGCGCATCTCCTCGCGCATGGGGGCCGCGTCCAGCACCCGGATGGCGGCGCGGATTTTTGACAGGTCAAAATCCCCGCGCCCCGGCCCCCAGACCACACCCAACACTTTGCGCGGGCCAAGCGGCACTTCGATGAACGCCCCCAGATGACAGCCACCTTCGGGCGCTTTGTAATCCAGCGTCCGGTCAAGCGGTTGGGTCGTCAGCACCGCAATCAGCGTGCCTTCGTCAAAGAATTCTGGGCTGTCCACGGGCAAAGCAGCATTCCGGTGGTTTTCGATGGGCCAAGCATGGGGTAAAGCGGAGGCAAGTTGAACCCCAGGCATCAGGAGAGCCTCATGAAATTCTTCGTCGATACCGCCGAGATCGACGCCATCGCGGAATTGCACGCGCTTGGCATGGTTGATGGCGTGACCACCAACCCTTCGCTGATCAAGAAATCGGGCCGCGATATTCTGGAAGTGACCAAAGAGATCTGTGATCTGGTCGACGGCCCGGTAAGCGCCGAAGTCATCGCCACCGAAGCCGATGCGATGATCACCGAAGGCCGCGCCTTGGCCAAGATTGCCGACAACATCGCCGTCAAACTGCCGCTGACATGGGATGGTCTGAAAGCCTGTAAAGTGCTGACCGGCGAAGGCAACATGGTCAACGTCACGCTGTGTTTTTCCGCCAATCAGGCGCTTTTGGCGGCCAAGGCAGGGGCCACGTTCATTTCGCCTTTCATCGGGCGTCTGGATGACATCAACCTGGATGGGATGGAGCTGATCGAAGATATCCGCACCATCTATGACAACTTTGGGTTCGAAACACAGATCCTCGCCGCGTCGATCCGCTCTGTGAACCACGTGCTCGACAGCGCGCGCATCGGCGCCGATGTGATCACCGCGCCACCGGATGTGATCAAGAAACTCGCTTTGCACCCGCTGACCGACAAGGGGTTGGAGACGTTTTTGAAAGATGCCGCAGACGCGGACATCAAGATCGTCTGATCCAGCGCATATCATGCTGAAAAAGGCGCAGCGCCCCGCATGGGTGTTGCGCCTTTTGCGTCTTGGGCGCGCGCCTGTCTCAGGCTTTGCTAACCTCTGCGCCCTAAACCCCATCCTCGGTACCACGTGCCACGCAACACCCAAGCGCGGCACACAACTCAGGAAGATGGCCTTGGGGCGGAGAGATCCGCCTTTCGTTCATCGCGCGAAGATCGGTTCGGAGAGACCCTCCGGGTCAACCTGCTGTCGTATTGCGGCGCCGCAACCCTGTTTCCACAGTTCATACATATATGATGACAGCCTGGCAGAGCAGCAGCTTTGACCGGGCCAAGCCTGCGTCTTATCGCGTTGGGGGCTGTCGGTTGCAGCCGCGGTGGCGCAGGCAGCCTTCGACCTTTGCTTTGTTTTTGGCAACGTCATCCCAGAACGCCATACCTCCGCAGGAACCCATCTGTAGGCTGTATGCCGCGCCGTCTTTTTTCAGAAATGCAACGGCGCGCACGCCGCTGACCGCACTGCCACACCACGGACCAGTGCAGGACACCTCCAGTGTAATCTCCCGGTCAATCGGGGTGGAGATCTCTGTGCCGTTCCATCCCATCCCGCGGAACGTGGCCGGGATGCGGGTCAGGGGTGGCGTGTCTTGCTGGCGGTCCCAATTGGTGACGGGCAAGAGCGTTTCATCAAAGGTGAGCCAGCCCACAACCGGCAGATAGGTGGCATCAGAGGTGATCGCCTGATCCGCGGCGTCTGCCACACGCCAGGGGCGGCAGCTGAGCGCGGACGCGGTGACAGGGGCCAGCACCAGGGCAATCAGGGTGATAAAACTCAGTGCGCGGGGCATGGCGCAGCCCTATCACATGCCAAAGGCGGCCAACACTTGTTCATAGACCGCGCGCTTGAACGGCACGATATCGCGCACCAGCGTGTCGGGTGCCGTCCATTTCCATTCGCTGAATTCGGGATGCTCTGTGGCGATGTTGATGTCGGCATCCGTGCCGTGAAAACGGAAGCGGAACCATTTCTGTTCCTGCCCGCGATAGCGCCCTTTCCATATGCGCGGCACCAGATCGTGCGGCAGGTCATAGCGCACCCAATCCGGGGTTTCGCCCTCCAGCGTGACCAAATCAGATGTCACCCCGGTTTCTTCCCACAGCTCGCGTAGCGCAGCCTCTTGCGGCGCTTCGCCTGGATCAATGCCGCCCTGAGGCATTTGCCAGGCGTCCTGATCCCGGTCCCGCCGCTGGCCTACAAATACCTGGCCGTCTGCGTTCATCAGCATCACGCCCACGCAGGGGCGATAGGGCAGGGCGACAATCTCTTCCGGTGTCATGTGATATTCCTTGTTCTGCGTCGAATTGGGGCAGCCTTTGGCGTGAAAACGCATTGTTTCACCGTTTCCAAGACCTGCACGATGTCGCAATTGATCCCGATATTATCCCGAAGGTGCCCCGATCTTGCCTGATTTGGCCAGCATACCCTGTCTCAACCACAAACGAGTAACCGAGGTAAAGCAGTATGGATCGCCTAACCGAAATGGAAGCCTTCGCCACTGTCGTGGATCAAGGTGGATTCACGGATGCGGCCAAGAAAATGGGCATCTCAAAGTCCGCCGTTTCCAAACACGTCTCGTCACTGGAAGCGCGGCTTGGCGCCCGTTTGCTGAACCGGACAACACGCCGCGTGTCGCCGACAGAAATTGGTCTGGCCTATTACGACCGCGCCCGCCGCGTTTTGAATGATGCGGGCGAGGCTGACGCGCTTGTCACCTCGATGCAATCTGCGCCTTCTGGTCTGTTGCGTATCTCGGTCGCGACCGATTTCGGGGTCAACCACCTGTCACCCGTGCTGTCTGAATTCCTTGAGGATTACCCGGATATCACCGTGAATATGGTGCTCAACAACCGCTTTGTTGAGCTGATTTCCGAAGGGTTCGATATGGCCGTGCGGATTGGTGATCTGGAAGACAGTTCGCTGCGGGCCCGTAAGCTGACAGAGACCAACCGGCGCATGATTGCGGCCCCCAGCTATTTCGAAAAGTATGGGCGTCCGCAAAAGATTGATGATCTGAACGAACACAAGTTGCTGCACTATTCCTCCCAAAGCAGCGGCAATGTTTGGAAGATCACAGCACCCTCCGGTGAAAAGCGTCAGGTGCGCACGGCCGGATGGCTCTCGGTCAACGATGGGCAATCCCTGCTGAACGCGGCCATCTCGGGCCTCGGCATCGCCTATCTGCCCAGCTTCCTTTATGCGGAAGCGATGGAACAGGGGCTGGTTTTGGATGCGATCCCGGATCTGCCGATTGAGACGCAAGGCATCTATGCGGTCTACCCGCCGGGCCGCTTTACCCAGCCCAAGGTCCGCGCCTTCATTGATTTTCTGGTGCATGCCTTTGCCGAAAAGGGCCCGTCTGACTGGTAAGTCAGGGGCGGTGGCAGGCGGTCAGTTGGACCGCACCACAATCACTTCGACACGACGATTAGCCTCGCGCCCCTCGGGCGTGAGGTTGTTTGCTATGGGGGCCAGATATCCCATGCCCTCGGCGCTGATTTGGCTGGGCGTGGTGCCAAATTCCGAGATCAGCCGCTGGCGCACCGCTTCGGCGCGGCGTTTGGAGATGCTGATATTGCCAGACAAGCCGCCGACGCTGTCGGTATGGCCGACAAGGGCGTAAGACACATCCGGGTCTGCGCGCATGATGGCGGCCAGATCGGCCAGCTGTGTCGTGTCGCTCGCCACAAGGTCTGTGGTGCCGGTGGCAAAGCTGAGCGTGTCGAGAATGGCGCGCCCGTTTTGCGCCAGCGCGCTGGCCAGATCGGTGGGCGCCGTGGCGGGCGCGACAGGGGCCGCAGCAGCGGCCTCGGGGACAGGCGCGGTTTTCTCGATGCTCAGATCGCCAAGCGCGGCGTCAGCGCCGCTGGCATAGCCACGGATGATTTGCAAATGCGCCACGGTGGGTGCGGTGCTGGCCAGAACGGTGATCAATTCGCTCAGGCCATCGGCAGTGTGTTTGGTTGCCGTCAGGTGGTGATAATTGCGGATGTTGATGAACATGGACGGCGCGGGCAGCGCTTCGAGCTGGAAACGGAAATCATAGCCGCCGCAGGCCCGTGCCGCGCAATCCAGAACGATGCCATAGCCTTGATCCATCAGCGCCTTGCGGATGGGTTGGATCACCTGCAACGGCGTCAGGCCCGACGAGGGCACGCGCCATGCGGCCCGCTCCACATTGCCTTCGATGCTTTGCAGTTCGATCCCATCGGACGCAAAGACCGAGATGGGTGCGGCAAACACATCCAGCGTGCTGTTGCGTGTGGCGGTGGGCTGGGCGTTGCCGGGCAAGGTCAGATCAAGGGCGGCTGCGGGCAGCGCCGCGCCAAGGGCCGTTATGAAGGCAAGCGCCCGCACCGCCTAGCGCGCTTGCCCGTGATATTCGGGGTTCGGATCCATGCCCACAGCGCTCGACATGCGGTTTGACATGTTGAAAAACGCGGCCACGCTGGCGATGTCCCAGATGTCGCGATCCCCAAAGCCCATGGCGCGCAGAGCGTCGCGGTCGGCCTCTTCGATCTTGTGGCTGTCGAGCGTGACCTTTTCCGCAAAGGTCAGCATCGCGCGCTGTTTGTCGGTCAGATCGGCCACGCGCCAGTTCATCACCATCTGTTCGCCCAATATCGGATCCCCCGACAGCGCCCGCACGGCCGCGCCATGGGCGGTGAGGCAATACCAGCATTTGTTGATCGAACTGACTGCCACCGCAATCATTTCGCGCTCCAGCTTGCTGAGGCTGCTGTCGCCCAGCATCAGATCATTGTACATCGCCGCGAAGGTGTTGAGCTTTTCCACGTCAAAGGCATAGGCCTGCAAGACGTTGGGAATGAGGCCGAGTTTTTCCTGACAGATGTCGAAATATTTCTGCGTGGCCTCCGGCAGCGGATCGGCCATGGGCAGATCAAGCGCGGTGATTTTTCCTTTGCTCATGTGGCGATCTCCTTTGTGCGGTAATGATAGCCGCCTGCGCGCTCAAAACCCAAGCCTTCATACAACGCATTGGCCGGATCGTTGGCGGCCACACAGGCAACCGACAGCGTTGTGGCCCCCTGTTCCTGCGCCCAAAACGCCGCTTTGCGCATCATCCATTGCGCCATGCCCTGGCGGCGCTGATGCGGCAACACTTCGACGGCGTGGACCATGCACATATCGCCATGGATTGCGGCAAAGGCGACGCCTGCGGGTTTGTCGTTGCAGCGGCTGAAGATCGCGGTCTTGTGGGCGGCGCGCGCCATCACCGCAAAGCGCGCCGGAGGCAGGCCGGTCTTGCGCCAAATGTCCGTCATGATGGCAAGCGGTTCCCACACGGCAAAGGCCGTGACTTTGGGCAGGGGAATATCCGTCAGACCCGCCACAGGCATCGCCCACAGCCAAGTTGGGTCCACCACTGTGTAGCCCTGCGCATCAAGCAGCGCGTCCAGCTCTGCTTCGCTGTCTTTCACCTGTACCAGTGCCGCAAGGCCACGTTTGCGCGCATCGTCTTCCAGGGCCTGCACATCGGCCTCTGTGATTGGCCCCAGCGCGCTGGCCGCCGACACCCGCTTGCCGCCGCCAGCGCCATCACGCAGCCGCCAGGGGCCGTTGTTTTCGGCAGCGGCGGGGGGCCATGTGGCCTCGAGCGTGGCAAAGATGTCGGTCATTGCGGAAACACCTGCGCCAGAGCCGCCACGGCGGCGTCAACCTCGGCCTCATCCGCGCCGCGAAACACGACGTTGGAGCCGAATTTGCCATCCACCTGAAACGGGTAAGACCCGATGGAGAGGGTGGGGTTATCCTCTGCAATCTGGCCCAGCGGGCCGGCAATCTCCCCCTCGCCGCGATGCACCCGGTAGGTGCGCGAAATCAAAGGCGCGCCGCCGGTGAGCGAAGGCAGGACAGAGGCCACCATGGCCTGAAAAATCTTGGGCACGCCCGCCATCACATGCACGTTTTCGATGATGAACCCCGGCGCCCCGGACACCGGGTTTTCGATCAGTTCAGCCCCATCGGGAATGCGCGCCATCCGCAGGCGGGCTGCGTTCAGCTCAATGCCGGTGGTGGCATAGTAGCTTTCCAGAATGGCGCGGGCATCCGGGCGGATATCTATGTGGGCGCCAAAGGCCGCAGCCACGCAATCGGCGGTGATGTCATCATGGGTTGGCCCGATGCCACCGCTGGTGAACACATGGTCATAGGCGCCCGACAACGCCTGTATCGCGCTGGTGATGGCCGCCGGGATATCCTTGACCACGCGCACCTCGGACAGATCAATGCCGATCTCGGTCAGCGCGCAGGCCAGATGATGCATATTCGCATCCCGTGTCCGACCTGACAAAATCTCATCTCCGATCACCAACATGGCCGCTGTGGGATTTGGCATCGCGCTCTCCTTGTCTCGTGCTGCTTAGGGGTATAGGGCGCGGACCATGCGCTTTCAAACCGATCTGATCCCCGGCACGCTGATCCGCCGCTACAAACGCTTTTTCGCGGATTGCCAGTTGGACGATGGCCGCGAGGTCACGGCCCATATCGCCAACACCGGCCCGATGACCGGGTTGGTCGAGCCCGGCACCCGCGTTTGGCTGGAGCCCAGCGATAATCCCAAACGCAAGCTCAAGTTCAGCTGGAAGCTGGCCGAGTTTGACGGCGGCGTCTTTGTGGGCGTGGACACAGGCGCGGCCAACACGATCGTGGGCGAGGCGCTGGAGGCGGGTCAGATTGCGGCCTTTGCCGGGGCGCAGGTGCGGCGGGAGGCCCGCTATGGCGAAAAGAGCCGCGTGGATTTCCTGTTGAGCTTCGCGGACGGCCCGGACCTGTATCTTGAGGTCAAATCGGTGACGCTGCTGCGCCAGGCCGGATTGGCCGAGTTTCCCGATACGGTCACGACACGTGGCGCCAAACATATGGGTGAGCTGGCGCAGATGCGCGCCGAAGGCCACCGGGCAGGGATTCTGTATCTGGTGCAGCGCAATGACTGCCAGCGCTTTGCTGTGGCAGCCGACATTGACCCGGCCTATGCTGAGGCCGCGGCGCGCGCCAAGGCCGCAGGGCTTGAAACCTATGTCTTTGATACTGACATTGGCCCGCAAGGGATCACCTTGAACGCGGCGCAGCCCCTGCCGGTGCAAGACGCGCTGGAATCATAAGCCCGGTTCAAGTAGGAAACGCCGCAGCGCTAGGTAAGGAACTCAGAGAGTGGATCACAAGCACACCGGACGCCTGACGAAAGACGGAATTCGCATCCATGAGGCGGCGGATTACGCAGGCATGCATGCGGCAGGCGCTTTGGCGTCGCGTATTCTGGATGATATCGCCGCGCATGTGTTTCCCGGCACGACCACGGGCAAGATCAACGAGATCATTCACCAGATGGTCGATGATGCGGGCGCAACCTCGGCCACGGTGGGCTACAAAGGGTATCAGCACGCAAGCTGTATTTCGGTCAATCACGTGGTCTGCCACGGCATCCCCGGTGACAAGGTTTTGAAAGAGGGTGACATCCTCAACATCGACGTGACCGTGATCGTGGATGGCTGGTTTGGCGATACGTCGCGGATGTATGTGGCGGGCAAGCTGCCGCGCAAGGCCGAGCGGCTGATCCAGGTGACCCATGATTCTTTGATGCTGGGCATCGAAGCGGTTCGCCCCGGCAACACCTTTGGCGACATTGGCCATGCCATTCAGACCTATGTCGAAAGCCAGCGCATGTCGGTGGTGCGCGATTTCTGCGGCCACGGTCTTGGCCGCGTGTTCCACGCGCCGCCCAACGTGTTGCACTATGGGCGGCCCGGCACCGGCCCGGTGTTGGAAGAAGGCATGTTCTTTACCATCGAGCCGATGGTCAATCTGGGCCGGCCTGAAACCAAGACGTTGCCAGATGACTGGACTGCCGTGACCCGCGACAAATCCCTGTCAGCGCAGTTCGAGCATTCGGTCGGAGTGACCGCAGATGGGGTGGAGATTTTCACCCTCTCAGCGGCGGACACATTCCACCCGACCTACGGCTAGGCGCAGCGCTCACAGCTATTCGGGACTTACCCGGATCATTCAGTGATGCGAATCTGCCCCTGAGCGGCGTAGCCGTGGCAGGGTATTCGAGTCTCAAGGCGAATCCGAAATGCTTTAACCAAAGAAAAGCCCCCCGCGCATCGCTGAACGGGGGGCTTTCTGTTAATAGGCGTCTGTCTTACAGCTCGTCGTCTTCGTCATCCCCGCCATCTTTGGGCAGGTTAAAGAAGCTGTCGGCATCCACCATTGGCTGATCCGTGTCTTCCTCGTCCTCATCCGCATTGAGGGTAAAGGTCTCCAACCCTTCGATCGCGGTTGGGATCTTGGGCGCGGCCTCCATCGCAAGGCTTTGCTCGGTGCTCACCAGCTTACGGCGCGCATCATCGTCCATGACCTCACCTTCGGCGGCCTTCTTGGCGGCGGCTTTTTGCACGGCGGCGTCCAGTTCGGACTGTTTGCAGAGGCCCAGAGCGACCGGGTCAATCGGCTGGATGTTCGAGATGTTCCAATGCGTCCGCTCGCGGATCGCCTGAATGGTGGGCTTGGTGGTGCCGACCAGCTTGGAAATCTGACCGTCCGCCAGTTCGGGGTGAAACTTCACCAGCCACAAGATCGACGCCGGGCGGTCCTGACGCTTGGACAGCGGCGTATAGCGTGGCCCGCGGCGTTTTTCCTCGCCCACGGCGGCGGGGTTGAACTTGAGCGACAGCTTGTAGAGTGGATTGCTCTCAGCCTTGTCGATCTCTTCCTGTGTGAGCTGGTTGTTGGCAATCGGGTCAAAGCCCTTCACGCCTGCGGCCACATCCCCGTCTGCGATGCCCTGCACCTCAAGCTCGTGCAGCCCGACAAAATCGGCAATCTGCTTGAAACTGATTGTTGTATTATCCACCAGCCAGACGGCGGTGGCTTTGGCCATAATCGGTTTTGACATCTCTCAATCTCCTATCGACCCCCAGACAAACCTGTCCCGTCGCCCGGCGAGGGCTGTCTCGGTGCGGGTCCGAAACGGGTTTCCGTTGTGGGGGAACTTTTAGCCATATAGGTGTGGTGATGCGAAAAGGCCAGAGAGAAAAGGCCGGTGGGCGAAGGGAAAGGCAAAGATGCGCGGGTTTCTGATCTGGCTGATGATGGCGGGGGCGTCGCTGGCGCAAGAGCACAAAAGCGGTGAGTTTGACTACTATGTGATGGCGCTCAGCTGGTCGCCCACCTGGTGCGCCATTGAAGGCGATGCGCGCGGCTCGGATCAATGTGACGCGCGCCATGACCACGGCTGGATCCTGCACGGGCTCTGGCCGCAATATCACCAAGGCTGGCCCAGCTACTGCCGCACAGCAGAGCGCCCTCCGTCTCGGACAATGACGCGAGAGATGTCTGACATTATGGGCTCTTCGGGTCTGGCCTGGCATCAATGGCGCAAACATGGGGTCTGCTCGGGGCTATCCGCGCCTGCCTATTTCGCGCTGTCCCGTGAAGCCTATGCGCGCGTTAAGCGCCCCGACATCCTGCGCAAACTGACGGATCCTGTGCGCCTGCCGGCGCGCGTGATCGAAGATGCGTTCTTGCAATCCAACCCGGGTCTCAGCGCGGATGGCGTGACCATCACCTGCCGCGACGGGCGCATCCAGGAGGCCCGCATCTGCCTCAGCCGCAGCCTTGATCCGGTGCCCTGTGGCCGCGATGTGATCCGCGATTGTCGGGCCAAGAACGCATTGCTGGATCCGATCCGGTAGGGGGGAAGTTGCCCCTTTCTTTTGGACCCAAGTCCCGTTTTCGAACGCATTGGATCGAAAATACCCTGCCACGGCTGCGCCGTTCTCGGGACATTTTCGATGGCTGATTTTGCAGTTGGTTCGAAAACGGGAGAATACTCCGGGGGTGTGGGGGCAGCGCC
>JABSSA010000369.1 GCA_013214665.1 Paracoccaceae bacterium
TAGAGCAGCACCCACAGCAAGACGGTCAGGCCGAGGTAAATCGGGATCAAGGCCGATGCGGCCCGCGTGATCCTTGTTTGCGCCAGGGGTGCGGCCATTGTCGCGTCATAGCTTGGGCGGCGGCCGGGTTCGGCGCGGGTGGTAACTTCGAATCCACCCAAGTTAAGCGGGGCCATGATGGCGGCTGCGGCGATCCACATCAGAAGGCCACCCAGCCAAGCCACCTGCGCACGCCACAGGTGCAATGGTTCGTTCAGCCGTGATGGGTCATCAAAGACAGGCGCGCCCGTCGTGGTCATGGCGCTGACCATTTCGAGGTAAGCGTTGAAAAAGCTGGTGTTTTGCACCGCCTCATGGAACGGCACCGCCAGTACGACAGGCAGAACGGTGAAGGCACAGAACAGCGCGATCAAAGGGCCAAACGCATCGCGCCGTCGCGGCCTGCCCCGCACGGTCAATGCGATCATTCCAAAGAGGATCAAGCCAAGCAGACCTGTGTACAAGAATGCCCGCCCCGTTTCCAACTCGCGGGTAATCCCTGCAAACACGGCTGGCACCAACATCGCCAGCGATGCCACCCCCAAAAGCAACAAAAAAAGCGGCAGGTCCATCAGGCGCGCGCCGGGGGATTTGCGCGCCGCAGGCATTAGAAAAAGTCGATACTCACCTGAAGGAGGCGCTCCACTTCGGGCACATCCTTGGTCAACGCAAAAATCGAAACCACATCCCCTTCGTCGATCCGGGTTTTTCCAACCGGGCGTGTCACATCGCCGGCTTTCATGATCCCGCCGACCAAAACACCTTCGGGAAAGTCAATGTCGGCGATCATCTGCCCCGCAAGCGGTGAGGTCGACAGCACTTCGGCCTCGATGATTTCGGCCTCCGCGTCGCCGATGGAATAGACCGAGCGGACCCGCCCATGGCGAATGTGCCGCAAAATCGAACTGACGGTTGTGGCCCGCGGGTTGATATACGCATCAATCCCCAACGGCTCCATCATTGGCACCAGCGTCGGGTCGTTCACCAAGGCCACCGCATAGGGGCACCCTTCGGCTTTGGCGCGCACGGCCGCCAGCATGTTGGTCTTGTCATCATCTGTGACAGACAGAATGGCATCGGCACGGGCCACACCGGCCTCGTCCAGCAGGTTCGCATCCAGCCCATCGCCGTGCAGAACAATCGTACGTTCCAACGCTTCGGCAGCCCGCTCCGCGCAGGGGCGACTGCGTTCGATCACCTTGGCGCGCACACGATTTGTGTTGCGCTCAAGCGCGTTCGCCACAGCAAGCCCTACGTTGCCCCCACCGATAAGCACGACGCGTTCCTGCTTTTTGATCTGTTTGCCAAAAGCTTCCATCGTACGCGGCACGTCATCGACGTGACAAAACGCATAAGCCTGATCGCCAACAAAGAGCTGATCCCCAGCTTCGGGCGCAAAAAGTGTGCCGTCACGGCGCACGCCCACCACCACACAGCGCAGGGTCGAGAACAAATCGGTCAACTGGCGCAATGGGGTGTTCACGATCGGGCAATCTTCATCAACAGCGATGCCCAGCAATTGGGCTTTGCCCCCCATAAACCGCTCTGTGTCAAAGGCCGCAGGTGCAGACAGGCGCAAAAGCGCCGCAGCGGCGACTTCTTTTTCAGGGCTGATCACGACGTCAATCGGCATGTGGTCGCGTCGGTAAAGATCGGAA
>JABSSA010000037.1 GCA_013214665.1 Paracoccaceae bacterium
AGGAAGGCCATCAGGATTGTCTCACCAATCGCCCAGGCCACATCCTTGTGACGCCACATGGCATTGTTCCACCAATCTGATACAGCACCATTCAGATTGCTGCGCTCCGGGTCCAGTTGCTCACCAAACAGGATCGAGGCAAGGCTTTGGCCGTGATACGGGCTGTCGAGGGTGAACCAGAACAGCTCCCAACCCGGGAAATAGTTGAACACTTCGGTGCGCGCGCCAGTCAACGTGATGCGGCCTTCGGGCGTGGTGATCCCAATCCGCCGGTTGGAGGCCGAAATCCAATCGGGCAGATCTTCGGCAAGGTTGCTTTCCAGTGAGCGGCCCTTGGCCTGCACTTCGATCAGTGGGAAGCCAGGTATCTCAACCTCTGTCCGATTGTCCGGCAAATACCGCACAACATGATCGCCGCCGAGATCGATCGTGACGCCATCGCCTGTGTCGCTCACCCAATCAGGGCGCTGGCCCTCGGGATAGCGGCCTTTGCGCTCCCCTTCGACGGCATAGGTGATCGCGCCAGAGCGGTTGTCGCGTGTGACGTGCACCTTGTGAGACCAACTGTCAGAGGCAAGCGTGACAGCGTTGTCGATATTCGCCCGCTGCGCCAGACCGGGCAGATCGAAGGCAAAGAAGATATACGTCAAATATACAAGGATGACGGCGGGGATGGCAAAGCCAAGGAGGCGTTTGCGCTGAAAAAGCTGGTCCGCTTCCTGCTTGGCAAGGTTCAGATCTGCGGCGGTCATTGGCCCTGCCCTTCTGTCAGTTTGTTACGATAGCGGCTGGACACTTGGTCAAAGAAGACGATTGTGCCGAACAGCAAGATGAAGATGGCCGCAGCTTCGTCAAAACGCCCCGGCCCCCAGGCCATCGCGTTGCGCAATTCATAGCCAAGGCCACCTGCGCCAACAAAGCCCAGGATGGCGGACGCACGAATATTGATCTCAAACCGCAAAAGCGCATAGCTCAGGTAATTCGGCGCGACCTGAGGCATGACGCCCAGCAACATACGCTGGGGCCAAGTTGCCCCGGTGGAGGCAAGGCCTTCGACGGGTTTCAGGTCGGCATTCTCAGCAACTTCGGAGAACATCTTGCCAAGCGCACCAGCGGTGTGAATGGCGATGGCGATCATCGCCGGAACAGGCCCGCCGCCCAGAACAAAAATCAAAACAAGCGCGATCACGATTTCCGGCACCGCGCGCATGATATCAGAGAGGCGGCGGAACATCGGGATCAGGCGGGGCCATTTGGCCAAACCACGTGTTCCCAGCAAAGACAGGAACAAGCCACCGATCGCACCGATGAGGGTGGACACTGCCGCGATATTGATGGTTTCGACAAGTGCGGGGAAGTACTTGGCGATCAAGCCCGGCAAATCAGCCCGCTTTTCCCACGCTTCAGATAAAACATCGGCGGGATAGTCGCCGATTTGATGCAAGCCTTCCCAAAAGCCGCCCGCGTTGCGGTCATCGGCAACATTGAAGCCTGACACCATCAGAATGACAAAGATCAAAAGCGTGAGCCCGCCATAGAGCCTGCGCCGCTGGACCTGCGCCATATAGGAGGACCGAATGTGATCTACGGTTTCCGGCGCACCGCTGAGTGAAATGTCTGCCATTGAGCCCTCGGACAAAAAAATACCGACAGCCCAAAAGGGCTGCCGGACGCGTCATGAAATTGCGTTAGCCGCCAATTTTGGCTTTACGCGCTTCAACAATGGAGATGTATGTGTCGTGCGCGACGGGCTGGAAGCCCAGAGTGTCGCCCGCTGCAACGCCGTAGGCGCAATCTGCGTCACGCTCGTGCAGGCCATCAACCAATGCAGTCATTGTTGCGCGAACGTCCGCTGGCAGCGCTTTACGCAGCACAACTGGACCTTCTGGGATCACAGCGGATTTCCAGATCTGAACCATGTCGTTCATGTCAACGAGGCCCGCGTCAACCGCCTTGCGCAGAGCGCCGGAGTTGTAGCCGTCTTCCCAGTTGCCCTGAGCGTCGGCCCAAGTCACACCCGCGTCGATGTCACCGTTGTTAACAGCAACGATTGTCTGCTCGTGGCCGCCTGTGAATTTCACTTCGCCAAAGTACTCGCCGCTCTCCATGGTCACGCCGTCTTTGTACTGTGGAATTTCGATGGAAGGGATCAGGTAGCCGGATGTGGAGTTAGGGTCGCCAAAGCCAAACACTTTGCCTTCCATGTCGTCCAGCGATGTTACGCCGCTGTCTTTGCGGGCGAAACCGATGGAGTGGTAGCCGATGGATCCATCAACGTTCACTTTGATCAGAACTGGTTCAACCGCTTCTGGGTCTTGCAGGTATGTCGCCGCGTAGGAAGACGCGCCCAACCAAGCCATGTCGATTGTGCCGCCCAGCAGGCCCTGGATTACGCCGTTGTAGTCCGCAGGCGCGAACAGCTTTGTCTCAACGCCCAGCGCTTCGGTCGTGTAGTCCGCCAGACACTGGTAAGAGTTCATGCGGTCTTGAGCGTTTTCGCCGCCCAGGATGCCGATGCGGAATTCTTTGATACCGTCAGCGAAAGCAGCGGAGCTCAGGGCTGTTGTGGCGGCAAGCGCCAATACGAGGGTCTTTTTCATCAGTTTCTCCAATAATGTGATGAAGGTGGCCCGCGATAGGCGCGGGTGGCAGCTGGATCAGGCGAAGGCTTGTGTTTTCTGAGCCTCTGATCTGTCCAGTGTTTCGATTTCGGTGGATGTGGCCGCCTCGGAAAAATCGGCTCCAGCCCCGTAAATGTCGCGTGCGACGCCAGTGGTGAGCTGTGAAGGCGTACCGTCAAAAACGATGCGCCCATCGCGCATCCCGATCACACGGTCGCAATACCGGCGCGCCGTGTCCAGCGTGTGCAGGTTGGCAATGACCATGCGCCCATCCTCTTCGTGGATTTTGCGCAGTGATTGCATCACCACCTGGGCGTTCATCGGGTCGAGAGAGGCAATCGGCTCATCCGCCAAAATGATCTTGGGGTCTTGCATCAGAGCGCGTGCAATGGCGACGCGTTGCTGCTGACCGCCGGAAAGCGCTTCCGCCCGCTTTGGCGCTTGTTCTGCGATGCCCAAACGATCAAGGATTTCAATCGCCTGGTGAATATCTGACTGAGGGTACAAGTTGAACATGGTCGCAAGCGTCGATCGCTTGTTCAACGTGCCGTGCAAAACATTTGAAACGACATCCATGCGGGGAACGAGGTTGAACTGCTGAAAGATCATAGCACAACGCGACTGCCAGTCTCGTTTGGCGGCACCACGCAGCGCCGTCACGTCTTGGCCTTCGAAGGTGATGGTTCCAGTTGTTGCATCGCTCAGCCGGTTGAGCATACGCAACAAAGTGGACTTGCCCGCGCCGGACCGACCGATGATTCCGATCATCGTGGGTTCTTCAACTGTGATATTCGCAGAATCCACGGCCGTGTTTTCCCCGAACCGCTTTGTAAGTGCTTCGATGTGCAGCATGTCGCCCCCGATGTTTCGGGGGACGCTTAAGCAGAGCGCGCTACAGTCTTGTGACGGTTTTGATTCAGTTTTTTTGCGATTTCGCAAAGTTTTTGTGACAAGCCAGCACCCCAAACGCCCAAATTCGGCGGCTACAAACCGGATCTCTCAAATTTTATCCACAGCCAGTCATGAAACTGTTACATTCAGCTCTCAAACCCTGTAAGCTGTCCGCATGATGTTTCGATTTTTAACAGTACTCGCGCTCTTCTTGGGCCTTCCTGCCACATCCCACGCGAAAATGACGGATGTCAGTTGCGATGACAGCGCGCGGATGTCCGAAACGCTCAACAATCTCTATGGCGCCGAACGGCAAGGTGTGGGCCTGCGTGATCCGGAAACTGTTCTGGAGATTTGGGTGACCCGAAAAAGCGGTGATTGGCTCATCGTGCAAAACTATTCGAACGGCACATCCTGTATCGTGGCAATGGGTGAACACTGGGAAGGTCGCGCGCCTGGTCCGGCCTAAGCGGCCACAAAGGGTCAAAGGTTGATGCGCTTGTCAAAAGTACATGGTCAAGAAATCTATGGCCACCAGACGCTTGACCATCGGCCAGCCCCAGACTAAGACCCCGGCGTCTGAGCGGGTATGGTGAAATGGTATCATAAGAGCCTTCCAAGCTTAAGGTGCGGGTTCGATTCCCGCTACCCGCTCCAACGCCTTCCAATCTTGCGGTCTCATCAGGCACTTGCTTTGGTCACAATGACGCAAGCCAGCTTCGTCTGAGCATCTTTTGATTTCTCATCGTCATCGTTACATAGGATCGACGAACGGAAAGATCACTCATGGCCGAAACCTCTTCTGCACCGGTATCTCAACACACCACTCAGGAACGCGCCTCCTCAAAAAAGGTCGGTGCCCTTGGGTCTTTGTGGCCATTCATGCGCCCGTATCGGTGGCTCATGGTGGGCGCAATTTGTGCATTGATCGTAACAGCGTTGGTTTCTCTCGTGCTGCCTTTGGCAGTGCGCCGGGTCGTCGATAACTTTCAAATCGACAGCAATGATCTCTTGGGCATCTACTTTGCAGCAGCGGTAGGTATGGCTGCCGTTTTGGCATTGGGAACTGGCCTGCGGTATTTGTTGGTCACGCTGCTAGGCGAACGGGTGGTCGCCGACATCCGAAAAGCCGTTTTCAACCGTGTCATCTCGATGTCGCCCGGATTCTACGAACAAATCCTGACCGGTGAAATTCTCAGCCGGATCACCACCGACACGACGCTCATTCTTTCGGTGATCGGCTCATCGGTTTCGTGGGCCTTGCGCAATGCGTTGATTTTTGTTGGCGCACTGGGCCTGATGATCTGGACCTCGCCCAAACTTTCCTTGCTGGTCTTGGCCATTGTTCCGGCGATCTTCATTCCCATAGTCCTGCTTGGCCGCCGTTTGCGCCGGCTGAGCCGCGAAAACCAGGACTGGATTGCCACCTCTTCGGGCCGCGCGTCTGAACATTTGTCAGCAGCACAGACTGTACAGGCGTTTACCCACGAAGGCGTCAGCCGTACCATGTTTTCAGATATGACGGATGCCAGCTATCGCTCTGCCAAAACCCGCGTCTTTACCCGCGCCTGGCTGACCAGCATTGTCATCTTTCTGGTCTTTTCCGGCATTGTCGGCGTGCTTTGGATCGGTGCGAATGATGTACAATCCGGCGCCATGTCGGTGGGCACATTGGTGCAATTCGTGATCTATGCCGTGATGGTGGCCGCGTCGATTGGCGCGCTCAGCGAGATCATTGGCGAACTGCAGCGCGCTGCAGGCGCCACCGAACGGTTGGTGGAATTGCTAAATCTCGAAGACAATGTGCAAGATCCTGACACACCGATTGCCCTGCCAAAATCCGTCAAAGGGCATTTGAAATTCCAAGACGTGTCCTTTTCTTATCCAACGCGTCCCAACACACCTGCATTGTCGGGTGTCACGCTCGACATTCAACCAGGCGAAACGGTCGCTTTCGTTGGGCCGTCGGGTGCAGGCAAGACGACGCTTTTCCAGCTTCTCTTGCGGTTTTACGACCCGCAGAGCGGGGGTATTTTCCTCGATGGCGTGAACTTGTCCGAAATGGAGCGCGAGAGCTTCCGCAAATCCTTTGCGATGGTGCCACAAGATCCGGTTATCTTCGCGACCGACGCCCGCGAGAATATCCTGTTTGGCAATCCTGACGCGGCACCCGACCAAATTGAAGTCGCCGCCAAAGCAGCAGCTGCGCATGGCTTTATTTCCGATTTGCCCGAAGGCTATCAAACACAGCTGGGCGAACGCGGTGTAATGCTGTCGGGCGGTCAAAAGCAACGGATCGCAATTGCGCGCGCAATTCTGCGAGATGCCCCAATCCTGCTGCTGGACGAAGCGACCAGCGCGCTTGATGCCGAAAGCGAACGCGCCGTTCAAACTGCGGTGAACGCATTGGCAGAAACTCGAACCACGTTGATCGTGGCGCACCGTCTTGCCACCGTCAAACGCGCTGACAGGATCGTTGTGTTGGACGAAGGCCGTATCGTGGCCCAAGGCACGCACGAAGAGCTTGTCGCCGCTGGGGGCCTCTATGCCAAGCTGGCCAACCTGCAATTCACCGATGGGATCGCAGCCGAGTAAGGGAAAGGAATGTCTTTCCAAAATTGGCCGGGTTTCCAGCCAACTCCGCTTGAAGCGCGCACTGCACAAGCCTAAGGTCTTTCGCACCGAAAGCGCACAGGGGGTTTGCGTGTCATATACAGCAGCGATTACCGGAACGGGTGTTTTCACACCGGAACAGATCATTACGAACGCAGAGCTCGTTGAGGCCTTCAACGCATACGCCGACAAGTTCAACGCCGAAAATGCTGAGGCTATTGCCGCCGGTGAGGTTGTTGCCAAAGATCACTCGTCCGAAGAATTCATCGTCAAAGCCTCGGGTATCGAACAGCGCTATGTGATGGACAAAGAAGGCGTGTTGGATCCAGACACAATGCACCCACGCCTGCGCCAGCGCGGCGATGACGAACCTTCCATCATGGCTGAAATGGCAGTGGACGCCGCCAAGAAGGCGCTTGCTCAGGCCGGTCGCGACGCGTCTGAGATCGATGCGGTGATTTGCGCGGCTTCCAACATGGAACGCGCCTACCCCGCCGTTGCCATCGAAATTCAACAGCTTCTGGGCATCTCTGGTTTCGCATTTGACATGAACGTGGCTTGCTCCTCGGCGACGTTCGGTTTGCAAGCCGCAGCCGACATGCTGCGTTCGGGCTCCATCCGTTCGGCCATTGTGGTCAACCCCGAGATTTGTTCAGGCCACCTGGAATGGCGCGACCGCGATTGTCACTTCATCTTTGGCGATGTGGCAACAGCTGTTGTTTTGGAGCGCGTCGAAGACGCCAAAGCCGGGTATTTCGAAATCAAGTCCACGCGCTGTGCAACCGAGTTCTCCAACAACATCCGCAATAACAACGGCTTTTTGCGGCGCTCGCGCCCAGCCGGCGTCGTTGACCGGCGCGACATGCAGTTCATGCAAAACGGGCGCAAGGTCTTCAAAGAGGTTGTCCCGATGGTCAGCCAGCATATCACCGATCACCTGAGCGATATCGGCGTGACCTCTGACAACCTCAAGCGTCTGTGGCTGCATCAGGCCAACAAATCCATGAACGATTTTATCGGCCGCAAGGTCTTGGGGCGCGAGCCCGAAGCAGGAGAGCAACCCAACATCCTGCAAGACTATGCCAACACATCGTCCGCCGGGTCGATCATCGCCTTTTCAAAATATTCCAGCGATATGACCGATGGCGATATGGGGCTGATCTGTTCCTTTGGAGCCGGATATTCCGTGGGATCTGTGATTGTCGAACGTCACGACTGAACCGGTTCGTCATGGCCAAACTCTATTTCCACTACTCAACCATGAATGCCGGCAAATCGACTGTGCTTTTGCAGGCTGCTCACAACTATGAAGAACGCGGGATGGAGGTCTATTTGTTGACCCCATCCTTTGATGACCGTGCGGGGGCGGGGCGTATTGCCAGCCGGATCGGGATCGGTGCAGAAGCAGATACGTTTCTGGGTGATGAAGACCTGTTTGAAAAACTTGTCGCCCGCCAGGCGCAAGGTAATCTGGCTTGCGTCTTCATCGATGAAGCTCAGTTTTTGTCGGAGGCGCAAGTCTGGCAACTGGCCCGCGCTGTGGACGACCTCAAGCTGCCAATCATGTGCTACGGCTTGCGTGTCGACTTTCGCGGCAAACTCTTCCCCGGTTCAGCAACACTATTGGCACTGGCCGATGAGATGCGCGAAGTGCGCACAATTTGCCATTGCGGGAAAAAGGCAACGATGGTCATTCGCCAAAGCGCCGATGGCACCACGTTGACGGATGGGGCACAAGTTCAGATTGGCGGCAACGAAACCTACGTCTCGCTGTGCCGCCGCCATTGGCGCGAGGCGACTGGCGACATGGCTAAATCGCTGGACAAGGGCGGCGCAGCGGAAAGCTAAACACCAAGGGCCGCCTGAACATCCTTTGTCCAACCCAGATAAAGCGTTCCATCCGCGTCGATCAGCGGGCGTTTCATCAACGTCGGCTGTGCCGCCAGCAATTCCACCGGGGAATTTGCGCGCTCGTCTTCTGACATGCCGCGCCAGGTTGTGGATCGCGTGTTGATAAACGCATCCCCAAATGCGGCAAGCGCTGCGTCGCGCACATCATCAGGCAAACCCTCTGCTCGCACGTCCACAAAATCGGCCGCAGGCAAAGCCTTCAGCGCCTTCCGGCAGGTGTCGCAGGTTTTGATTCCGTAGATTTTCACGTCAGATTCTCCAAATTACGCCTATTTTTCGAGCAGACTCGGCTTCATGGCTCATGAGTTTCTTGATTTTTCCCTAAACAGCCCAATGTCAACCATTGTGGAAGCAAAGCTGACCCCGGTGGGTTGTCTGCGGTGAAACAAGAATACCCCCGAGTGCGCAGGGTATGCGGGGTACGACTTGAAGACGAAAAGGAGACACGGGTATGCCCGAAGGCACCGTGAAGTGGTTTAACACCACAAAAGGATACGGCTTTATCGCGCCAGAAGACGGAGGCAAAGACGTATTCGTGCATATCTCTGCTGTAGAGCGGTCTGGCTTGACCGGTCTGGCAGACAATCAAAAGGTCAGCTTTGAATTGATCGAAGGTCGTGATGGACGCCAGATGGCTGGTGATCTGAAAGCGGTCTAATAC
>JABSSA010000370.1 GCA_013214665.1 Paracoccaceae bacterium
TGAATTGGCACTGCTGGGGGATTTCATCATCGCCTGCGAGAGGGCTGTTTTTGCCGACACCCACGCGCGCGTTGGTATCACCCCGTCTTGGGGCCTGACACAGGTGTTGCCGCGTCTGATCGGTCTGAACCGAGCCCGCCAGATGAGCCTGACCGGTGAATTTGTCGAAGCTCGGCGCGCCTACGACTGGGGGCTAGTGAATGAGATCGTCCCTGCAGGGACAGCGCCCGAGCGTGCCATGGCGCTGGCTCACCAGATTGCAGAAACAGACCAAACCACCATGGGTCGGATCCGGGGCTTGATCCGGGACGGCGCGGGCCTGCCCTTTGAGCAAGCCATGGCGCTTGAGGCAAAGGTCTTCCGCCAGCATATCGCACAGGTTCAAGGCGCTGCCCTAGATGCCAACCGTGAAAAAGTGACCGCGCGCGGTCGTGCGCAATCGCAAACGCAAGAGGAGTAGACCGATGGCAAAAACCGTAATCATCGAAGAGGCCGGTGGGCCGGAAAACCTCAAGATCGTGGATCTGCCTGTCGGCGATCCAGGTCCGGGTGAGGTGCGGATTGCGCACAAAGCGATCGGATTGAACTTTATCGATATCTATCAACGCACAGGGCTCTACACTATGGAGCTACCACATGCGCTGGGCATGGAAGCCGCTGGGATCATCGAAGCGGTTGGCGCTGGTGTGACTCACCTGAAAGAAGGCGACCGCGCCGCCTATGCTGCGGCCCCTCCAGGTGCCTATTCTGAGGCGCGGGTGATGAGCGCCGATCAGGTGGTGCCGCTGCCAGATGCTGTGCCCTTTGATGTCGCTGCTGCCATGATGCTCAAAGGGCTGACAACGCAATACTTGTTCCACAGGACCGATCCGTTGCACGCAGGGGACACTGTTCTGTTCCACGCGGCTGCGGGTGGTGTGGGATTGATCGCCTGCCAATGGGCGAAATCCGAAGGTATGACCCTGATCGGCACCGCAGGTTCAGAGGAAAAGTGCCAGCTGGCGCTCGATCATGGCGCTGCCCATTGCATCAACTACCGCACCGAAGATTGGGTTGCCAAAGTACGTGACCTGACCGGGGGCGAAGGCGTGGCGGCCGTCATGGACGGGGGCGGCAAAGACACGTTTGACGGCTCGCTCGATTGCTTGCGGCCTTTGGGGATGATGATGTCTTTTGGCAATGCCTCCGGTCCGGCGCCGCCGTTTTCAATCGGTATTCTCGGCCCGAAAGGATCGCTTAAAGTGACACGGCCCACGCTCTTTGCCCATATCAGCAAGCCCGAAGTCTGCCGCGAGATGGCTGCGATGCTCTTTGGCAAGGTCGCTGCGGGTGACGTGAAAATCCGTATCGATCAGCGGTTTGCTCTGGACGATATCGCCGACGCACACCGCGCGTTGGAATCCCGCGCGACCACCGGGTCAACGGTGATCGAACTCGCATGATTTTGTCCCTACGGGGCGTTTACGACAACGCCAACTCTGTGTTGGCGGCCTGAACACGAAGGGCAAGGATATGGCACTGACACTGGATCAGATTGTTGACCTAACGCAATTTCCTTTAGGCGACGCCAGCTTTGGCGCCCGCTGCAAAAAAACGCTGGATCGGGACGGGGCGTTGGTCTTGTCCAATTTTATCAGACCAGATGCGCTGGAAGAGATGCGCCGCGAAAGCGCAGCGGGGCAAGATCAGGCGTATTTCTGTGCGCAGGACCATTCGGTATATCTCACGCCGCCCAATCCGGATTTCCCAGCCACCCACGCGGCCAATCGCCAGGTGGTGTCGTCCAAGGGCTGTATCTGCGATGACGTGATCGACCAGGCCTCCCCCTTGCGCACCCTTTATGATGCGCCAGAATTCCGAAGTTTTGTCATGCAAACAACAGGAGAAGCTGCGCTACACCCCTACGCAGACACCTTGTCTTCAATCAACATCCACTACGCCGGGCGCGGGCAAGAGTTGGGCTGGCATTTTGACAACTCTTCATTTGCGATCACGTTGTTGATCCAAAAGCCGGATGCAGGCAGTCGATTTGAATACATCAAGGACCTGCGAGACTCGGGCGCTGGCGATATGAACTACGAGGGCGTTCGGGCGCTCTTGGACGGAGACACGCAACCCGATGTCTTGAATATGGATCCTGGTGCGCTTGTCCTGTTCCGCGGCCGAAATTCTGTGCACCGTGTGTCTCCGAACGAAAGCGACACCACGCGGATGCTCGCGGTTTTGGCCTATAATGCCGAACCGGGTGTGGAGCTGTCAGAGAGCGCGCGCATGACCTTTTACGGGCGCCTGTCTTAAGGCGCTTGAGCGGGCAATACCTGCGCAACCCTTTGGGTGGGATATGAGTATTTTTATCCAAAAGAAGCAGGGGTGCGCTTAGTCTTCTTTTGGACCTAAATACTCCGGGGTGCGGGAGGGGCAGCGCCCCTCGCTCCTGATCTCAAAGTAAGCGGTACGGGGCGGGCATTTGGTCTAGAACCGAGCCGAGGCCGCGTTCCAGCAATCGGCCAACGCCCAGCACGGCGTCGTCGTCATGCATTGGTCCGACGATCTGCACACCGACTGGACGACCGTCAGCCACGTGGGTGGGCAAGGCCAAAGCAGGCAAGCCCAGCAAATTGACGATGTAGAGTGGCTTTTGCGCGTCGAGAATGTCAGTGGCTTGAGATGGTGATGTGAAGTCTTGGTCGTTGTCGAATGGGGGCGCCAACGATGTCGGGAGCACTACAAAATCCACATCCATAAACAGGCGCATCCATGCGCGTTGATACGTTGTGCGTTGGGCGATGCCCTGCACATATCCTGCTAAATCTAGGGTGCCGTAGCGATTGCTCATCGTATTCAGCCAGATCTTGACGTCGTCAGAGCCGAGTTCATCGACGGATGTTTCCATGGTGAGACGCGTTTCGGTGCCCAGCAATTGACCCCAGAGGCGGGCGATACCTTCCAAGTCTGGCAGCGTTTTGTGGACGACTTCGATACCGGCCTCTTGTGCGGCGGCTTCCGCGCGAGACACTGCATCTTGCAGGGCGGGATGTGTCGCAGTTGCGAAAGCGTCGTGTGCAAAGGCCATGCGGATTTTGCCATCGCGGCGGGGGCGACCGCTGGCTTGGGCTGCGGTCCAGTTCGGATCATCCGGTCGGAAGCCGCGCATGGCATCGAGGCCCAGTTGCACATCCGCAACCGAGCGCCCCAGAGGCCCTTGCACCGACATGGCCGCCGTCATCGGCGCGCGTTCGGTGGGCGCAGTTGGGTTGAATGCCGGGATCCGGCCCAGCGATGGCCGCAACCCGGCAATGCCGCAGCAAAAGGCCGGGTATCTGACAGAGCCGCCAAGGTCGTTGCCGTGTGCAATCACGCCCACGCCAGCCGCCAGCGCCGACGACGCGCCGCCGCTGCTGCCGCCGGGGGTTGCGGTTGTGTCCCAGGGGTTCAACGTCACGCCGTGCAACGGGTTTGAGGTGAACCAGCGCATACTAAATTCGGGAGTGTTGGTGCGCCCTACGATCACGCCGCCTGCGTCCCGCAGGTTGGCGACAACAGGCGCATCGCTTGGCGCAACATTCTGGGCCAGTCCCGGCAAGCCGTTGGTTGAGACAAGACCGGTTTGATCGGTGTTGACCTTTGTGGTTACAGGTGCGCCATGCAAAATGCCGGCCGGACGCTGACCTGCATCAATTGCGCGCGCCTGATCCAGCGCATCCTCGCACAGCTGGGTCAGCGCGTTCAAATCTGGGTTCACTGTGGCGGCGCGATCCAGGTGGGCTTGCGTGACTTCGACCGCCGAAACCTCCTTTGATTTCAGCCGTGCCACCGTTTCTGTAGCTGTCCATGCGACAATCTCAGACATCACCCCTCCCTTGAGACCCTGATCCGGCCCCGCTATGTGCTCTGACACCAAGATCAAGGACCGCTCGATGCCCGTTTATCTGGACTATGGACAAGACGATTTCGAAACACAATTCGCAGAGCTGTTGAATGCCAAGCGGGAAGACAGCCCCGATGTGGATGCTGTGGTGGCCGAGATCATCGCGCAGGTGCGTGCTGAAGGGGATGCCGCACTCATTGAACTGACCGCGCGGTTTGATCGCTTGACCCTGACGCCAGAGACACTGCGGATTTCTCAGGAAGAGATTTCCGCGGCCGTGGCGGAGGTCAGTGCCGAAGATCGCGCCGCCCTGTCTTTGGCGGCGGAGCGCATTCGCGCCTATCACTTGCGCCAGATGCCGGACGATGCGCGTTGGGTGGATGACAGCGGTGCGACGCTGGGGTGGCGGTGGACAGCCGTCTCTGCTGCTGGGCTGTATGTGCCCGGCGGATTGGCGAGCTATCCTTCCTCCGTCTTGATGAACGCGATTCCGGCCAAGGTGGCGGGTGTGCCGCGTCTGGCCATCACCGTGCCAACGCCCGATGGGCAGATCAATCCGCTGGTGCTCTTGGCGGCGGAATTGGCCGGGGTGGACGAGATTTACCGTGTTGGTGGGGCTCAGGCTGTGGCGGCGTTGGCTTATGGCACAGACACGATTGCGCCGGTCGACAAGATCACGGGCCCCGGCAACGCTTTTGTCGCCGCAGCCAAGCGGCGTGTGTTCGGCAAGGTGGGCATTGATATGATTGCGGGGCCGTCGGAGATTCTGGTGATTGCGGATGGCGACAATGACCCCGATTGGATCGCGCTTGATCTGATGAGCCAAGCCGAACATGACGAAAGCGCGCAGGCCCTTTTGATCACGACAGACGCGGAATTTGGGCGGGCTGTGGCCAATGCAGTTGAGGCGCGTTTGCAAACGTTGGAGCGCCGCGAGATTGCCGGGGCCAGCTGGCGCGACTTTGGCGCGATCATCACGGTGCCAGATCTCGCAACAGCGGCGGTACTGTCTGACCGCATCGCGCCAGAGCATTTGGAACTGTGCGTGGAAGATCCGGTGGCGTTGTCCGAGCAGATCACCCATGCTGGCGCGATCTTTTTGGGGCAATGGACGCCGGAAGCCATTGGCGACTATGTGGGCGGCCCAAACCACGTCTTGCCCACCGCCCGCTCTGCCCGGTTTTCGTCGGGCCTTTCCGTCATGGATTTCCTCAAGCGAACGACGCTGGCACAAATGTCACCGGCGGCGCTCAAGGCCATTGGGCCGGCAGCGGAACGTCTGGCTGCATCAGAAAGCCTCGAAGCACATGGCCTGTCTGTTACGGCACGCCTGCAACGGTTGAACGACTAGGCGCAGCTTGCGTGGCGGCACGCATTGTTTCGCGGCAAGGCATTGGATAAGAGGCGATCAACGAAAGGCTTTCCGGATGTCTCATATATCCCGCATTACTTTGGATGATGCCAATCTGCCGCCGCCAACGCCGGAGATTGAGCAAGAACGCAAGGTCGCCATCTTTGATCTGATCGAAGAAAACCAATTCGTGCTGCCCGCGCGCGACGGCAAAGTTGTGCCCGATGGACCATATCACCTGGAGCTTTCGATCCGGGACAAACGTCTTGTCTTTGACGTGTCCACCGAGGTCGATGAAAAAGCCGCGGAATTTCACCTGTCGCTGGGGCCGTTTCGTCAGGTGGTGAAAGACTACTTTCAAATCTGTGAAAGCTATTTTGATGCGGTCAAAACCGCAGCGCCCAGCCAGATTGAAACCATTGATATGGCCCGGCGCGGCATCCACAATGAAGGCAGTCGTGTGCTGCAAGAACGTTTGGATGGTAAAGTGGAGATTGACACGGATACCGCGCGTCGCCTGTTCACCTTGATCTGCGTCCTGCATTTCGGCGGCTGACGTGACCTCGCTGCCGTCCTCCGTCCTGTTTTGTTGTGACCACAACGCTGTGCGCTCGCCCATGGCCGAAGGGATCATGAAGAAGTTCTTTGGAACGGACACATATGTGCAATCCGTAGGCGTGCATAACGATATGGAGATTGACGGGTTTTCCATCGCCGTGTGCCAGGAACTGAATGTCGAGCTGTCCCGACATCGCTCGCGTAGCTTTGATGAGATGGAAGAATGGGGCGATGACCTGTCATCATTTGACTTGGTGATTGCCCTGTCTCCGGCTTCGCAACGTCGCGCGCTGGAATTGACGCGGTTTTACCACCTTGAGGTCGAATATTGGCCGATCCTCGACCCCACCGGTCTTGGGGAAACCCGAGATGCCAAGCTGGTCAGCTACCGTCAGGCCCGGGATCAGATCGTGAACCATATCAAAACCCGCTTTGGCGACCCGAAAGAGGCGACATGACAGATATCGTGAACACCTATTTCGAAGCGTTCAACGCCGGGGATGTTGATGGCATGTTGGCCTGTCTGACAGACGATGTGGCCCATCACGTGAACGAAGGTCAGGTCCGCACAGGCACGGATCTATTTGCGCGCTTTTGCACTCACATGAACCGCTGCTACCGTGAAGAGCTGACCGATATGGTGGTGTTCATGACGCCGGATGGCACCCGCGCTGCGGCGGAATATGTGGTCAACGGCACCTATCTGAAAACCGATGAAGGTTTGCCCGAGGCCAAAGGCCAGACCTATCGCTTGCCCGCAGGGTCCTTCTTCACACTGCGTGACGGCAAAATTTCCCGGGTCATGACCTATTACAATCTGGCGGATTGGGTGGCGCAGGTCTCTGCATGAGAGTGACGGCGCTCACCGGTGCCGCGCTCCAGTCCGCGCTGCCTGATGTCGCGCGCCTACGGATCGAGGTCTTCCGCGCCTGGCCGTACCTCTACGACGGTGATCTGGCCTACGAAGAACGCTACCTCACCCAATTCGCTGCCTCCAACCGCGCCATCATCGTCGGCGCCTATGACGGCGATACCCTGATCGGTGCCAGCACCGGCGCGCCCCTGTCCGATCATGCCGAAGATTTCGCCGCCGCCTTTCAGGCCACGGATTTCACCCTTTCAGAGGTGTTTTACTGCGCCGAAAGCGTGCTCTTACCCGCCTATCGCGGCCAGGGCCTGGGCCACGCCTTCTTTGACCACCGCGAAGCCCACGCCCGCAGCCACGGCTTTGCCCATGCGGTCTTCTGTGGCGTCGTGCGCCCCGCGGATCACCCGGCGCGGCCGACAGGCTACCGTCCGCTCGATCCCTTCTGGCGCGCACGCGGCTATGCGCCCCTGCCCGGTGTCATCGCACAGTTCCACTGGAAAGATGTCGGCCAAACCGCAGAAACCGCCAAACCGCTGCAATTCTGGCACCGCGCGCTCTGATCTTCTTCTGGATGGAAAATACTCTCGCCGAAGGCGTCCCTCAGGTGCAAATCTGGCGCGCCTGCGTGCCGAACTCGACCCACCGATCCCAAAAGCGCTCATTCGATCCCAGATCCGATTGCCGCACATCCTGCGCCTTTTGCGGATCACTGAAAAAACCGGCCCCGCGCCGCTGATCGCTGGACGACAAGGACCGGTTCGCCACCGCCTGCACACAGCCACAGCGCACCCGGCTGGCCGATTTGCGCCCGGCTTGCTGGCAGGCCTGCTGAATGGGCCCGGTGGCAAAGGGCAGGCTTTGCTGCGGCACCGCCGCACTGGCGCGCCCCGCCCCCCGATCCGCGTAACGCGACCCGCCACAAGCGGCGAGCGCAAAGCACAAAGTCAGTCCGGTCATCAGTCGGAGCATCGGGGGCCTCATATCTGGCGGCTCTTTCGGCCGTGTTTTCTGCTGCTGCAACTATGCCGGAAGTCGCGCTGTGGCGCAATTCACGATGCTGAGGGGAGACGGCAGGACATTGCGCAGCAATGTCCCGAAAGGGCAGTGCTGTCCCCGCGGCACGGCGATAGGCCAACGCAGTCGCCCCGCTTGAGCCTCAGAGGCAAACACCAACCATAAATCACACAGAATCAACACCGGATCGCCGCACCAAGGCACAGCGATTGCGTGGTTTAGTGCATTTTTGCGACCCGCAGCCGAGCGGCAAATATCCTACTTTTTAGCCAATTCTCGGGACAATCGCCGAACCCAACGCCCGCATGTGAGTTTGCCCTGCCTCACCCACGAGGCCAATGCGCACACCCCATTGACCCATCCTCAAAACCGAACCATATCCCCCAACCATGACACCGCTCAAAAACATACGCAATTTCTCCATCGTCGCGCATATCGACCACGGCAAATCCACTCTGGCGGATCGCTTGATCCAATCCACCCAGACAGTGGCCGACCGCGATATGAAAGAGCAGCTGCTCGACAGCATGGATATCGAACGCGAACGGGGCATCACCATCAAGGCCAACACCGTGCGCATCGACTATACCGGCGCAGACGGGGAGGCCTATGTGCTCAACCTGATTGATACGCCGGGCCACGTGGATTTCGCCTATGAGGTCTCCCGCTCCATGCGCGCGGTCGAAGGCTCTTTGTTGGTGGTGGACAGCACCCAGGGCGTGGAGGCGCAGACGCTCGCCAACGTGTATCAGGCGATTGATGCGGATCACGAGATTGTGCCGGTCTTCAACAAGATCGACTTGCCCGCCTCCGATATCGACCGAGTCGCTGAACAGGTGGAGGATGTAATCGGCATCGACGCCTCGGGCGCGATCCCGGTGTCGGCCAAGACGGGCGAAGGCATTCAGGAAACGCTTGAGGCGATTGTCACCCAATTGCCCGCGCCCGAAGGCGACCCGGACGCGACGCTCAAAGCGATGCTGGTCGACAGCTGGTATGACGCCTATCTGGGTGTGATCGTTCTGATCCGGGTCATGGATGGCCAGCTGAAAAAGGGCCAGAAGATCAAATTCATGTCGAACGGCACGGTGCATCACGTGGACCGTATCGGCGTCTTCCGCCCGCAAATGGAAGCGATTGACGTGCTTGGCCCGGGTGAGATCGGCTTTCTGACCGCCTCGATCAAACAGGTGCGCGACACGCGGGTGGGTGACACGATCACGCATGAGCGCAAAGAGGTGGAGCCGCTGCCGGGCTTCAAACCCGCGCAGCCTGTGGTCTTCTGTGGCCTCTTCCCAGTGGACAGCGCCCAATTCGAAGATCTGCGCGAAGCGATCGACAAGCTGGCGCTCAATGATGCGTCCTTTAGCTTTGAGATGGAAACATCAGCCGCGCTGGGCTTTGGCTTCCGCTGTGGTTTCCTCGGGTTGTTGCACCTTGAGGTGATCCGCGACCGGATTGAGCGCGAATACGATATTGAGCTGATCACCACCGCGCCGTCGGTTGTGTATCATATCTTTATGAAAGACGGCTCCATGATCGAGCTGCACAACCCGGCGGATATGCCGGACCTGTCAACGGTCGATCACTTGGAAGAGCCGCGGATCAAGGCGACGATCCTGGTGCCGGATGAATATCTGGGCGATGTGCTGAAGCTCTGCCAGGATAGGCGCGGCATCCAGCTGGATCTGACCTATGCCGGGTCACGGGCGATGGCGGTCTATGACCTGCCGCTGAATGAGGTGGTGTTTGATTTCTACGACCGCCTGAAATCGGTGACCAAGGGTTATGCTTCGTTCGATTACCAGCTTGAGGGCTATCGCGAGGACAATCTGGTCAAGATGTCTGTGCTGGTGAACGATGAACCGGTGGACGCACTGTCCATGATGGTGCACCGCGACCGGGCCGAGATGCGCGGGCGGGCGATGTGTGAAAAGCTCAAGGATCTGATCCCGCGCCACATGTTCAAGATCCCGATTCAGGCGGCGATCGGCGGCAAGGTCATCGCGCGCGAAACGCTTTCAGCGCTGCGCAAAGACGTGACCGCCAAGTGTTACGGCGGGGATGCAACGCGAAAGCGGAAGCTGTTGGAAAAGCAGAAGGCCGGTAAGAAAAAGATGCGCCAGTTCGGGAAGGTAGATATCCCGCAAGAGGCATTTATTTCTGCGTTGAAGATGGATGGGTGAGGGCTTCTTTTGAGGCGGCTGGCGGGTTAACCCCGCACTGCGGCGTGATCTTGAGAACCTTGCCTTGATCGCAGCCCAACGGGTTGAGCAATCCTCGCCGCCAGCGGACAAAGTCCAGATGCAGTGCATATGGTCTGGTAAGACAAGCCAAGCATTCCTGGCAAAGGACTGCTCTCGACGTGTGTCCGCGATGGCCGCCCGCGAAATGTCGATGTGATCCACAAATATCCACGACCCGCGTCTGGCGGCATTGACTGTGAAGAACACGGTGGCACCGGTGGCTTTGGGGCGAAGATAGCGCGGCATCCCATGATTTGCCGCGCACTTGGTTAAGGGGGCGTTACCCCACAACACCCGTCCCACGACGCGACGCGATCCAGACGCAGATCAACAGAACGATACCCGCTGGCGTCGCAGCCGCGACGGGTGGGAAGGTCACGTGGTAATAGACCGCGCCGATCATGATGATCGCAATGCCCATCGCAGCGAGCATGGAGGTGCGCCGCAGCCAGATCCCGATCGCGCCCGCCACTTCACAGATGCCGATGAAAGTCGGGAACCACCCGGGCAGGCCGAGGTCGGCAAAGCTTTGCAATGCCATTTGGCTTCCGGCCAATTTCGATCCTCCGCCCATCAACATGATGAGCGAGACAAATCCCATAGCGATCCACGTTGCGTATTTCATGATGTCCCCTCCCTTTTCGGGCAGGCTAACCTGAATTTATCGATCTGAGAATGCGGTTGGTGGTTAGGGGCCCCTGGGTCGGTGCACAGGCAAGTGGGCCATTGGAGCCGGTGACTCGCCAAAGCTTGCTGTATTTCTGAATCGTGTGCGTGACACAGGCTGGCTAGTTTTCCCCTTTGCACCCATACGAACACGCGATTCGTAGTGGCAAAAATCCGAATCCTGGAAAATTCACCCGCGCAGAACGTCGCAGGTCAAAAAAATTTCTTCCTTCTGCAATAACTTGCAATTGAAAGAGAATTTGAATTTATCCCCAGATAAACCTATTAGAAATCAACATGTTATCCCCATGAAATTTGGTCTTTGGCGCATTTTTTTGTTGCGCGACTCGGGGTCGTCGCGCCAACCTACATACATCGCAAGGCTTCTTCGGAAGCGGAGCGGGACGCAAAAGCCCTCCGGGCCGGACACGGGGAAGATCGGGACACCGATGTGACACGACGAAGGTACGGGGAGACACGCGGATCATCGCAGGTTCTTTGAAGCTGAGGTGAACAGGCGATCTTGATCGGGGTTTTGCGGGTCATGGGATGGTTCTTCAGGCTGTCTTGTGATCGCTGCGGCGGACCTACGGGGACAAAGCGGTGGTGCATCAAGCCTTCGGGTTTGGCGCACATGTGCAGCAGATCTTCGGATGTGGGGCACAGCTTGCAACGGGCCTTCGGGTTCGGAGCATGATCGGGAGAGGCGCTTCGCAAGAGGTGAATGTCCCTAAGGCGTCAGGAGGGTCGCAAGGCCCATGCGAGGACCGCGTCTAAGCACCTGACGCCTTATTCTATTTCGAGCATGAATTCTTACTACCCGTCCAGTTTAAATCTTTACTGTTACACCCTGCCGCGCATAGCGCACTCTGGACAGTGCAAACGGCCCTCGGTCGTTGGTCAATGAGGCTGGTGGAAAAAGAAACGGGGCCCGGGCGTCTTCAGCCCCCAAGCCCCGTCGTCAGGAAAACAACCGCGTCGTTTCGCACCTGTACGGGTCATGTAGCCCGGCGATTCGCGCGAAGCAACAAGATATTGCGTTTGCTTGTGCAGCAATATCTATCAGCGCATACAAATCATGCGCAAAAAAATACGGCCGGACTCTGCAACAGCCCGGCCGTAACGCTGTTGGGAATATCGTTCGCTTACTTGTAGCCAAAGCTCGCGTTTTCCATCCACTTGGTTTTGCCGATCCCGGCCTTCATGTGGAGACACGCGGTGCCTTTGTGCTGGAAGTAGATGGCTTCGAAGTCGTACCAGCCTGCGCTGGGCACCGAGATTTCGACGGGCTTGCTTTTGCGGCATTTGCCCTTTCCACCCAGATATCCGCCCTCTTCGCCGCCGATCTCCGCGATCAAGCCATCATTGGCCATGAATTCGACCGTATAGGTGCCCGCGGCATCGAATTTCACATAGCCAGAAATATCGGCCATCACTTTATGGGGTTTACCAGATGTCAGCGTTTCTTCGCCGTCTTTGGTGTCGCGGTAATCGAATCCAGCCAACGGTTCGCCGGCCTTGGCTCTCTTGAGCGTGCGGATGCCTTCATCGACGGAACCAAAGCTGTTGCCGGTTGCGTACTTCACGGCCAGGCCCTGCTTTAGTCCGGTTGGCTGTGGATTGGCTGGTTTAACTTTAATCGGGGCTGCAAAAGCCGCTCCTGCAATGAGTGTGGCCGCCAAAGCGGCTGAAATGGTTCGAAACATGGTGTCTCCCGTTGGGCTTTATCGTTTTGCCCAAAGCATACGATTGCCAATGCGTTTGCGGCAAGCAGCAATTCGTATGCGCAACTGTGGCGGGAGTGGCGTTATCCGGGTTGGCGGTAAAACAAATATCGCCCTTCGGCGATGGTATCAGGCCCGTCGATTTCAGGGATGCCAACAATGGGTTGTTGCGACACGATCAACCCACCCGGAGCAATCAGCGGGACGAGGTATTCCGACAGCTTTTCCGCCTCTTTTTCGTCCTGTTCGCGAATGCCAATGCCCAGCTCGTAATGCGCCAACGCGATCTTTGCGCCCCGGTCGGCCAGCGCTTGCATCATGGCATCCGCTTCACCTTCCAAATAGCTGTCTTCTGGCGGGACGCAGCTTGGATGACAGTTCAGTTGCCGGTCAATGACCCAGATTCGGCGGTCGTCGCCATATTCACGCATATGGTCATAGGTCCGACCGTTGCCCAGGCCCAGTTCCAGCATGTCGCCTGGAATATCTGCAACCTGATCAAGGGCCCAGTTCAGCCCGTCAATTTGCGCCGTCAGGCGGCGGCGCATGGATTCAAGTCGGCTCATGGTTCGGTCCTCCAGGTCCAGGGTTGCGCCCCTGCGGCGCTGACTTCCTGAATGAATTGATCGGTGAATGCCCATATTGCAGGGTCGTGTACAAGGTGATGCGTCAGTAACCCCAGCGGCGTATCCGGCTCATTGGTCAATTGCGTTGCTGCAGTAGCGATCAGAGTTTCGGGATCGACAAGGCTGCGGTGCCCGCGCCACATGATTGGGTCCACGTGAGTGTTGTAACAGGCTAGCGGTTCCGTTTTGCATACGGGGCCGTATGTGGAAATTGCGCGATAACCTGCGTCCGAAAGTGGGACGTAAAGCGAGGGGGAA
>JABSSA010000371.1 GCA_013214665.1 Paracoccaceae bacterium
TGTTTCTTACGACAGCGCCCAGAAGTTGAAAACCGAAGCGGCTGATCTGATCAGTTGGGATCTGACGCCCCGCCAGATTTGTGATCTGGAGCTGATGATGAACGGTGGGTTCAACCCGCTCAAAGGGTTTCTGAGCGAAGCAGATTACAACAGCGTCGTCGATACGATGCGGCTGAGCGATGGAACTCTTTGGCCGATGCCGATCACTTTGGACGTGTCTCAGGCGTTTGCCGATACGATCGAGATTGGTCAGGATATCGCGTTGCGGGATCAAGAAGGTGTCATTCTGGGCACCATGACCGTGACTGACCGCTGGACGCCCAACAAATCGCATGAGGCCGAACAGGTCTTTGGCGCGGATGATCTGGCACATCCGGCGGTGAATTACCTGCACCACACTGCGGGCCCTGTCTATCTTGGTGGCCCAGTCACTGGCATTCAGCAGCCGGTGCACTACGATTTCCGCGCGCGCCGCGACACGCCCAATGAGCTGCGCGCCTATTTCCGCAAGCTGGGCTGGCGCAAAGTGGTGGCCTTCCAGACCCGCAACCCATTGCACCGCGCCCATCAGGAGTTGACGTTCCGCGCCGCGCGCGAAGCGCAAGCCAACCTGCTGATCCATCCGGTCGTCGGCATGACCAAGCCCGGCGACGTGGATCACTTCACCCGCGTACGGTGTTATGAGGCGGTGCTGGACAAATATCCATCTTCCACCACCTCCATGTCGCTTCTCAATCTGGCGATGCGGATGGCAGGCCCGCGCGAGGCCGTCTGGCACGGGTTGATCCGCAAAAACCACGGCTGCACGCATTTCATCGTGGGCCGTGATCATGCCGGCCCCGGAAAGAATTCAGCCGGAGAGGATTTCTATGGCCCCTATGATGCGCAGGATCTGTTCCGCGAGCATCAGGAGGAAATGGGCATCGAAATGGTCGACTTTAAGCACATGGTCTATGTGCAGGAGCGCGCCCAATATGAGCCCGCGGATGAAATCCACGATAAGGATGATGTCACCATCCTGAACATCTCAGGCACCGAATTGCGCCGGCGACTGCAAGAAGGTCTGGAGATTCCGGAATGGTTCTCCTTCCCCGAGGTGGTGAAAGAACTGCGCCGCACGCGGCCGCCTCGGTCACAGCAGGGGTTCACCGTGTTTTTCACCGGCTTCTCAGGCTCAGGCAAATCAACGATCGCAAACGCGTTGATGGTCAAGCTGATGGAGATGGGCGGGCGCCCTGTGACATTGCTGGATGGCGATATCGTGCGCAAAAACCTCAGCTCCGAGCTGGGCTTTTCCAAAGAGCATCGCGATTTGAACATCCGCCGGATCGGCTATGTGGCTTCTGAGATCACCAAGAATGGCGGGATCGCGATTTGTGCACCCATCGCACCTTATGCCACCACCCGTCGGGCCGTGCGCGAAGATGTGGAGAACTTTGGTGCTTTCGTCGAAGTGCACGTGGCCACATCGATCGAGGAATGCGAACGGCGGGACCGTAAGGGACTGTACAAGCTGGCACGCGAAGGCAAGATCAAGGAGTTCACAGGAATTTCGGACCCTTACGATGTGCCCGAAGATCCAGAGCTGCGCGTGGAGACCGAAAATGTTGAGGTCGACAATTGCGCGCATCAGGTGCTTTTGAAACTGGAAAGCATGGGGTTGATCGCGGCGGAATAATCGCCGGTTCACCAAAACATTTGTAAGCTCATCATGCCGAAAGAGCTTACAAATGCACCGTGCCACTCATCAAAACAAAGCCATCCCCGGCAACCGCAACCCCGGTGATGGCGTCTTGTGGCCCTTGCACCTGTACCTGTGCCCGGCCCATGCGGCCCATGCCATCACCTTGCCCCGCCACAAACTGCGGGTTGTCTATCAGCCCATGCGCCCAAAGATACGATGCCATCGCCCCAGTGGCCGATCCGGTGAA
>JABSSA010000372.1 GCA_013214665.1 Paracoccaceae bacterium
GGCACCATGTTGAGGCGGCGGATCAACTCCTGTCGCGGCGGCTCTGCAGCTTGGGCAAAAGCGCGGTAGCTGTCCTTGCTGGCATCGCGCTCATAGGCATCCAGCGTCGTGCGCACAGCCTCAGGATCGATGTTCATCGAGCGCGCAATATGGGTGAAAAAGGCCAGTTTTTCAGGGTTGTTCTTGCGCACCGGGTCGAGCCAGCCCGTGGCGATGCTCAGCGCCTCATCCCAGGTGCTCTCTTCGAACTCACCGGAGCCGCGTTCGCCCACGCGCTTCAGCGGTGCGCGCAGCCGCGATGGGGCGTTGACCTGCATGATGCCCGCGCTGCCCTTGGCGCAGAGCACGCCTTTGTTCACCGGGTGATCCCGATTGCCTTCGATATAGGCAACCTTGCCATCCTTCATATGCACATTGATGCCGCAGCGGCAGGCGCACATGTAGCAGGTCGTCTTGCGAACCTCGTCTGAAACGTGGGGGGAGGTTTCGATTTGAGGTTGTTGGAATGTCATATGTGGCCCCTGCCTGCGCGCTGGATGTGTATCGTTCCAATATTTGAGCGGTTTTTGGAATGATATTGTCTGACTTATTGCATGGTTATGATTTTGTTCCGCCGGATTGCAAGACGGTGACGGCAATCATTTGCGTCACATCCGTCGCGCTGCATCCGCGCGACAGATCGTTTGCGGGTTTTGCGAGCCCCTGAAGCACCGGTCCGATAGCGGAATAGCCTCCGAGACGTTGTGTGATTTTGTATGCGATGTTGCCCGCATCGAGATCGGGAAAGATCATCACATTGGCGGCGCCAGCGACCGATGATCCAGGCGCTTTGCGGGCGGCGACATCCGGCACGATGGCCGCATCGAATTGCAGCTCTCCGTCAATCTGAAGCTCGGGCAGGGCGGCCCGCGCCAGCTCTGCCGCTTTGGCCATCTTGCTGACCTTCGGATGTGCGGCGCTGCCTTTGGTGGAAAAGCTGAGCATCGCAATTGCAGGGTCTGCGCGCAAAAGCGCGGCGCAAGACCGTGCGGAGGCGGAGGTGATATCCACCAGCTCTTCGGCCGACGGGTCAATGACCAAACCGCAATCCGCATAAAGCATCGCGGCCGCGTCAGAGCCTTCGGGCGGATACATCAGGAAGAAAGAAGAGATCATCCGGGTTTCCGGCGCGAGGCCAATCACCTGAATTGCGGCGCGCACCACGTCTGATGTTGTGGCCACGGCCCCGCCAACAGTGCCCGTGGCGTGGCCCAGCCGCACCAGCATCGCGGCGTAGACAAGCGGATCTTTGACCATGGTGCTTGCACGGTCGAGATCAACGCCCTTGTGCTGGCGCAGGGTGTGAAATTCCTGGGCAAAAGCGCCGTGCAGATCGGAGCTTTGTGGATCGTGAATGGAGATACCGGGGCCAATCTCGCCACCTGCAGCGTGCAGTTGCGCAAGCACCGCGTCGGTTTCACCAACAAAGATAATGTTTGCAAGGCCTTGCGCATGGGCGGCCAACCCACCCTCAACAACACGCGGATCGGTGCCTTCGCTCAGCGCGACAACAGGGGTTGCTGAAGGGGGATCGGAGCGCAGCAGGTCAACAGGCAAAAGGGCAGTCATCTGAGCGCAGCTCTCCGTCGGGCAGGGAATGCCAGTGCGGGGCCGGTATTGGCCCCGCACAATGTTGTCTGGATATCAGACGGTTTGTTCGACCATGTCGTCGGCGCTGATGCCGGCCACGCTCACGGGCTTTTTCATCGCGTCGCGGCGGAAGGGTTCACCCAGTTCCTGGTTGATCATGGCTTCGATCAACGTGGTGATACCGTTTTCCATCTGGTCTTTGACGGCCTGGTTCAGGGCGGCGGTCAGCTCGTCCTGTGTGCGGGCCACAACGCCTTTCAGGCCACAGGCCTGTGCGATACCGGCGTAGGATACCTGTTCGTCCAGCTCAGTGCCAACAAAGTTGTCGTCAAACCACAGCGTGGAGTTCCGCTTTTCCGCACCCCACTGATAGTTGCGGAACACGATCTGTGTGATTGCAGGCCAATCGCCACGGCCGATCGCTGTCAGCTCGTTCACGGCGATGCCAAACGCACCGTCACCTGCGAAACCAACAACCGGCACATCTGGCTGGCCAATCTTGGCGCCAACGATGGCAGGCAGGCCATAGCCACAGGGGCCAAAGAGGCCAGGTGCCAGATATTTACGGCCTTCGTCAAAGTCAGGATAGGCGTTGCCGATGGCACAGTTGTTGCCGATGTCCGAGGAAATGATCGCTTCGCGCGGCAGCGCGGATTGGATCGCGCGCCATGCCATGCGTGGGCTCATCCAATCAGGCTTCGCACCACGGGCACGTTCGTTCCAGTTGGTGCCCGGATCGTCATCTTCGTGTGTCATGGACGTCAGTTCTTGCGCCCAGGCTGATTTCTTTTGCGCGATGTTGGATTTGCGCTCCGCGCGGCCCGCATCACCGGCTGTGTCGCTCAGCTGACGCAGGATGCCGTTGGCCACCTTGGCCGCGTCACCTACGATGCCAACAGAGACTTTTTTGGTCAGGCCGATGCGATCAGGGTTGATATCAACCTGAATGATCTTGGCGTCTTCAGGCCAGTAGGTCATGCCATAGCCGGGCAACGTGGAGAATGGGTTGAGGCGCGTGCCGAGGCACAGAACAACATCCGCTTCCTTGATCAGCTCCATGCCGGCCTTGGAGCCGTTGTAGCCCAGAGGCCCAGCGAAAAGCGGGTGGTTGCCTGGGAAGGCATCGTTGTGCTGGTAGCCAACACAAACCGGCGCATCGAGGCGCTCGGCCAGCGCTTGGGAGGCTTCGATACCGCCTTGTGACAGAACAACGCCCGCGCCGTTCAGGATCACAGGGTTTTTCGCCTCAGACAGCATCGCCGCCGCAGACGCGACCGAGTTTTCGCCGCCGGAGGAGCGTTCGAATTCGATAGGATCAGGGATTTCAATGTCGACAACTTGCGTCCAGAAATCGCGAGGGATGTTCAGCTGTGCCGGGCCGCACAGACGCTTGGCTTGGCTGATCACACGTGTCAGCACTTCGCAGACACGAGATGGGTCGCGCACTTCTTCTTGATAGGCGACCATGTCTTCGAAGAGCTTCATTTGCTCAACTTCCTGGAAACCGCCCTGACCGATGGTTTTGTTGGCCGCCTGTGGCGTTACCAACAAAAGCGGCGTGTGGTTCCAGTATGCAGTTTTTACAGCAGTCACAAAGTTGGTGATGCCGGGGCCGTTTTGCGCGATCATCATCGACATTTTGCCGGTGGCGCGTGTGTATCCGTCTGACATCATGCCAGCGCTGCCTTCGTGGGCACAGTCCCAGAACTTGATTCCAGCTGCTGGAAACAGGTCAGAAATTGGCATCATGGCAGAACCGATGATCCCAAAAGCGTGTTGAATTCCATGGCGTTGCAGGGATTTTACGAAAGCTTCTTCGGTCGTCATTTTCATTGGGGGCGCTCCTCAAGTTTGATGCCAAAATAGTGAGTAATTGGAGGAGTCGTAGGGCCAGAATTTTTGTTAGATCAGGCCAGATTTCAAAGCGTCCGCAACATATGCGATACCTTCCGGGATGCGCTCCTTGGGAATGGAGGAAAATCCAAGGCGGTAAAAATTGCTTTGCGGGTCATCCTCCGGGCCGAAAAAGGCGTGGCCGGGCTCGATCAGAACGCTGCGGGTGCGCAAGGTGCGGGCGACCTTTTCCGTGTCGACCTCGGGTGCGGCACGCATCCAGAAGGCGCTGCCATTGGCGCTGGCAGGGCCTGCATAGTCCAGAGCGTGGTCAGAGATGGCCTGCCGCATGATATCGCGGCGGGCATGAAGCTCTTTCGCCATGCGGCGGATCTGGGCATCGAAATGGCCTAGCGATAGGAAATAGGCCGCCGTGCGCTGAACGTGGCCGGGCGGGTGACGCAGCACCAGGGCCCGCAACGCGCGCGCTTCGCGTAAGAAGCGCTTGGAGCCAACAAGAAAGCCAAGACGCAAACCGGGAAACAGGGATTTGGAAAAGCTGCCCACGTACACAACCCGTCCGTCCCGATCCATGGATTTCAGCGCGGGTGACGGCTTTTGCGGAAAGGCCATTTCGAATTCGTAATCGTCTTCGATGATGATCGCATCAAGCTCGCGCGCCCGATCCAAAAGATCTTGCCGACGGCTCATCGGTAAAGTGGCGCCGGTGGGAGATTGGTGACTGGGGGTCGTGACGATCACATCGACATCATTGCCAATCGCATCTGGTGGCAGACCCTTCGCATCCACGCGCACAGGCTGTAAATTACAGTTGGCTTGGGTCAAAAGCTCGCGCAGCGCCGGGTAACACGGGTCTTCAAACGCGGCTGTGCGCCGGCGCGACAACAGGACCGTCACCGCCAGCCACAGTGCATTCTGTGCACCCAGCGTGATCAGCACATCATCAGGATTGGCCGTGATCCCGCGGCGGGCCAGCGTGTTGCGCGCGATAAATTCCGTGAGTTGCGGATCGTCTTGATCATAATAATCGGTGGTCAGCGACCGGAAGTCACGCTGCCCTAGCGCCTGCAATGCGCACAGCCGCCAGCTGGCATGATCAAAGAGGCGCGGGTCGGCTTGTCCGTAGATGAAGGGAAAGCGGTACTGCGCCCAATCGGGTGGGCGCGTGATGGTTAGACCGCCGGAAAAACGGTGCGCTATGGCGCGTTGCCAATCCACCGCATCTTCGCTTTTGGGGGCGGGCGAATAGTTTGGCGGGATCGGCGCGTTTTCGGAAATGTAATACCCCGAGCGCCCGCGCGACGTGAGGTATTCGTTGGCGACCAATTCAGTGAATGCCAGCGACACAGTGATACGGCTGACGCCCAGATGGCTGGCCAGTTTACGCGTGGATGGCAGCTTTTCCCCCGGCAAGAACCGCCCGGCCAACACGCCTTGGGCAATCATCTCCTGCACTTGCGATTGCAGGGTGCCTTGATGATCCAGGGCCAGAAAAAACGTCTCGACGGGTATTGCCATGCGGGCAAGTATACTGGCCTTAAGTGGGGTGTAAATTGGCTATAATTGGGCGACCAGGGCAAATTCACCAGATTTCCCTTTGAATCAACAAGATACCCTATGCACCGCCTGTGCACAGGCTGTACACAACCCGGCACCGTACGCAGCGATTTGCGCCTGTTTACCAAGGATTTGGAGGATGCCGCCCTGTTCACCACAGGAGGCCA
>JABSSA010000373.1 GCA_013214665.1 Paracoccaceae bacterium
TGCGAGCCCCCGGCTTCAGATGCCCCTTCCAGCGGGCAAAGAGGGGTGAACGAACGCCCCCCTCCAGGGTGCTACTCTTGGAGCCGCGATAACCGCTGACAAAACGGCGACCTTCAGGACCGTTGTCGGTGAAAAAGAGGATCAGCGTTTGCTCGCCGATCCCCATCGCATCGATCTGCTCGATCATCTGTCCCATGTTCTCATCGATGTTGGTGATCATCGCGTAAGTGCGTCGTACCTGGTCTTGATTCCATTTCCCCCGCAGCGGGGCGCCCTTCTCCTGGGGGAAGGAAGCGGCGGAAAGATCGACCCCCTCATACAGTGCCATCTCCTCGGCCGGCACATCGTGCCACGGGCCATGGGGACAGTTGTCGGTGATGACAGCCAGAAAGGGTTTGTCCTTCTGGTGCGCCTGGCGGGCAAACTTCAGCGCCTCATCGAAGTAGATGTCGGTGCAGTAGCCCTTCATCTGCCGCGGCACACCGTTGTCCATCAGGATCGGGTCGGTGTATTTACGTTCTCCGCCGACCGGATCGGAGGGTTGGCCGATGCCACCGCCTCGATGCACCAGAGATTTCTCGAAACCCTGGTCGCCCGGCCGTAGCGGATAGCAATCTCCCAGGTGCCACTTGCCGAAGATGCCAGTGGCATACCCGGCATCGCGCAGGATTTCGGCGATGGTCACCTCGTCGGTGTCCATCATCGCCCGACCGATGTAGGTGTCGATGGCGCGGGTGCGCTGATGGCTGCGTCCGGTCATCAAGGATGCACGGGTCGGAGCACAGACGGGAGAGACATAGAAGGGATCGAGGCGGGCACTCTCTCTGGCAAGCGCATCGAGATTCGGCGTGCGGATCACCGGATTTCCGTGGAAGCCGAGGTCGCCGTAACCCTGATCATCGGTCATCACGAGGATGATATTGGGGCGCTTCGGTCTGGTAGATGCCTTTTTCTTGCTGATATCCTTCGGCTCGATCTTCCATTGCTTCATCAGTTCGTCGATCGCCTCTGCCAGTGCCGGCACACTGGTGGCACGACCTGATTTCTTGCGCACACTCCACGGCGTCTCGAACTGCAAGGTGCGCATACCGTCTTTTCGGTAATGGCGGGTGATATAGCCGCCGCTGAAGTACTTCTTGCCGTCTGGATGTGGCAGCCGCGGCGATGGAACCGCCTGCAAGCCGGACTTTTCCAGTAACGCACCGATACTTGTCGGCCCACGAATCCACTCGAGGTTTTTCAACTGGTCATCCGGTACGGCCAGATCCTTGGCGCGCAACAGATGCCCCACCTCGATCCAGTCTTCCGGGTGGGCATGGCCATGGAGATCGACCAGCAGCGCCTCGCCAGCGCCGATTTTTAGCGCTTCCTGACACGATTGCTCCAGTGCACCGTGGTAAGCACGATACACCGCCGCCGCGAATACGCCGCCCTGGGTTGCTTCCTCGATCTCGCGATTGGGATCCATCTTGATTCGATGCATCCGGTTGGTGACGACGAAGGGTCGTTTGCCGGTTCGCTTCTCGATCTCATCCGCCAGTTCGAGTGCCAGTTCGCGGGTGTTGGTATCACGTACCAGGGTGCCGCGAGTGCGATCAGGAACTCCCACCGGTTTTACCGTTCCGCCATGCGGGGCAGAGAGAACCAGGGGAATGTTCCCGACAGAGACGTCGACGAAGTCATCGGCAACCGTCGCGGGAGCCGCAAGCAAGGCGAGGATGAGAAGTGGAGTCATCATGTTGGACAGTCTAGCCGAGAGATCGTGACTCGTCTGTGACCTGCTGGTTCGCTAGAACCCGATGCCCAGCGACAGAACCGGGATGAGATTTGCACCAGAGACCGAAGAATTTGCAGCCTCCGTTGCGGCAATGCCTTCGGGGGCCCCCTTGCCAAAGTCGGGCGCATCCGCTGCCTTACCTTTGGTGTAACGTCGCTTGGCCGATGTATAGCCCAATGTCGCCGCCAGAGTGGACCCAACGCCGGGGAGCGCACCGATGCACGTGCCAATCACCGCAGAACGGCCAATGTACGGCAACAACTTTTGCAGCCCGAGCGGGCGATCCATGGCCTCTTGGCGTGCGGTTTGGGTGCCTGACGCGGACGTTCCATTGCGGTGAATGTCCTCAAGAGCCTTGAAAACCTCTCCTAGGATCAGCACACCTAGGATGGCAGCTGCGATTGGAATCCCTTCGGCGAGCGCGGGCTGCGCCAGTGTCAGGCGGGGATAAAAATCCTCCCCCGTTGCGACCATAGCGGCAAGCAGCCCTAGACCCATCGAGATGAGACCTTTGCCAACGGAATTGCCGATAACTGACGCAATGAAGGCAAGCGACAGGATGAGCAAAGCTGTCTTTTCCGGCAGATCGAGATAACTTTCGACAAGTATCGCCAGAAACGGTGCGCAAAGAACGAGGACGATATCAGAGAACGTATCGCCCGAAGCAGAGGAGAAATGCGCAACCCGCAAAGCCCGTTTGGCCTCGCCACGTTGCGCCATTGGGTAGCCATCCAAAGTTGTCATATACGCGTCTGGTGTACCCGGCGTATTGAACAAGATTGCCGGAACGGCCCCGCCGATGGTCGCGCCTTTCATGATGCCAATGAGAAAGCCGAGCACTGGCAACAAAGCGTCGTTCGAATATCCGAAAACAGAAATGAGGATTGGGAGGGATATGGCCATAGCCATTGGCCCGGCGAGACCGGGGGTTGCCCCCACGGTGATGCCCAGAAGAAAACCGCCAAGCACCATCAGGATCGTGATAGGAACACCCAAAACCGGATCGGATAGGAAAACCGCCAAGACGCCCGCAATGACATGATCCCAGACGCCCATTACACGTCACCATTGGGCGGTAGGACAAGATCATCAAAGGGCAGATCATAGAGCAGCGCGATTGCAAGAGCCGTCGCAAAACCAACAGCGAAATCTCGCATCGATAGCTGCCGCTTTGCCAAGCTTGTCAAACCACCAACAAGGAGCGTGCCCCCCAACAAGAACCCGATGTAATGCCAAGGAGCCGTTGCCCTAAGCGGCCGATAGCCGCTTTCTGTCCAGGCCAAGGCGACTGGGCCTGCGTAGCGCATTGTCACCAGGGACAGTACAAAAAGGCCAAAGAGAGCGGTAAGCCAAAACACATTTTCTGAGGACAGGGATTTAGCAGTGCCGGATCGAAGGAAAACCAACAAAGATCCGATCGCTATGAATACGCCCGCAACAGTTGGTCCCATGGCATCACCAACGACAAACTTGCGGCGCACTTTTTCAACAAGCCCGGTATCTGTGTCCAAAGGCGCCCAGACAAAGATCACAAACAGGGCAAAAGCCAAAAAGAAAAGGGCCAGCCATTTGTCAGGGGAAAATCTGAGTTGCATAGGCTGGCCCTTGAATTGAGCGGTTTATTGAACGGCTTCCATCAATTGGCCCGCTGAGTCGAAGTCTGACTGAAGCAGAGCGTCAAGCTCGGCGCCTTGAATGTTGACCGCGCCGCCGAATGCCTTTTTCAGAATGCCAGACGCTTTACCGTTGTTCGTCGACTCGACGATGGCAGATGTAATGGCGTCACGTGCGGCGGCATCCATTCCCGCAGGGGCCACAAAGACAAAATAACCGTCGGCGGAAAACTGGACACCAAGATCAGAAAGCGTTGGTGCATCCGGCGTTTGCGTTAGCGGCACGGGCAGCGCCGATGCCAGGTTGACCAGATCGCCCGCTGCGACGCCCTTGCTTTGAATGCCGGCCATGAAGCCAAGGTCCATGTCGCCCGCCTGCACCCCGTCCATGACGGCACGACCACCACGCACTTGCACAATGTTGAAATCAACGCCCTGAGCTTCGCCCAGTAGGAAAGCCAAATCCGACAGTTTTTGCGACATGGTGCCAAAACGAAGCTCACCATCTTTGGCCGCCGCGATCATGTCGTCAAACGACGTCCAGCCCTTGTCCGCCTTTGCAACAACGGCCATTTGGAAGCCTGCGGTCGTTGTGAGGCCTGTGAAATCCGACGGTGCAATCCCCGCACCTTTCGCTGCCGCAGCATTGTAGCCGAGCGACTCTGTCACAACGAGCGCAATTGCCGAGCCATCAGCCGGCATATCTTTCAAGGCAACCAAGGCGTTCACACCGCCCTTACCGGTGACCTGCTCCGGGATCACTTCCCAACCCAAAGACGCTTCAATGTCTTCCGCGATCAAACGCGCTTGCGTATCAGCGCCACCCCCAGCGGCAAAGGCGATCATCAGTTTGATCGGGCCTTCTGGTGCCCAAGCATGCCCATCTGCAAAGGCAGATGTTGCGGCGGCGATGGAAAATAGCGCGGCCGCGGCCGTCGCTTTCAAAGTTTTTCTCATGTGAACTCCTCCCAAAGTCACTTGGTGAAAAGGAATCCACAAACTATTTGACTTGTCAAATTGTTTCGGAGATTTTGAGGTCATGAATACCCAGAATACATCCGGCATTCGACCTTTGTCCTCCATGGTGACCTTCCGTCTAGCGCGGCTGCAAAGCAGTTTGAACGCACAAGGCACCGCTCTTTTGAAATCCAAATCTGGCCTTTCCCTCGTGGAGTGGCGGATCATGCAATCGTTCAGAATGCTTGAAAATGCGTCGCTCACCGAGATTGCAGATCTCATGCAGATGGACAAAGGGCAGCTGAGCCGCAAAATAAAATCGATGATTGAGAAAGGCCTTCTGCGCGCAGAAACAGACAAAGATGACCAACGGGTTCACCACCTCACTCTGACAAAGAAGGCGGAAAAGCTCAGATCGCAAATGCTGCCTTTCATGGAAGCCCGTCAAAAACATCTGGTGGAGGATGTTTCTGACGAAGAGCTCAAAGTGTTCTTCGGTGTGCTCCAAAAGATCGAAGCCGCATCAAAGTTTCGAGATTTCGAATGAGCCAGTCGAATTTCATCGTAATCATGTCGGACGAGCATCAGGCAAGGGCGCTGAGCTGTGCAGGGCATCCCTTTGTACAAACACCCAACCTAGACGCCCTCGCGGCAAGAGGGACACGTTTCACAAACGCATATACGCCAAGCCCGATATGCGTTCCTGCGCGCGCAAGCTTTGCCACTGGCTTATGCCCACACCAGACCCGCCTTTGGGACAACGCGATGCCCTATACCGGTGCGATCCGAGGATGGGGGCACGCGCTTCAGGAAAAAGGCGTGCCTGTCGAGAGTATCGGAAAGTTGCACTACCGTTCCGAAGAAGACCCCGCTGGATTTGACGCAGAACACATCCCGATGATGGTCGCAGGTGGCGTTGGTATGGTCTGGGCAAGCATCCGTAAAGAAGACGAGCGAGTTCTCGGACCAAAGCGCATGTTGGGCGATTACATCGGACCAGGTGACAGCAAATACACCGATTATGACGCCGCCGTCGTGTCACGTTCAAAATCCTGGATCGCGGAACGCGCGTCAGACGATCAACCATGGTGCCTTTATGTCGGTTTGGTCGCGCCGCATTTTCCTTTGGTTGTGCCGCAAGAGTATTTTGATCTCTACCCTGCAGACATGTTGCCAGAGGTAAAACAGCATCCAAGCACAGGCTATGCCCGTCACCCTTGGATCGAAAAGCAAAACGCTTTCATGGATAGCGAGGCCAAGTTCAAAACGGCAGAAGAACGTTTGGCCGCGATGTCGGCCTATTACGGTCTGTGCACATGGCTTGACCACAGTGTTGGAGAAATCCTTGGCGCGCTCAATGATGCCGGCCTGATGGAGACAACAACCATTGTTTACACGTCTGACCATGGTGACAATGTCGGCGCCCGCGGGCTTTGGGGAAAATCCAACATGTACGAGGAAAGCGCGGCCATTCCCATGATCATGGCTGGGCCGGACGTGCCCGTGGGGACATGCGAGACCCCGGTAAGTTTGCTGGATGTGTCCCAAACAATTGCTGCGCATTTCGGAGCAACCATAGATGCCGCTGACGGTGTGACAGATCTCAACACAATACTGCAGGCCCCGGAGGACAAAGACCGGATCGCATTTTCTGAATATCATGCCGCTGGATCCGTATCCGGGGCATTTATGCTGCGCAAAGGGCGTTGGAAGCTCATTCATTATGTCGGCTATCAGGACGAGCTTTTCGATCTGGAGACAGACCCAGAAGAATTGGAGAACAGGGCCACCGATCCAACGTGCACGGCCACCCTCCAAGACCTGCATCGCGAACTTCGCAACATCTGCGACCCAGAAGCGACAGACCGGCAAGCATTTCGTGATCAGGCCGCGCTCATCGAACGCATGGGTGGACGTGAAGCGGCGCTGAA